>NZ_JSYE01000032.1:0-26131 GCF_054824025.1 Microbacterium sp. HJ5
GTCGATCAGGTCGATCGCCTTGTCGGGCAGGAAGCGGTCCGAGATGTAGCGGTCGGCGAGGTTTGCCGCGGCGACGATGGCGCCGTCGGTGATCTGCACCTTGTGGTGCGCCTCGTAGCGGTCGCGCAGCCCCTTCAGGATGTTGATCGCGTGCGGCAGGCTCGGCTCGGCGACCTGGATCGGCTGGAAGCGGCGCTCGAGCGCGGCATCCTTCTCGAAGTGCTTGCGGTACTCGTCGAGCGTGGTCGCGCCGATCGTCTGCAGCTCACCGCGGGCGAGCAGCGGCTTGAGGATCGAAGCGGCGTCGATCGCGCCCTCGGCCGCGCCGGCGCCCACGAGGGTGTGGATCTCGTCGATGAAGACGATGATGTCGCCGCGGGTGCGGATCTCCTTCGTGACCTTCTTCAGGCGCTCCTCGAAGTCACCGCGGTAGCGGGAGCCCGCGATGAGCGAGCCGAGGTCGAGGGAGTAGACCTGCTTGTCCTTCAGGGTCTCGGGCACGTCGTTCTTGACGATGGCCTGCGCGAGACCCTCGACGACGGCGGTCTTGCCGACGCCGGGCTCGCCGATGAGGACGGGGTTGTTCTTGGAGCGACGCGAGAGGATCTGCATGACCCGCTCGATCTCCTTCTCGCGCCCGATGACGGGGTCGAGCTTGTTGTCGCGCGCGGCCTGCGTGAGGTTGCGGCCGAACTGATCGAGCACCGCCGAGCCGCCCTGGGCGGCCTGCTGACCCTCGTGCGCGGCGCCCGAGACAGCCGCGGGCTCCTTGCCCTGGTAGCCCGAGAGCAGCTGGATGACCTGCTGGCGCACCTTGTTCAGGTCGGCGCCGAGCTTGACGAGCACCTGCGCGGCGACGCCCTCGCCCTCGCGGATGAGGCCGAGGAGGATGTGCTCGGTGCCGATGTAGTTGTGGCCGAGCTGCAGCGCTTCGCGCAGCGACAGCTCGAGCACCTTCTTGGCGCGCGGCGTGAAGGGGATGTGCCCGGTCGGCTGCTGCTGGCCCTGGCCGATGATGTCCTGGACCTGCTCGCGGACTGCGTCGAGCGAGATGCCGAGGGACTCGAGCGCCTTCGCGGCGACCCCCTCGCCCTCGTGGATCAGCCCGAGCAGGATGTGCTCGGTGCCGATGTAGTTGTGGTTGAGCATCTTCGCCTCTTCTTGGGCGAGGACGACCACCCGACGGGCACGGTCGGTGAATCTCTCGAACATCGTTCACACTCCTTCGAGGCAGGGAGGGTCTGTCGGGCCCTCTGCGCCTTACATCGAGGGTAACGAGAGGGCGGATGCCGCAAGCCCGTGTTCGCCATGGGCATAGCGCAACGCGTGCTTGACCCCGGGGCCGAGGAGGGCATATCGTTTTTCGTTAACAACGACTATCGATATGGAGTCGCGATGAGCGTCGGATGGCCTGATCTGCCCGGAGCCCTGCTGATGCTGGGCGCGGGTCTTCTGATCGTGGGCGGGATCGTCGGGCTCGCGGTGTGGGATGCGCGACGGCGGAACAGCCCTGCCGTGGTCGTCGACGTCGCCGGGGCCGTCGCCCGCGTATGGGTGGCGTTCACCGGAGTGCTCCTCGTCGCGACGACGTGGCGTTGGCTCAGCGGCGGGGACACCTGGATCCCGGATATCCCGGTCGTCGCCGACCTGCTCCGAGACCAGACCTGCGGCGATGTGACGGAATCGGTGCCTGCGACGTCGATGACGCTCGTGTGCGGATACGTCCAGAGCGCGGACGTGACGGTCGCCGGCCTGGACGCCGGCATCAGGGTCCTGCTCGCGACGGCCGACGTCCTCGCCCTCTTCGCCGCCGCCGCGCCGGGTGTCGTGCTCGCGATCGCCTGCAGCCGCTCGCTGAAGGGCGCGCCGTTCGCCCGGGTCGTGAGCCGCTGGATGCTCATCGGCGCAGCCGTCGTCCTCGTCGCCGGGCTCGGCGCCGAGATCCTCGGGAGCATGGGTCGGTCGATCCTCGCGAACGAGCTGTTCCCGCCGAACAGCGGTGACGTCAGCAGCACGGGCGTCTACCGGGTGTCGGTCTCGTTCTGGCCGATCGCGGCCGCGCTGGCCCTCGGCGCGCTGGGCGCCATCTTCCGCCACGGCGAGCGCCTGCAGCACGACACGGAGGCCCTCGTCTGATGTCGGTCGGGACTTCCACCGAGCCCTCGTTCGCCGTGTGGGCGATCCCTCCCGTCGCCTGGATACTGTCGACCGTGTTCACGGCGGGCGCGCTCAAAGCCGTCTCGGCTCTGCTCGCACACACCGGTCGGCTCGAGCGCGACAGCGAAGGACTCGTGTGAGTCCCGCCGCGGACGACGACGGTCCCTCCGGCGTGCACTGCCGGCTCGACCGGCTGCTCGAGGAGCGCGGCATGACGCTCACGCGCCTGTCTGAGCTCGTCGGCGTCTCGGTGGTGAACCTGTCGATCCTCAAGAACGACCGGGCGCGCGCGATCCGCTACTCGACCCTGTCGGCGATCTGCCAGGCGCTGGACTGCGAGATCGGCGACCTGCTCGTCCGCGCCGACACGTAGCCGCGGCATCCGCTCTCTGCTTATTGCTCAACCGCGCCGAATGGCCGTCACCCGCCGGCCTGGCCCGCAGGTTGGCGCGGTTGGGCACCGCACGCGCTCGCTCAACCGCGCCAATCGGCGACCCCAGCAGATGTCCGCGCGCAGTTCGGCGCGGTTGAGCGCCAACTCCCTGCGCGAGAGGGACTCCGTCAGCGCGCGGCGAGGGCGATCGCGCGGCGGACCCGATCGATCAGCGGCGCGGGGTCGCGAAACACGTCGGCCTTCGTCACGCGGATCACCCGCCATCCCGCCTCGACGAGGCGCTCCGCTCGGGCGATGTCGAGGTGCCATTGCGCGGAATCGGTGAGGTGATGCTCGCCCTCGTACTCGAGCGCGATCCGAAGGTCGGGATAGGCGAGGTCGACGCGCGCGATCCACCGACCATCCGCGTACACGTCGAAGTTGGCTGAGGGAACCGCGAGGCGGGCATCGATCAGCAGCAGCCTCAACCAGGTCTCCGGTCGTGAGCACGAACGTTCGCACACCAGCGGCAAGGCGGTTCGCAGTCGGGCGATCCCCGTGCGCCTGCCCGCTGAAAGCGCGGCGCGCAACTGGTCGATGGTGGCAAGCGCGGGTCTGTCATTCTCATGCATCGGCACTCGCACGGCCGCGTCGGCCACGGCTACGAGGTCCCGCAGCTGCAGGTCGCCGCCGAGCATCGCCCAGGTTGAGGCCGGGGTCGTCACCCGTACGCCGAGCTCGGGATGCCTCACGACGTGCGCAAACCCGGGCTTCACCGAGTGCCCCTTCGTCCGCGAGCCGGACGCGTTCCGTCGCGGAGCGAAGACACCGACGTCGAGCGGCCGACCCGCGAATACGGTGATCGGAAGCGGCAGACCCCAGATGACGGCGGCCGCGACATGGGTGAAGAACTCGTGCTCGGTCATCCGCAGCGCATAGTGATCCACGAGTTCGAGGACCCGATCCTCCGGCGTCGATGGCTTCGCTTCGGGGGATACCGCACGCACCGCGCGCACGCCATGGAACGGCTGGACGAGATCGCTGCTCCTCAATCGGGACGGCTTCACCCCGGCCGCGAGAGCCGCCGCCGTCGTGAAACGGTTGCCCAACTCGGGCGGCAGAGGGGAGCGCACCCCGTCAGCGTCGCGCCGGCCGCGGCATCCGGCCCCTTCTTCCACAGCCACGCAGAGCGTGTGCCATCGAAACGCGCCTGTGGAGGAGTCACGTCCCCTCGCGCACGCGCTCGCGCGTCAACCGCGCCAAACGGTGACGCGAGCCGCCGCAGACCCACAATTCGGCGCGGTCGACCACGAAGCCGCACGCACCGCCCCTCAGTTGGGGTAGATCGGCACCCGCACGTTGTCGAACTCCGCGCCCTCGAGGATCGCGAACATCTCGGCGTCGTCTTCAGGACCCTCGAGCACCGCGGTCACCACGCCTCGCGGCGCCATGTCCATCGTGCAGACCTGGTCGGCGGGTGGCGTGGCGAAGGTCACCGTGATCTCGGTCACGCTGGTCGCCTCGGTGTTCTCGACCACGGGCGCGCAGCTCGACGAGCCCCACGAGAGCACGACGAACTGGCCGTCGACGTCGGTCCAGCCCGCAGACGGCAGGTAGTCGGTCTCTCCGCCTCCGGTCAGCCCGGGGACGCCGTCGAGGTCGGTGTCGCCCTGCCAGCCGTCGCCGGCGACCTCGATCTCGACGCCCTGCTCGGGGTCGACGCCCCCGGGCACGGCCACGAGCGTCACGCGCGGCGCGAGGTCGGCGGTGCAGGGCGTGTCACCCTCGACGTCGACGAGCGTGACCTTCATCACACCGCCTTCGAACGTCGCCTCTTCGGCGGTGGGCACGCAGGTCGAGCTGCCCTGCGTGACGATGCCGATCATGCGGCCGCCGTCGAGCCAGGCGGCGCCGACCTCCTGCTCGTTGGCGTCGTCGTTCGCGTCGTCGTCGGTCGATGTCGCGGGCGTGGTCGGGGTGCCGCTCGGGCCGGTGGCGCAGGCGGTGAGCACACCCGTGAGGAGCGCGGCGAGGCCGAGCCCGGCGAGGACGGAGCGAGTGCGAGAAGTCATGCGAGATCCTTCCGTGAGCAGAGCGGATGCCTCGGACCGCGGCATCCGTCAGCCTTATGGTGTCTCAGAACGGGACCGTATCTCAGGGTCCTCGATAACGCCCCGGTCACAATCACCCGGCGCGGGTGATCACTGCAGTGCCGATGTGAGGCGCGCGAGGTTGTCGAGCACGGTCGAGCGGAGCGGCTGCTTCTCCCATTCTTCGAGCGTGAGTTCGCGACTGAGGGCGCGGTAGCCGTCTTCGATGCCGCGCATCTCGCGGACGAACTCCTCGCCCCGCACGAGCATCGAGATCTCCAGGTTGAGACCGAACGAGCGCATGTCCATGTTGCTCGAGCCGACGATGGCGACCTCGTCGTCGATGGTCATGGACTTCGAGTGCAGGATGAAGGGCCGCTGGTACATCCAGATCTTCACGCCCGCCCGCAGCAGCGCCTCGTAGTAGCTGCGCTGCGCGTGATACACGAGCGCCTGGTCTCCCTCCTCCGACACGAAGAGCTCGACGTGGATGCCGCGCTGGCACGCCGTGGTGATGGCGAGCAGCAGCGCCTCGTCGGGCACGAAATAGGGGCTGACCACGATGATCTTGCGCTGCGCGGCGTACAGCAGGCCGGCGAACAGCTTGAGGTTGTTCTGGAACTCGAACCCGGGGCCCGACGGCACGATCTGGCAGTCGAGGTCGCCCGGTCCGGAGGTGACGTCGAACAGGTCGATCTCGTCGGTGAGGATCTCGTCGGTCTCGCTGTACCAGTCCGACAGGAAGACGGCGTTGACGGATGCCACGACCGGGCCCTCGATGCGCACCATGAGGTCGACCCAGTGCAGGCCCCGCTTGATGTTCTTCTTCAGGTTGTACGTCGAGTCGGTGACGTTCTGCGAGCCGGTGAATGCGACGCGCCCGTCGACGACGAGGAGCTTGCGGTGATTGCGCAGGTCGGGCCGCTGGTACTTGCCCTTGAGCGGCTGCACCGGGAGCATCAGGTGCCACTGCGCGCCCATCGCATCGAGGCGCTTGAGCGTGGACTTGTAGTTCGGCTTGCCCCGATTGGCCCAATGGTCGAGGAGGACCCGCACCGTGACGCCGCGCGCGCTGACCTCTTCGAGCGCCTGGAAGAAGCCGTCGGTGGCGGCATCCGCCTGCAGGATGTAGAACTCGACGTGCACGTACTTCTCGGCCGCCCGGATCGCGTCTGCCATCGCATCGAGGCTCGCCTGGTACTCGCCGATGATGCGCGCGGCATTGTCGCCGGCGAGGGGCATGGCGCCGAGATTGCGGTTCAGGGTGACCAGCGAGGTGAACCACGACGGCGCATGCGGGCGCAGTGTGCCGAAATCGAGCGACGCGCTGGTGTCGTGGATGTAGTCGTTGATGCGCTCCTGCTTGCGCCGCCTCTTGCGCGGCAGTCGCGGGTTGCCGATGAGCAGGAACAGGAAGACGCCCACGATGGGGATGAAGTAGATCGCGAGCAGCCACGCCATCGCCGCGGTAGGGCGCCGGTTGCGCGGCACGATGATGATCGCGGCCACACGGATGATGAGATCGGTGATGAACACCAGCACGAGCCACCACGTCGCGTCGAACGTGATGGTGATCACCGATGCTCCTCGCGTTCCCGGTCTGCGTGAGCCCCACCTTAGTGGGGACCTCCGTCAGCGCTCGGAGGTGGCGGAGGTCTCGACGGATGCCGCGGCCGGCGGCAGCCCGCGCCTCGCGCGCTCCTTGGCCTCGATGCGCGCGTATTCGCGGCGCTCGTTGCGGTCGGCGCGGATCACGCTGCGCAGCACGTAGAAGAAGATGAGGCTGACGACGATAGTGGGAAGCAGCGTCCACACGACTGCGGTCCAGTAGTCGTCCATGCCTTCCATGGTACGCGGGTTCGCGGCCCCTCCTCCCCCGAACCGGTCGAAGCGGGGCACGCAGCCCCGGCCTGTGGAAACCGGCCCGGCCGGCGACTATCGCCCCGACGCTCGAGCCATGACAACGACCGTCAAAGCCGCGGGCGCCGCGGAGTTCCTGTCCCTCGTCCCGCGCATGCTCGGCTACGTGCCCTCGCGCAGCCTCGTGATGATCCCGTTCGCCGGATCGCGCAGCGTCGGCGCCCTGCGCTTCGACCTCCCCGACGGTGCGCCGGATGCCGTCGACCGCATGGCCGCGACCGTCATCGGCATGATCTGCCGGCTCCCCGAAGCCGACGCCGTCGCGGCGGTCGCGTTCACCGACTCGGCCTTCGCAGACGAGGAGCGGATGCCGCACGCCGACCTCTTCCGCGCGCTCGCGCGCCGCGCGGATGCGTGCGGTCTCGGCACGACGGACGCCCTGTGCGTGGCATCCGACGGCTGGGGATCGTTCCTCGACCCGTCGTGTCCGCCCGAGGGCCGTCCCCTCGACGAGCTCGGCGTCGCGTGCGGAGCGGACGACCTGCCCGCGGTCGCCGATGGCGATCAGGCGACGGGCGCGGAGCTGCCGTCGGTCGACCTGGCTCGGGCCGAGCGGGTGGGCCGCGCGATCATCGCGCTGGAGCGCGCCGTCGAGGTGCTCTGCGGCCCGGCGTCGGCCGAGCCGTCGATCGGCGATGAGCAGACGGACGAGCCGGACGAGCGGGAGGCGACGGACGAGCGTGTTGCGAGGGCCGAGGCATCCGCCGACGACTCGGATCGCATCGACCCGGCGGCCCTCGCCGCGGTCTGCCTCCTCGACGATCTTCCGGCGCTGTTCGAGGATGCGCTCGGGTGGGATCCCGACGAACTCGCGCCCTACGACGCCGCGACCCTGGTGTGGTGTCTGTCGCGGCCGTCGCTGCGCGACATCGCCCTCGTGCAGTGGAGCGGCACGCTCGCCGAGGGCGACGAGGCTTTCGACGCGCAGCTGAGGTGGGAGTCGGGCGAGGAGTATCCGGCGCACCTCGCGATGCGGCTGTGGGGCGAGGGCGACCGCCCCGACCCGGAGCGGCTCGAGCGTGCGCTCTGCCTCGCCCGGCATGTGGCGGCATCCGCGCCGCGCCCGTTGCGGCCCGGCGCCCTCGCGATGTGCGCGTGGCTGTCGTGGGCGCTGGGCCGCTCGACCCACGCCGAGCTCTACGCCGAAGAAGCGTGCGCGATCGAGCCCGAGCACGGGCTCAGTGAGATCCTGCGGTCGTTCGTGCTGGCGGGCCACCTGCCCGACTGGGCCTTCCGTCGCACGCCGTGACTTCCGTCCGGTGAACGCCCTACTTGACGAGCGGGAAGAGGATCGTCTCGCGGATGCCGAGACCGGTGATCGCCATGAGCAGGCGATCGATCCCCATGCCCATGCCACCGGTGGGGGGCATGCCGTGCTCGAGCGCACGGAGGAACTCCTCGTCGATGCGCATCGCCTCGAGGTCACCGCGTGCGGCGAGCTTCGCCTGCTCGACGAACCGCTCGCGCTGGATGACCGGGTCGACGAGCTCGGAGTATCCGGTCGCCAGCTCGAAGCCGCGCGTGTACAGATCCCACTTCTCCACGACGCCGGCGATCGAACGGTGCTCCCGTACGAGCGGGCTGGTGTCGATCGGGAAGTCCATGACGAACGTCGGCCGGGTGAGACCGGGCTTGACGAAGTGCTCCCAGAGCTCTTCGACCAGCTTGCCGTGCGTCGCGTGCGGAGGAAGGTCGACCCCGACCTCGTTCGCGAAGGCGACGAGCTCGTCGAGCGTGGTCTCGGGAGTGATCTCGCGGCCGGATGCCTCGGACAGCGACCCGTACATCGGGAGGCGCTCCCACTCGCCGCCGAGGTCGTACTCCGTGCCGTCGGCCCACGTGACCGTGGTCGAACCCGTGATCGCGACCGCGGCGTTCTGGATGATCTCCTGCGTCAGATCGGCGATGCCGTTGTAATCGCTGTACGCCTGATACGCCTCGATCATGACGAACTCGGGGCTGTGGGTGGAGTCGGCGCCCTCGTTGCGGAAGTTCCGGTTGATCTCGAAGACCCGGTCGATGCCGCCCACGACCGCGCGCTTGAGGAACAGCTCGGGGGCGATGCGCAGGTAGAGGTCGGTGTCGAAGGCGTTGGAGTTGGTGATGAACGGGCGCGCCGACGCTCCGCCGTGCTGCACCTGCAGCATCGGGGTCTCGACCTCGAGGAAGCCGTGGCTCGTGAACGTCTGCCGCACGCTCGCGTTCGCCTTGGCGCGCGCGACGACGGTGTCGCGCGCACGGTCCCGCACGATGAGGTCGAGGAAGCGGCTGCGGACGCGGCTCTCCTCGCTCAGCTCGGTGTGCAGGTTCGGCAGCGGGAGGACCGCCTTGGCGGCGATCCGCCAGTCCGACACCATGATCGACAGCTCACCACGTCGGCTCGAGATGACCTCGCCCTCGACGAAGACGTGGTCGCCGAGGTCGACGAGCTCCTTCCAGCGCTGGAGCGACTCCTCACCGACAGCGGCCAGCGAGACCATGGCCTGGATCCGGCTGCCGTCGCCCGCCTGCAGGGTCGCGAAGCAGAGCTTCCCGGTGTTCCGGCTGAACACGATGCGTCCGGCGACGGCGGCGGTCTCGCCGGTCTCGGCGCCGGCCTCGAGCTCGCCGAAGCGTGCGCGCAGGGCGGGGATCGTGTCGGTGATGGGCAGGCTCACCGGGTAGGCGCCGCCCGCGGCATCCGCTCGCTCCGCCATGAGTCGCTCGCGCTTCGCCAGGCGCACGGCCTTCTGCTCGAAGATGTCCTCTTCGGTGGGCTCGGCGTCGGCGGGCGTGTTCGCAGGCGTTTCTGGCATCGGGTGGGCTCCTCGCAAAGTCGCCGCCCAGTCTATCGGCGCGCGCTCGGCGCTCCCTGTGCCGGTCGCCGTCGCATGCGCGCCGACGCGGATCACGCCCGCGCTGTGGCCTGGACCCCCGCGTCAGCTGATGTAGATCGGGGCGTTGTCGATGAAACGGTGGCCCGCGACGCTCGCGGCGATGAGCGCGAGCGCCTGCCCTTGGTGACCCTCGTCGACGGGGAGGAACGAGGTCGGATCGACGACGCTCAAGTACTCGAGCCTGATCCGCGGCTCACCCATCAGCGCCGACTGCGCCGCGGCGATGCACGCGTCGACTCCGCGGTCGGCATTCGAGGCCGCCGCGTCGAGAGCGACGGGGAGCAGGCCGGCCGCGGCCAGATCGCGATCCTCCAGCATCCCGACCCTGGTCGAGACGGGCAGTCCGTCGTCGCCCCGGACGGTCTCGACCGTCGCGACCTCGACGTCGAAGAAGAGATCGCGCACCATGCGCCGCACGAGGAAGACCCGCTGCGGGTCGCGCTCTCCGTAGACGACGACGTCGGGCTTCACCAGATTCAGCAGCTTCGCCTCGACGGTCAGCAGCCCGTCGAAGTAGAACGGCCGGGCGCGGCCCTCGTACCGCAGGCCGAGATCGCCGGCGCTCACCTTCGTGGTGGCACTGCCGTCGGGCAGCAGCTCCGTCGTCTCGGGCGCGAAGACCACGTCGACACCCAGCGACTCGAGCAGCCGCTCGTCGTCGTCGAGGGTCCGCGGGTAGGCGGCGAACTCGGTCTGGTTCACGAACCGCAGCGGGTTGACGAAGACCGAGACCACGACGATCTCGGCGACCTCGCGGGCTCGGTGGACGAGGTCGATGTGGCCGTCGTGGAGCGCGCCGATGGTGGAGATGAGCGCGACCCTGGCCCCCTCGGGGGCTGCGGCCCTGGCCTCGGCCAGTCGGGAGCGCAACCCGTCGATGGTGCTGATCATCCGTTGATCGTAGCGGTGGGATCGGCCGGACCTCCGGACCCGGCGTCGGCGAGCGCGTGGTCGATCGTCGTATGAACGAGCCCCGACAGGAAAGCCCCCGGGTTCGGCACCCCGGCTTCGCGCAGCAGCGCGGCCGACTGGCGCACGATCGACCGCGAGAACTCGGTCGCCGCGCCGACGGCCTCGGCGTACGCCGGCCGGTCTTCCTCGGCGACGACGACGGGCTCGCAGCCGAGCTCGACGGCGAGCGCCTGCGCGATCGGAAGCACGGGTCCGGGCGCCGTGACCGCGGCGTACCCGGTCGAGAGCGCCCGCAGATCCATGGAGGTCCCTGTGAACACGATGGCGGGGTGCACCGCGAGCGGGATCGATCCCTGGGCGACCGCGGGCGCCAGAACCCCTGTGCCGAAGGCGGGGTCGGTGTGGAGCACCAACTGTCCGGGCTGCCAGGCGCCGACCGCGGCGAGGCCGGCGACGAGCGCCTCCAACTCGTCGTGCGGCACGGCGAGCACCACCAGCTCGCTCCGCCGGATCACCTCGGGAGCGTCGAGCGTCGGCACATCGGGCAGGATCGCCTCGACCCGCTCGGCATCCGAGCCCGCGGTGATGCCCACGAGCGCGTGCCCCGCCCCGGCGAGCGCCGCCGCGATCACCGGACCCACACGCCCGGCGCCGATCACTCCGACACCGAGACGGCCGTCGCGCGTCACGCGCGCTCCCCGGGCACGGGCTCGGAGACCCCCGGTCCGGCCGGTGCCGGCGCGGCCTCCGCCGTCGGCACGGAGGGATCCACCGCCGGCGCGGCCTCCGCCGTCGGCCCGGTGGGCACCGCCGCCGGCGTGGCGGGCACAGCCGTCGGACCGCCCTCCGCCTCGACCTGCACGTCCTCCGCCCAGCGGTGCGACCGGTCGTCGCCGGCCGCCGCCACCGCTCCGTGGGCCACGGCGTCGAACAGCGCGAGCCCCGCGTCGCGGTCGATCGCGGCGAGATGGGCGTAGACCGGGCCGGTCACCACGTGGCCGCGCAGCGACGCGACGCGCGACATCCGATCGAGCGGTCCCTGGTGCAGGCCGAGGCTCTGCAGACGTGCGAGCGGCAGGATGGCGAGCTTGCGCCACACCACCCCGCGGCGCAGCAGCAGCACGTCGTCGGTCAGCCGGAAGCCGTTGCGGCGGAACGACAGCGGTCGGATCCACCACGCGCGCGCCGGGGTGTTCGTGAAGGTGTCGCGGTCGATCGGTCCGAGCACGCCCTGCCGCACGATGAGCGGCCACTCCGCATCGGGGACCCCGGGCTGCAGGAGCCGCAGCACGCGCTCGACGTCGGCGGCGGTGCCCACCGGCAGGACGGTCGTGAACTGGTCCGTGTTCGTGTCGGCCGCGCTGCGGCCGGTGAGCCGGTTGATCCGGATCGTCCACCATCCCGCGGGGCGCCACAGGATCGGCTGCGTGACCTCGATCGCGTGCACGCGACCGGGCGGCACGATCTCCGTCACGGTGGTCAGCAGGCCGAACGTGATGCGCACGCCATCGGGCGTCGGCGCGATCGAATAGCGCAGCGAGCGGACGATCGAGCGCACCCAGTACGCACCGAAGCCGATGATGGCGGGCACGAAGCCGAAGAGCAGCCAGGTGACGCCCTGCGAGACGCCGATGCCGATGGCGATCGCCGCGACGATCAGGCCGATGGTCGACATGCTGACGATGTGGGATGCCACGAGCCGGCCGAGCGGGATGTCGACGACCGAGTCCGGCACAGCCACCGGCAGCTCCGGCCCCTCGATCAATCCGGTGATCTCTCGGCCGACCGTCTGGCTGAGCGCGGCGACCCGCCCGCCGTGGCGAGCCGGCGTCGACGGGGACGAGGCATCCGCCAGCCTTCTGCCCGACGCGAGCCGCAGGATGTCGGCACGGACCGCTTCGGCATTCGATGTCGACAGGTATTCCAGCTTCACGTTCGAGTCGGTGCCCGCGCCGACCACCTCGAGCTTGGCCATGCCGAGCAGCCGCGCGATCATCGGCCGCGTCAGGTTGACCCCCTGCACGCGATCGAGCGGCGCGCGGCGCTGTGTGCGGAACAGGACGCCGCTGCGCACCTCGACGTCGTCGTCGGTGATCCGGAACGTGTGGAAGCGCCACGACGTGTAGAAGACCGCGACGAGCACGATGAGCGCGCCGAGCACGACCAGCACCGCGAGGAGGTACAGGTTGTTGGCGATTACGAAGTCGATCGGGTCGCCTGCTCCGTCCCAGTCGGAGACCTCGTCCTCGAGGTCGTCGCCGATCCCCGGCGCCAGCCAGGGCAGGAACAGGACGAGGAGCCGATCGCGCAGATTCGCCACGACGATGCCGATCACGACGATGAGGAACAGCCCGCCGCGCAGCAGCGGGGTGAGCGGGTGCAGCCGGTGCCAGTCGCCGTCGCTCAGCGGCGAGCGCACCAGGTCCTGCGGCGGCGCGTCGGGGGCGGAGTCGGTCATAGCCCGGTGCGCCGACTCTCGGCGACCTCGACGAGATGGTCGCGGAGCGTCTCGGCCGTCTGCTGCTCGAGCCCGGGGATCACCACACCGGTCGTCGCGGCCGCGGTGACGAACTTCAGCTGCGCGATGCCGAACCCGCGGTCGAGTGGACCGTGCGTGATGTCGACGAGCTGCATGCGGCCGTAAGGGACGGCCACGAAGCGCTGCCACAGGATGCCGCGGCGGAACACCAGGTCGTCCTCACGCAGCTGATAGCCGATCGAGCGCGCCTGACGCGGCAGGATCGCCAGGCTCCACACCATGATCGCGGTCAGGATGCCGCCCGGGATCCACGCCCACGCCTGCTCGAGGAGCAGCGCGAGGACGAGGGTCGCGGCGATCACGATCAGCAGGAACGATCCGGTCGAGATGAACTGCACCCGCACGTAGTTCGGCGAGATCTGGTGCCAGACGCCGGTCTCCAGCGCGAGACGGTTCTCCGAGCGCGGCTCCGCGAGCCGGTCGTACGCGCCCGCGTCCGGTTCGATGGCGACCGGCGCCGACCCCGGGGCGCCGGGGATGCCGGAAGTGCCGGAAGTGCCGGGCGAAGCCCCTTCAGGCGTCGTCCCCGCCGGGCTGTTCGTCATCGTCGTCCTTCCGGAGGGTGCAGAGGTGCTCTGCGACGAGGGCCGCCGCCACCAGGAGCGCGCCGCAGACAGCGGTCGCGATCACGGTCGCCATCGAGCCTAGCGACGGTACGACGGGTCGGGTCACGAGGAACAGGAGCAGCCCGAGCGCGAGCCCGGTCATCCCGGCGCCGACGATGCTCGACGCCTTCGCGAGCATCGCGACCCGCACCGCGCGGAACGGGTTCACCGGCCCGCGGCCGGACCCGCGTGTGGCCTGGCGGATCGGCACCGCCAGCACGACCACGACGGCCCCGAGCAGCACGAGCAGGATCGGCAGCGTCACCACGGGGGTGAAGGTCGCCCTGCCCGACGACGTCAGCAGCTGATCGAGCAGGAACCCCGCGGCCACGCCGAGAGCGGCAGCCACGAGCAGGATGCCGGCCCCGGTGCGCTTCATCGCTCTCCTCGCAGCCGCCCGAGCAGCTCCTCGACGCGCCCGCTCCCCGGCAGGACGGCCTCGGGGTCGACCGACAGCCACGGCGCGAGGACGAAATCGCGCTCGGCGGCACGCGGGTGCGGGAGCCGCAGGCGCGCGTCGTCGCTGCGCAGGTCGCCGTACGCGATCAGGTCGAGGTCGAGGGTGCGGTCCCCCCACCGCTCGCGCCGCTCGCGTCCGTGGCGCTCCTCGATCGCGTGGAGGTACGCGAGCAGCACCGACGGGGCGAGGCGCGTGGTGACGAGTGCCACCGCGTTGAGGTACGCCGGGGCCGAGGCATCCGGCCCCTCCGGCTTCACCGCGACGGACTCGACCGGCTCCGAGGCGCGGACCTCGTCGACGAGCGGCAGACGACGCAGCTCGTCGAGTGCGGCCGCCATCGTCGCCGCACGGTCCCCGAGATTCGCGCCCAGCGCGACCACCGCCTCGGTCGGAGCATGCGCAGCCTGCGGCGCGTCGCCGCGGAAGCCCTGCGCCAGCCGCCGGTTCATCGCGGCTCCCGCGCGCGCTCGATCGTCACCGAGACGTCGGCGAACGACAGCGGGATCGGCGCGTGGGGCTTGTGCACCGTCACCCGGACGCGGTCGACGCGTTCGGCCGTCAGCAGGTGGTCGGCGATGCGCGCGGCCAGCGTCTCGAGGAGGTCCACCGGGTCGCCGCCGACGATCGCGGCGACCTGCTCGGCCGTCTCGCCATAGTGCACGGTGTCGGCGACGTCGTCGCTCTCGGCCGCGGCGCGGGTGTCGAGGAAGAGCGTGACGTCGACGACGAAGTCCTGCCCGACGCGCCGCTCCTCGTCGTACACGCCGTGGCGGCCGAACACCCGCAGGCCGGTCAGCGTGATCTCGTCGGCGAAGCCCATCGGCTCTCTCCTTCCCACGCCCGCGCGACCAGCAGCGCGGCGCGCGTGGCGGCGACGTCGTGCACGCGGACGGCCCACGCGCCCGCTTGCGCGGCGAGCACGCTCGTGACGGCGGTCGCCAGGTCACGACGCGCCTCGTCGACGGGCTCGGCCTCGCCCCCGGCCGGCGTCTCGGCGAGCGTCTCGGCGAGGAACCGCTTGCGACTCGTGCCGATCAGCACGCGCGGGCCGAGCGCGACGAGCCGCGGGATGCCTCGCAGTGCGGCCCAGTTCTGCTCGCCCTTCTTGCCGAAGCCGATGCCCGGGTCGAGCACGACGCGCGACGGCGCGATCCCGGCCGCAGCGGCGGCCTCGACGCGCGCGCCGAGCTCGGTGACGACCTCGGAGACCACGTCGTCGTAGTCGGCGCCCGCGTACATGTCGGCCGAGGGACCGCGCCAGTGCCCGAGCGCGACATCGGCGCCGGTCGGCGCGATCGCGGCCAGCATTCCCGGATCGGCGAGGCCGCCGGACACGTCGTTGACCAGCCGCGCACCGGCACGGGCCGCGGCGACGGCGGTCGCGGCGTTCATCGTGTCGATGCTGACGTACGCGCCCGCCTCGGCGAGCGCACGCACGACGGGGAGCACACGCTCCTGCTCGACGGCCGGATCAACGCGGTCCGAACCCGGCCGCGTGGACTCACCGCCCACGTCGAGGATCTCCGCGCCCTGCGCGCGCAGCGCCAGGCCGTGCTCGATGGCCGCCTGCGGGTCGAGGTACCGTCCGCCGTCGCTGAACGAGTCAGGGGTCACGTTGACGATCCCCATGATCAGCGTCACTCGCGGCTCCCGAGCAGCGCGATCAGCTCGGCACGCGCCGCCGGATCGGCGAGCTCCCCGCGCGCGGCGATCGTCACGGTCGAGGCATCCGTCTGCCGCCCGCCCCGCGTTGTCACGCACTCGTGCGACGCGTCGAGGACGATCAGCACCCCGCGGGTGTCGAGGGATGCCGCGATCACGTCGGCGATCTGCTCGCCGAGGCGCTCCTGCACCTGGGGCCTCGACGAGAGGATGTCGACGACCTTCGGCAGGGCGCCGAGCCCGACGACCTTCTCACCGGGGAGGTATGCGATGTGAGCGTGCCCGCGGAACGGCAGCAGGTGATGCTCGCAGATCGAGCGGAAGCGGATGTCGCGGACCATGACCGCGCCCGAGGGCAGGGTCTCGGGCGCAGGGCCGCGCGTGACCGAGATGGTGTGCGCGAGCGGGGCGGCAGGATCCTCCCCCACGCCCGCGAAGAACTCCGAGTAGGCGTCGGCAACCCGCTCGGGCGTGAGCTTCAGCCCGGGACGGTCGGGGTCCTCCCCGATCGCCTCGAGCAGCTCTCGCACGAGCGCGGCGACGCGCTCACGATCGACGGCCACGGGCCGAGCCTACGCGGTCGCGGGACGCGCCTGACCGCTGGGGCGACGCTTCGCGGCCTTCTCGGCGGCAGGCTGCTCGGCCTCGGTCTGCGCGGCCGCGCCGACCGGCTCGGGGCGCGCGGGCACGCCGACCGGCGGGAGGGCCGAGACGGGACGCTGCTCGCTCGAGAGCCACTGCGGACGTGGCGGCAGGCGCTTGACGTCCTTGAAGATCTCCTCGAGCTCGACGTGGTCGAGCGTCTCCTTCTCGAGCAGCTCGAGCGCGAGCTTGTCGAGGATGTCGCGGTTGGCGTTGATGACCTCGTATGCCTCGTTGTGCGCCTGCTCGATGAGCGCGCGCACCTGCACGTCGACCCGCTCGGCGACGCGCTCCGAGAAGTCGCGCCCGTGGCCCATGTCGCGGCCCATGAACACCTCGCCGGAGGACGAGCCGAGCTTGACCGGTCCGACATCCATCGTCATGCCGTACTCGGTGACCATCTTGCGGGCGATGCTCGTCGCCTTCTCGATGTCGTTGCTCGCGCCGGTCGTGGGGTCGTGGAAGACGATCTCCTCCGCGACGCGGCCGCCCATCGCATAGGCGAGCTGATCCTGCAGCTCGTTGCGGGTGACCGAGTACTTGTCGTCGAGCGGCAGCACCATCGTGTACCCGAGCGCCTTGCCGCGGGGGAGGATCGTGATCTTCGTCACGGGGTCGGTGTGGTTCATCGCCGCCGCCGCGAGGGCATGGCCGCCCTCGTGGTAGGCAGTGATGAGCTTCTCCTTGTCCTTCATCACGCGGGTGCGGCGCTGCGGACCGGCGATGACGCGGTCGATGGCCTCGTCGAGCGCACGGTTGTCGATCAGCTGCGCGTTGGAGCGCGCCGTCAGCAGCGCGGCCTCGTTGAGCACGTTCGCGAGATCGGCACCGGTGAAGCCCGGCGTCTTGCGGGCGACGACCTCGAGGTCGACACCGTCGGCCAGCGGCTTGCCGCGGCCGTGCACCTCGAGGATGCGCTGGCGGCCCTTGAGGTCGGGCGCGTCGACGCCGATCTGACGGTCGAAGCGGCCCGGACGCAGGAGGGCCGGGTCGAGGATGTCGGGACGGTTCGTGGCCGCGATGACGATGACGTTCGCCTTGGGGTCGAACCCGTCCATCTCGACGAGCATCTGGTTGAGCGTCTGCTCGCGCTCGTCGTGGCCGCCGCCCATGCCGGCGCCGCGGTGACGTCCGACGGCGTCGATCTCGTCGATGAAGATGATCGCCGGAGCGGTCTCCTTGGCCTGGTTGAACAGGTCGCGCACGCGGCTCGCGCCGACGCCGACGAACATCTCGACGAAGTCCGAGCCCGAGATCGAGTAGAAGGGCACGCCCGCCTCACCGGCGACCGCGCGCGCGAGCAGGGTCTTGCCCGTTCCGGGAGGGCCGTACAGGAGCACGCCCTTCGGGATGCGGGCGCCGACGGCCTGGAACTTGGCCGGGTCCTTGAGGAAGTCCTTGATCTCCTCGAGCTCCTCGATCGCCTCGTCGGAGCCGGCGACGTCGCCGAACGTGACCTGGGGCATCTCCTTGGTCACGAGCTTCGCCCGCGACTTGCCGAACTGCATGACCTTGCTTCCGCCGCCCTGCGCGCTGGAGAGCAGGAACCAGAACAGCAGACCCAGGAGCAGGATCGGCAGGAGGAGCGAGAGGAAGCCGTCGAACCACGACGCCCGCGGCACGGCATCGTTGAAGCCGTCCTTCGGGTCGGCCGCGTTGATCGCGTCGACAACCTCGTCGGCGCGGGCGGAGACGTAGTAGAACTGCACGTCGGACGCGCCCTCGTAGTCGGACGACAGCTTCATGTCGACCCGCTGGTCGCCGTCGGTGTTGACGACCTCGACGACCGTCTCGCCACCGAGCAGCTCGAGCCCCTCCTGCGTCGAGATCTGCTTCGCGCCGTTCAGGCTCGAGATGAGCGAGAACCCCACGATGAGGAAGACCCCGATCAGCAGGACGTAGAAGAGCGGGTTGCGGGTGATCTTCTTGAAGTCCATGGTGCGGGCGCGCGCCCGATCCCTTTCGTCGACGAACCCGCCGGGCGCACGATGACAGGCGCGGCGGCGGTGGATTCAGGGTATCTCCTGCCCCCTATGCCCCGACTGTGCATTCGCCGGGGGCGTAATCGTCAGGAGTAGACGTGGGGGGCGAGGATCGCCACGTCGCGCAGGTTGCGGTACTTCTCGGCGTAGTCCAGGCCGTAGCCGATGACGAACTCGTTCGGGATGTCGAAGCCGACGTACTTGCAGCGCACCTCGACCTTCGCGGCATCCGGCTTGCGGAGCAGTGCGAAGACCTCGATCGACGCCGCGCCGCGCGACTCGAAGTTCTCGAGGAGCCAGCTCAGCGTCAGACCCGAGTCGATGATGTCCTCGACGATCAGCACGTGCTTGTCGTGGAGGTCGGTGTCGAGGTCTTTGCGGATCTGCACCACGCCGCTCGACTTCGTGCCGGCGCCGTACGACGACACGGCCATCCAGTCCATCGGCACCGAGGTCGGGAGGAAGCGCGAGAAGTCGGCCATCACCATGACCGCGCCCTTGAGGACCCCGACCAGAAGGAGATCCTTGCCGGCGTAGTCGGCGGCGACCTGCGCCGCGATCTCCTCCAGCTTGGCTCGGATCTGCTCCTCGGTGACGAGGACCTCGGTCAGTTCGCTCTGGATGTCGGCCGCGCGCATGGTGAGAGTCTAGGCGTCGCCGCCGGCCGTGAATTCGATCCGTCCGCCGATGCGGCGGGCGCGACAACCGGGCAGATCGATCGGCCCCTGCCCCGCCCAGTCGGTCACCAGCCGCGCCACCCCGAGGGTCTGCGACCTCGTCAGGCTCTCGTGGAACTCGCTCGCGACGACGTGCCGGATGATCCGATGGCGCAGGGCGGCGGGGTTCGCGGCGAGGGCGGCGACCGAGACCGAGATCCCGGCCTCGGCGTGCTCGACGATGTCCTCGATCGTCTCGTCGATCATCTCGTCGAACGCGGCGGCATCCTCGCGCAGCTGGGCGGCGGTGCGGGCGAGCGCCTCCGCGACGCCCGGGCCGAGCTCGGCCTCGAGCGTCGGCAGCACCGTCTCGCGCACGCGCACGCGGGCGAAGCGGGGGTCGACGTTGTGCGGGTCGTCCCAGGACTCGAGCCCCTGAGCGGTGCACGCGGCACGCGTGGTGGCGCGCCGCACGTCGAGGAGCGGCCGCAGCAGCGGCACGCCGTCGAGATCGGATGCCGCGGCCATGCCCTGCAGGCTGGTGCCGCCCGAGCCGCGCGCGAGGCCGAGCAGCACGGTCTCGGCCTGATCGTCGAGCGTGTGGCCGACGAGCACCGCCGCGGCGCCGATTCCGGTCGCGGCGTGACGCAGCGCGAGGTACCGCGCGTCGCGGGCCGCCGCCTCGGGACCGCCCGCCCCGTCGACCACGACGGGCACGACGTGGGCATCGAGCCCGAGCGACCGCGCGGTCGCCGCGGCAGAGGCCGCGGCATCCTCCGACCTCTCCTGCAAGCCGTGGTCGACCGTCACCGTCACCGCGCGCAGCCCCAGCTTCGGCGCCTCGAAGGCCGTCGCGGCGGCGAGCGCGAGCGAGTCGGCGCCGCCCGACAGCCCGATGACCACCGCCGAGCCCGCGGGCAGCGCAACGAGCGCTCCGCGTACGGCCCGCCGCACCTCGGCGACGGCGGGGTCCAGTCCGGGCCGGTGCTCGCTCACGGCCCCACCGTACTCGCGCGACGGCGCCGCTCGGACGCCCGGACGCCCCGCGACTAGGCTGGTCGGCGGCATCCCACCGTCTTTCCGAAGGAGTTCCACCATGGGCGCGTACGACGCCGTCATCGAGATCCCGCGCAACAGCCGCGTGAAGTACGAGGTCGACCACGGCACCGGCCGCGTGTTCCTCGACCGCATCCTCTACACGCCGATGGGGTACCCGACCAACTACGGCTTCTTCGAGAACACCCTCGGCGAGGACGGCGACCCGCTCGACGTGCTCGTGATCCTCGACGTCGACCTCGCGCCCGGCATCCTCGCGAGCGTCCGTCCCGTCGGCGTCCTCAAGATGAGCGACGAGGCCGGCGGCGACGACAAGGTCGTCGCGGTCCTCGCGAAGGACCCGCGCTGGGCGCACATCCAGGACGTGGGCGACATTCCCGAGTTCCTGCAGAAGGAGATCGCGCACTTCTTCGAGCACTACAAGGACCTCGAGCCCAACAAGTGGGTCAAGGTCGACGAGTGGGCGGACGCCGCCGAGGCCGAGCGCCTCGTGGGCGAGGCGTTCGACCGCTTCAAGGAGCACGAGGGCGAGACCCGCACGCAAGGCGAGGGCATCGCACCGAGCACGCTCTGACCGGAGTTCTCACACGAGGAGCGGATGCTGCGGCATCCGCTCCTCGTCGTTCACGGCCCTGTGCGGGTTAGCGTCAGACGGAGATGCCGCGTGCCGCCATGAAGTTGATCGGGTTCACCGGGTTGCCCCACTCGTAGGTCTCGAAGTGGAGGTGGCAGCCGAACGAGTTGCCGGTGTTGCCCTCGCTCGCGATGAGCTGGCCCGCGCGGACCCGCTGGCCGTTGCCGACGAAGATGCCGCCGGGGCGGATGTGCCCGTAGCCGGTGCCGATGCCGTTGCCGTGGTCGATCTTGATGTAGTTGCCGTAGCCGCCGTTGTACCCGGCGTAGACGACGGTGCCTCCGGCGGCGGCATAGATGCCCGCGCCGCAGCCGGCGGCGAGGTCGACGCCGTAGTGGAAGCCGCTCGAGCAGTACCCGCTGCCGCACTGCACCGTGCGGGGGCCGTACCCCGAGCTGCGCCAGCCCGACGAGGGGCGCGCCCAGCCCGAGCCGACGACGGCTCCGCCGCCGCCGCTTCCGCCGCCGCCACCGCCACCGGCGTTCAGCCGATCGGCCTCCGCCTTGGCGGCCGCGGCCGCGGCCGCCGCGGCCTTCGCCTCGGCCTCGCGACGCCGGCGCTCGCCCTCTTGGTACTGGGCGACCGTGCGGGCCGTGGTGTCTTTGAGCGCCGCGAGCTGAGCGTCGAGCTGGCCCTTGCGCGCGTTCTGCTCGTCGAGGGCGGCCTGCGCCTCGTCGGCGGCCCGCTGCGAAGCGACCATCTTCTGCTCGGCCACCTGCTGGAGGCGGTCGCGCTCGACGCGCTGGACCTCGGCCTGATCGCTGAGGCTCTGAGCGGAGTCGCGGGCGGTGATCGCATCGGCGTAGACGGCCTGGTTGCGCTCGATGAGCTTGTCCATGGTGCCGAGTCGCGCGAGGAGGTCGTCGGCCGACGCCGCCGACCCGGAGAAGAACAGTTCGAGCGAGGTGTCGTCGCCGCCGTTGCGGTAGAGCTGCGCGGCGACGCGGCCCGCCTTGTTCGCGGCGTCGATGGCGACCTGCGCCTGCTCATCGGCCTGCAGCTGCAGCTGCTCGGCGCGGTAAGCGGCGTCGAAGTACTCCTGCTGCGCGACGTAGAACTCGTCGGCGGCCTGCTCGGCGGCGGCCTTCTTCGCTGCGACGTCGTCGGCGAGCGCCTTGATCAGGTTCTGGATCTTGGTGATCTCGGCCGACTTCGCCGCCTCGTTGGCCTTGGCACGCTGCACGTCGTCCCACGAGGGGTACCCGGCGGCGAAAGCGGGGGCGACGAGCGGTCCGCCGATGGCGCCGATCGTGGCGAGCGCGACAGCTCCGAAGCCGAGCGCGCCGCGGCGGCTCATGAGCGGCCACAGCTGGCGACGCTCGCTCGGAGACGGTGCGCAGCCGCACTCGTCGTGGGCGCTGTCGGTGTCCACCGGTCCTCCCCTCGCGACGTCGACGCGTTTCACACTAGCAACATCAGTCACATCCGCAACCGGTTTGCGGCAAGGCGACTCACCGCCTCGGGACAGCGGTCACCAAGCAAGTGTCATGCGCGCGGACCGTGCACACAAGCCCGCCACGCCCTCGATTGGCGCATTCGCGATCCATTGCGTATGCTTGACCCTCGGTAAGCGTGAGCCCCCGGGTTCACCCGGCCCCATCGTTTAGCGGCCTAGGACGCCGCCCTTTCACGGCGGTAGCACGGGTTCGAATCCCGTTGGGGTCACACTCCGAGAACACAACTTAACAAGCATGGCCCTGTAGCGCAGTTGGTTAGCGTGCCGCCCTGTCACGGCGGAGGTCGCGGGTTCAAGTCCCGTCAGGGTCGCTCCGAGCGACGGGCCCTTTTTCGAGAGGGCCTTTCGTCTAGGACGCGGCAGGTCTTGCAAGAGAAACCACCGTGCGGCTCTGTAGCTCAGTTGGTAGAGCGTTCGACTGAAAATCGAAAGGTCACCGGATCGATGCCGGTCGGAGCCACAAGGGTGATCGTTACAGTCACCCCAGGAACCCTCGCGTAGCTTCTACATCGCGGGGGTTTCGTCATACCCGCGCAGCCCTCCCGGCCCACCCTCGCACGGCTCTCGTTCGAACCTCAGGATCTGCTGAAGTTCCGAGAATGCAACTGTCCCCCATATGGGGGACACGGTACATTTGCCTTACTGCGAATCCCGGGCGATCTGGGGAGATGGCTTCTGGGGAAGCCGGCCCGAGATTCGCAGTAAAAGGGGGAACGTGGTCTGGGGCCACGGGATTTTTCCGCATTGGGGATTGCGGACGGCCCCTCGGAGGACACGGCGACCGAGTCCACCGAGGGGCCGACACCATTTCCGGCCGGGTTCGGCCGCCGTCAGCCGCCGAGAACCACGTCGACCTGGATCTCGCTCGCGAGTCGCTCGAGCTCCGCGGTGACGGCCGAAAGATCGACGGATGCCGGCACCCGGGCCGACACCGTCGCCTCGAACAGCCGGCCGCCGTACATCGCCGCATCCCGCGTCTCCGTGGTCATCCGGTCGATCGACAGGTCGTGCGCCCGCAGCGCCGAGGAGATCTCGCGCACGATGCCGGGGCGGTCGTTGCCGAGCACCCGGATCGTCAGCGAGCGCGGGGTCGCGGCATCCGTCCCGCTTGCGGAACCCGCATGCACGCTCACGGTGAGCATGCCCTCGAGAGCCGACAGCGCAGTGCGCAGCTCGTCGACCCGGTCGGCGTCGACCGAGATCTGCACGATGCCGGCGAACGCCCCGGCGAGCTCGGCGAGTTCGCTGTTCTCCCAGTTGCCGCCGTAGGCGTCGACGGCGTCGGCGACGGCGGCCACCAGTCCCGCCCGGTCGTCGCCGACGAGAGTGAGCACCAGGGTAGTCATGGGGTCAGCGTAGCGACGGGTGATCGCGCGTGTCTGCCCATGCCGGCCGCCCCCTAGCGACGCGCTCGGCCAGCCGATAGCCTCCGAGCATCGGCCTCCCCCAGGGCCGCAGGCGGCACGAAGTCGTGCGCGCACGCCTGTCGGAGGTCATCCGTTCCGCCCGCGAAGTGACATTGAGAGGGGCACTTCCGATGACCATCACCCACCTACAAGGACGCTGGCGCCTGCGCGCCGTCGCCGCCGCCGGAGCACTGCTGCTCGGCACGACACTGCTGTCCGCCACCGCAGCCTCGGCCGAGGACGACCCGCGCGTCGGACTCGCACCGGGCTATCAGGACGCCGGCACCGCTGCGAGCAACCTCGAACTGCTGTCGCACACCCCACGTGTCGCGCCGTTCGACGCGGCACCGGGCAACTTCGGGTTCGTCAACTCCGACCTCGCCTTCACCGGCGACTACGCGATCGTCGGCAACTTCAACGGCTTCCAGGTCTACGACGTGTCCGACGCGAACGCGCCGACGCTGCACAAGTCCTTCGTGTGCCCCGGCGGCCAGGGAGACGTGTCGGTGTACGGCGACCTGCTGTTCATGTCGGTCGAGGAGACCCGCGGGCGGATCGACTGCGGCAGCGGCGGCGCCGCCGGCCAGGTCAACGCCGAGCGCTTCCGCGGCGTGCGCATCTTCGACATCAGCGACATCGACAACCCGGTGCAGCTGCCCGGTGTTCAGACGTGCCGCGGGTCCCACACGCACACGCTCGTGACCGACCCCGACGACCCGGCCAACGTCTACGTCTACAACTCCGGCACGTCGGGCGTGCGCCCGGCCGCCGAGCTCGCCGGCTGCGAGAACGCGTCGACGAACACGCAGACCCCTGTCACGACGGGCAACCCGACGCAGTGGCGCATCGACGTCATCAAGGTTCCGCTCGCGGCACCGGAGACGGCGGCCATCGTGGCGCAGCCGCGCATCTTCACGGATGCCGCGACCGGCGCGTACAACGGACTGCAGAACACCCTCACGGGCACGCTGCACCCGTCGGGAACCGCGTACAGCCCGGTGCCGAACACGAACACGTGCCATGACATCACGGCCTACCCCGAGATCGGCCTGGCCGCCGGCGCGTGCCAGGGCAACGGCATCCTGCTCGACATCAGCGACCCGGCCATGCCGGTGCGCATCGACGCCGTCTCCGACCCGAACTTCTCGTACTGGCACTCGGCGACGTTCAACAACGACGGCACCAAGCTGATCTTCACCGACGAGTGGGGCGGCGGCACGTCCGCCCGCTGCCGCTCGACGGACCGTCCGGAGTGGGGGGCCGACGCGCTGTTCGACATCGTCGACGGCAAGCTCGAGTTCCGCAGCTACTACAAGCTGCCCGCGGTGCAGACGACCCAGGAGAACTGCGTCGCCCACAACGGCTCCATCGTGCCGGTGCCCGGTCGCGACATCATGGTGCAGGCCTGGTACCAGGGCGGCGTGTCGATCATCGACTTCACCGACACGGCGAACCCCGTCGAGATCGCCTACCTCGACCGCGGACCGGTCGACGAGCCGAACCCGAGCGGGCTGAACCTCGCCGGGTACTGGTCGACGTACTGGTACAACGGCAGCATCCTCGGCAGCGAGATCGCGCGCGGCTTCGACACCCTGGGGCTCACCGCGAGCGACTGGATGTCGGAGAACGAGATCGCCGCCGCCGGAGAGATCCAGCTCGACGAGTTCAACGCCCAGCTGCAGACGATGCTCGTGCACGACCCGAGCTTCGCCGTCGTCCGGTCGTACATCGACCAGGCCGAGCGCGCAGGCGACCTCTCGGGCAAGGCGCTCAAGGAGGTACGCAAGCACGTCGACCAGGCCGAGGCGCTCGCCGACACCGGCGCCGCGGGGCGCGCGGTCGTCGCGCAGCTCGACAACGCCGCACGCAAGTCCGGTGCGGCGTCCGACTCCGCCCTCGCGGCCGCCCTGGTCGCCCTAGGCGGCACGTTCGGGTGACGGCCCGCCGGGGTCGGGATCGACCCCGGCGCTGACGACGACGGTGCCCCGGCGATCCTCGGATCGCCGGGGCACCGGTCGTCTGCGGCGCGTCAGCCCTGGCGCTCGGCGAGCATCTGCTGCATGCGGGCGATCTCGATCCCCTGGTCGGCCTCGACATGGCGGGCGAACGCGTCGATCTCGGACTCCTGCCCACCGCCGGCGGCATAGAGCTCCTCGACCATCTGGATCGCACCCTCGTGGTGGCGGATCATGAACCGCAGGAACAGCACGTCGAACGCGTCGCCGTCGGCCGCCTCGAGCTGTGCGAGCTCGGCGTCGGTGAGCAGGCCGGGCATGTCGTCCGCTGCGTGCTCGTGCGAGGCATCCGGATCCCGCACCGGCTCGCCGCGGCTCTGCAGCCACTTCTCGAGCTGAGTGATCTCGTCGGTCTGGCTGACGTCCATGCGCTCCGCGAGGAGGCGGATGTCGTCGTCCGAGCTCCGCTCGTCGACGTAACCGGTCATCTGGATCGCCTGCGAGTGGTGGTGCAGCATGTCGCGGACGAAGAGGACGTCGTCTTCGACGTACGACGGCGAGGTGAGCTCGGCGGCCTCTTCGGGAGACAGCGTCTCGTTGGCCTCGCCCGGCGCACCGAGCTGCACGACGGGCGTCGTGGGCAGCGGGGCGGCCTCGTCGGGCTCGGCCGTGCAGGCCGCGAGGCCGACCGTCAGGAGGACGGCGGCGCCGATGGCGGCGAACCGGGTCGGCGTCGGCATTGATCGGTCC
>NZ_JSYE01000033.1:0-63095 GCF_054824025.1 Microbacterium sp. HJ5
CCGAATCGGCGTTCTCGAGGACGGCGTTGCGGACGAGGGTGATCCACGGGCTTCCCGGGGCGTTGTACGCCTGCTGGAAGTTCAGCGCCACCGGGGTGTCGCCTTCACCGGCGACCTCGTTGATCGTCACGAGACGCGGGTCCTGCGCTGCGTACTCGTTGTCGGCGAGGTCGGAGCGCGAGACCGCGTTGCCGGCCTGGGCGAGCACGTCGACCTGCGCCTCCTCCGACATCATCCAGGAGAGGAAGTTCCAGGCCTGAGCCGAGAGCTTCGAGTCCTTCGAGATGCCGATGCCGTCGCCGCCGACGAACGTCGAGGCGCCGCCGTCGACACCGGGGATGCCGGCGACGCCCGCGTCGAACTCGAGCGCCCCGAGCAGGGTGGCCGGGTACGGCATGATGCCGACGTTGCCCTCCTGGAAGCCGGCGACCCACGTGGCGCCGGTCTCCTCGGCCGAGCCGGGGGCCACGGCGCCGTACTCCTCGAGCTCCTGCCACGTGGAGTAGAGCTCCTTGGCGGTGTCGCTCGCGAGGAGCGCCTCGGTGCCGTCCTCGTTCATGACCTCATCGCCCGAGGCCCAGATCGTCGGGAACCACGTGAACACGAGGCATCCGCCGCAGTTGAGGCCCGTCGAGGTGCCCGACACGCCCTCCTTGCCGAGGTCCTGGATCGCCTTGGCGGCGTCGGCGAACTCGGCGAGCGTCTCCGGTGCCTTCTCGGGGTCGAGGCCCGCCTCTTCGAAGAGGTCCTTGTTCCACATCAGCATCGACAGGTCGAGCACGAAGGGCAGCACGTGCTCGGCGCCTTCGTAGGTGCCGGCGCCCAGGTGGCCCTTGTTGATCGCGTCCTTGTACTCCAGGCCGTCGATCTGCTCGGTGATGTCGGTGAACAGACCCTGCTGGACCCAGTTGGGCACGTAGACGATGTCGGCCGCGAACAGATCGGGCAGACCGTTCGAGCCGGCGGCCGCGCCGACCTTGGCGACGTAGTCGTCGTTGGGGACGACGGTGAGCTCGACCTGGTTCTCGTGCGACTCGTTGTACGCGTCGACGAGGAGGTTTGCCTGCGCCTCCATCGGCGCACGCGTCCAGAGCGTCAGGGTCGAGCCGTCATCGATGCCCTCGGCGGGGATGGATGCGGCGGGATCAGGGGTGTCGCCGCTGCTCGCGCAGGCGGCCAGGCTGACGACGAGGGCTCCCGCCGCGAGGGCGGCCGTGGTCGCCCGCAGTGCGGCACGGCGTCGGGTGGTGGTCATGCAACTGTCTCCTCTAGCTCTTCTTCGAGCGGATGACGCCGGCCCCAGGCCGGCACCGCTGCGTGGGGTGCATGGTGGGATTCGAAATCTACGAAATCCCTTTCGGCACGCTATCGTGAGTTTCGACGGAAGGTCAAGTAGCCTCTCCGATAACCTTTCCGCAGCAAGGAGGCGAACGTGACATCAACGGAGAACGGATCGCGCGCCGCGACGCTCAGCGACGTGGCGAAGCTCGCCGGTGTGTCCATCGCGACCGCCTCCAAGGCGCTCAACAATCGCGACGACGTCGCCGTCGCCACACGCCAGCGGGTGCTGCGTGCCGCCGACGAGCTGTCGTTCACACCGAACGCCATGGCGAAGGGCCTGCTGGCCGGCCGCACCGGCACCGTCGGCCTCCTCACGAGCGACCTCGAGGGCCGCTTCATGATCCCGATCCTCATGGGCGCCGAGGACGCGTTCGGCGCCGGGCAGATCAACGTCTTCCTGTGCGACGCGCGCGGCGACGCGATCCGTGAGCAGCATCACCTCAAGGCGCTGCTCAGTCGCCGGGTCGACGGCATCATCGTGGTCGGCCGCCAGACCGACCCCCGGCCGTCGCTCGGTCAGGACCTCCCCGTGCCGGTCGTCTACGCCTACGCGCCCTCCGACGACCCGCGCGACCTCTCCCTGACTCCCGACAACTACTCGGGAGGACGCCTCGCCGTCGAGCACCTGCTCGCGTGCGGCCGGACGAACATCGCGCACATCACCGGCGACCCCTCGTACGCCGCCGCCCAGGACCGCCTCGCCGGAGCGCGCGCCGGTCTCGAGGCGGCGGGACTGTCGCTCGTCGGCGAGCCGATGTTCTCGGAGTGGACCGAGCACTGGGGGAGGGATGCCGCGGCGATGCTGCTCGAGCGGCACCCCGAGGTCGACGCGATCTTCTGCGGCTCCGACCAGATCGCCCGCGGCGCGCTCGACACGGCCCGCGACCTCGGCCGCCGAGTGCCCGATGACCTCGCGATCATCGGCTACGACAACTGGGAGGTCCTGTCGACCAACTCGCGCCCCGAACTCACGAGCATCGACGCGAACCTCCAGATGCTCGGTCGCCAGGCCGCGCAGCGGGTGTTCGATGCGATCGACGGCGTCGACATCGGCCGCGGTGAACACCACTCGCCGGTGCGCCTGGTGATCCGGGGCTCGACGATCCCGCGCCGCTGACGCGGCGGCGCACAGGATCGGAGCTTCTTTCCGACACGCCGGGTCGCGGCATCCGTCCACCGGCGTGTCGCGGAAAAGCTCCGACGCTGTGCAGGGCAGAAAGCGAGCGGATGCTGCGCCTCAGCCCCGCCGGAGCCACCGGCCGCGCACCCGCCGGCGCGGCGCACGCGGCGGGGGCGCGGCGTCCGTCGCCTTCTCCGCCGCCGCGCGGCGGGTGTGCCACGCCGCGACCTCGGACTCGACGTCGCGCGTGGGCGTCACGACCGGCGGCCCGCCCTGCAGCTGCCGCCGTGCTTCGATGACGCGGCGGTTGAAGTCGTCGAGCGAGTCGCGCACGTCCTTCTCGGTGCCGAGAGCGTCGAGGCGCTGCTCGAGCTCGGCGCTCTCGACCCGCAGGAGTAGTGCGGGCGGACCGAGGCCGGTGAGCTGCTCGGACTGGATCTTGCGGCGGATCCACCAGTCGGGGTCGTGGCTCTCGCCGAGGCCCGGGATCGGCTTGCCGGCGCCGGGGAGGTCGTCGAACTCGCCCCGGCGGATCGCCTGCTGGATCGCGGTCTCGACGTAGGCGGCACGGTCGACCGCGTTCGCTGCGGCGCGGCTCTCGGCGGAGGGCTCCGCCGAGGCATCCATCTCCGCATCCCGCTCCTGGCGGTAGCGGGCGGCGGCCTGTCGCGGGTCTTCGCTCATCGCACACCTCCGGGACTCTGCTTCGAGCCTAGGGCGGCGACGCGGGGGCCGGCTCGGCCCCCGCGTCTCGTCACGAGCGATTCAGCCCACGTGGTCGCGCCAGCTGTGGCGCGGGTCGAAGCCGAGCAGGCGCCGTGCCTTGTCGATCGAGAGCAGGGTCTCGTGCTCGCCCACGTCGCGTGTGACGGCCACGCCGGGGAACACCTCCGCGATGAGCTCGGCGTTCGGGCGCGACATGACGGTGTCGGCCGCGGCGATGATGAACTGGTCGAAGCCCGCGGGAGCGACCTCGAGCGCCCGCTGCACGGCCTGCGCCCCGTCGCGGGCATCGATGTAGCCCCACAGATTCCACTTGCGCTGGAGGGCGTCGCCGTCGAACGAGGGGAATTCGGCGTAGTCCTCGGGCACCATGACGTTCGAGAAGCGCAGCCCGGTGATCGACAGGTCGGGGTGCCAGCGGACGAGCTCCACCGCGAGCCGTTCCTCGAGCGTCTTGACGAGCGAGTACACGGACTCGGGTCGCGGCGGGTACTCCTCGTCGACCGGGATGTACGGCGGCGGCACGTCGAAGGGGAGACCCTGCACGGTCTCGCTCGACGCGTAGACGATGCGCCGGATGCCCAGCCTCACCGCGGCCCAGAACACGTTGAACGTCGCGGCCATGTTGTTGTGGAAGGTCGCGACGTCCGAGCGGATGCCGGGGGCCGGGATCGCCCCGAGGTGGACGACCGCGTCGATGCCGTCGTGCCGGTCGCCGACGGCCCCGAAGGCGTCGATGACCTGGCCGTAGTCGGTGAGGTCGACCTGCACGAACGAGGGACCCCTGGTGCCGACCACGTCCATGCCGATGACGTCGTACCCCGCCTCGCGGAGTTCGCGGGCGACGACGGTTCCGAGCTTTCCGGTCGAGCCGGTGAGAGCGATGCGCATGGGTCCAGCGTGCCACGGGCCACTCACGGCATGGCCGGAAAAGCGTTTCGAGAAGAAAAGATTGTTTCCGCTAACTGTTAGCGCTACCGTTAAGAACGCGCGACCGAAACCCCTTTCGGCGTCGCCCCGACGTCGTGCACGAGGAGGTCCACGATCATGACCGTTCGCCACCGCCCGAGCCCGTCACGGCGGGGCGCCTCGCCAGGCTGACCGCGCGCTCGCCGGCTCCCCGCGGACGCCGACCGGGATGGCGTCCCACCCGCGATGAGGCCTCGGCCTCTCCGACCTCCCGCGCATGGCGCGGGTCTCTTCGGCGTGCCCGGGCACGCGACATCCGTCCTCGCCGTCCCCAGAAAGGAATCACGATGACACCCGAAACCGACACCGGGATCTCACGACGCAAGGTCGTCGTCGGAGGAGGCTTCGCGCTCGCCGGCATGGCCGCCGCGGTCGCGCTCCTCGACCCCGCACAGGCACGAGCCGCCGCATCGGGAGGAGGACCGAGCGCCGCAGGCTTCCGCGCCGCCGGTCCCGCCCGCTCCGCACAGGTGGTGCGAGCGGGTCAGACGCTCGTCTACCCCGACTCGTGGAGCGTCCGTCCCTTCCCGCTGACCTCCGTGTCGCTGGGGCAGAGCGTGTTCACCCGTGCGCTCAACCAGCACCTGGTGCTGTACCGCGCCTACAACGTCGACAAGATCCTCGCGGTCTTCCGCCGCAACGCGGGTCTCGACACCAAGGGTGCCACCCCGCCCGGAGGCTGGGAGGAGTACGGTCCCAACCCCGACGCGCAGCGCTGGGGGCCGGCGGAGTACACGCGCGGCCAGAACACCGCCGGCGCCGGCGGCTGCCTGCGCGGCCACTACGGCGGCCATTTCCTCAGCGGCATCTCGATGGCGTATGCCGCGACCGGCGAGATCGCCTTGCTCAACAAGGTCAACGCGATCGTGACCGGCCTCGAGGAGTGCCGGGCGGCGCTCGCCGCCCAGGAGGTCGGCGGCGCGCCGCGGTACTCGCACCCCGGGTTCCTTTCGGCCTACGGGGAGTGGCAGTTCTCGGCTCTCGAGGAGTTCGCTCCGTACGGCGAGATCTGGGCCCCGTACTACACGCTGCACAAGATCCTCGCCGGTCTGCTCGACGCCCACGCGCTCGCGGGCAACGACCAGGCGCTCGCACTCGCGGAGGGCATCGGCCACTGGGTGTACAGCCGTCTGTCGAAGTGCACGCCTGCACAGCTCGCGCGCATGTGGGGCTCCTACATCGCCGGCGAGTACGGCGGCATGAACGAAGTGCTCGTCGAGCTCTACTGGCGCTCGGCCGATCCCGCCAAGAGCGAGTTCCTCGACGCGGCGAAGCTGTTCACGCTGCACACGCTCGTCGACGCGTGCGCCGCGGGCACCGACACGCTCAACGGCAAGCACGCCAACCAGCACATCCCGCAGTTCCCGGGCTACATCAAGCTCGCCGCCGAGACCGGCGACGACCACTTCCTCGACGCCACCAAGGGCTTCTACGACATGGTCGTGCCCGGCCGTTCGTACGCGCACGGCGGCACCGGCGAAGGCGAGCTGTGGGGTCCGGCCGGCGCCGTCGCCGGTGACATCGGCCCCCGCAACGCCGAGTCCTGCGCCGCGTACAACATGCTCAAAGTCGCCAGCTACCTGTTCTTCAACGAGCAGGATCCGAAGTACATGGACTACTACGAGCGGACCGTGCTGAACCACATCCTCGGCGGCCGCCGCAACCAGGAGTCGACGAACGGACCCGAGAACCTGTACATGTTCCCGGTGCACCCCGGGGCCCGCAAGGAGTACGGCAACGGCAACATCGGCACGTGCTGCGGTGGCACCGGGCTCGAGAGCCACGTGAAGTACCAGGAGGGCATCTACTTCCGCTCCGCCGACCAGACCGAGCTGTACGTGAACCTCTACATCGCGTCGACCCTGACGTGGGAGGAGAACGGTCTCGAGCTCGAGCAGGTCTCGTCGTACCCGGAGGGCGACACGTCGACCCTCACGGTGAAGGCGGCGCCCGACCGGCCGCTGAAGGTGCACCTGCGCATCCCCGAGTGGTCGCGCGGAGCCGAGGTCGAGGTCAACGGCGCGTCCACGGGCGTGGCCGTCGAGCCCGGCGCCTACGCGACGGTGGACCGCACGTGGGCCGTGGGCGACACGATCACCGTGCGCATCCCGCTGTCCGTGCGCGTCGAGGCGGCGGTCGACCGTGCCGACATCCAGACGCTCATGTACGGACCGGTCGTGCTCACCGCGACCAGCTCGTCGACGAGCTACCTGAAGGTGTCGCTCGCCGACCGGCTCGACCTCGACGGTGACGTCAGCCGCGGCATCTCGAAGACGGCCGCGAACGTGTTCACGGTCGGCAGCCTGTCGTTCGAGCCGGCCTACAACGGCCGGGACGTCGCGTATCACATGTACTTCCAGCGCAACGAGCCGACGGTGACGTTCGCCGGCCAGAGCTCGGGCGTCGCGAACCCGAAGCGCTCGGGCAAGACGCTGCTGGACGAGGTGTGGGAGCAGGCTCCCTTCGCGAGCCGGGCGGCGTTCCTGGACGCCGTCGGCGAGGTCTCCGCGGCGTACGTCGCGGCGGGCCTGCTCACCGCGCGCAACCGCCAGAGGATCCTGCTCGCCGCCGGACGCGCCCCGATCGATGCGGGCAACTGACATGTCGAAGAACTCCGAGAGGACATCAATGCACACGCTTCGTCCCGGCAGAGCCGGAATGAGGAGGTTCGCGGTGGCGATGGCCGCGGCCGTCGCGCTCGTCGCCGCCGGAGCCGTCGCGATCCCGGCGACGGCGGCGGAGGAGCCGTTCAACGTCGGCCTCGCGAGCGGTGAGAACGCACCGACCGTCGAGGTGAGCTACGTGCCGGGGTGGAACTCGTCCGCCGCGCTCAACAACGGCGTCGTCGGACCCACCAACACGCTGTCCGCGATGTGGGGCACGTGGGGCGCGCCGGGCAACCCGACGCAGGACATCGCCACGTACACGTGGGAGCGTCCGGTCACGGTGAGCTCGTCGAAGCTCTACCTGTGGCAGAACCACCTCACGCCGGGCGGCGACTCGGGCGTGATGATACCGGCCGCGTGGAAGGTGGAGTACCGCAACAGCGCCGGTGAGTGGGCGCCCGTGACGGGTGCGGGCCTCACCTACCCGCTGCCGGTCCTCAACGCCGCCGCCCCGGTGACGTCGCAGCCCGTCGTGCAGGCGAACTGGGACGCGGTCACCACGACCGCGGTGCGCCTCGTGCTCGACCGCGTGGTGTTCAACAGCCAGCGCAAGGCCACGAGTGTCATCGAGTGGGAGGTGTGGGGCGTCAACGCCCCCGTCGTCGAGCCCGAGCCCGAAGACCCGAATGCCTTCATCGACGCCCAGCAGGTGGCCGTCCGCACGGTCACGGGCACCGCGCCGCAACTGCCTGAGCAGCTGTGGGTGATCGGCGAGGACGGACCGCTCGAGTACGTCGACGTCGAGTGGGCGCCGGTGGCGGCATCCGCCTACGCGTCGGCCGGCGATTTCGACGTGGTCGGCGACCCGGCCGGCTACGACGGCCAGACCGTCACGGCCACCGTGTTCGTCGCCGCGACGCTGTCGGACGACATCGAGTCGGTCGACTACACCGCGACGATCACGACGCCCGGGGTCGCTCCGGTGCTGCCCGACACGGTCCGCGCGACGTACGACGACGGCACCGCCTCCAGCGGCGTCGACGTCGAATGGGACGCGATCGAGCCGGCGGCCTACGCCGAGGCCGACGCGATCTTCGACGTCGAGGGCGCGGTCCAGGGCTTCGAGCCCGGTGCGATCGCCACGGTGTTCGTCGTCGAGCCGCTCAGCCAAACCGAACCGATCGTCGCGATCGAGTTCGACGCGGCGCCGCAGGGCTCGGGCTGGTACACGACCGCGCCGACCGTCACCGTGACGGCGGAGGAGACGGCGAGCCCGATCGCGAGCATCGAGTACAGCCTCGACGGCGAGACCTGGACCCGGTACGACGAGCCGTTCACGGTGGACGCCGAAGGCGAGGTCACGGTGAGCGCCCGCGCGACGAGCGAGGACGACGCCGCGGGCGAGGCATCCGAGTCCATCAAGGTCGACACGATCGCCCCGACCACCGGCGTGGACTGGGTCGTTGTCGACGGCACCTCGGCGCTCGTGACCCTCACACCGACCGACGCCGAGCCCGGCTCGGGCGTGACCCGCACCGTGTGGTCGGACGGCCCGGACGCCTCGCCGACCGGCGAGACGAACAACATGTACGCCACGTACGACGAGCCCTTCTCGGTGCAGCTCACCGAAGAGGCCCGCTACGTGCACGTGCAGGCGCAGGATGCCGCGGGCAACGTCGAGACGCACGTCACGGTCGAGCTGCCCACGCTCGTCGGCGGCGGGCTCGACCTGCAGCCGAGCGTCGCGCAGCGGTGCGTCGCCGGGAAGGCGGTCATCGTGGTCGCGATCAAGAACGCCGACGACGCGGCCGCCGCTGTCACGATCGAGAGCCCCTTCGGCTCGAAGACGATCGCGTCGGTCAAGGCGGGCAGCACGGCGACGACGACCTTCTCGACGCGCACGGTCGGCGTGGGCGGCGGTGAGATCTCGGTGACGGGATCGACCGCCGACGACGCCACCTACGAGGGATCGGTCTCGTACCCGGCGTTCAGCTGCGGCTGACCCACTCTGTCGGGCGGCCCGCGGTCTTCGGACCGCGGGCCGTTCCGCGTCTTCGCGTCGGCGGCGCGAGCCGCTCTCGGAGAATTCGCTGAATCTCGGAGGATCCGGCGCCGATCCTCCGAGATCGGGCGCATCCTCCGACGAAGCGCGCGTCAGGCGGACGGGTCTTCGACCGCGGCGCTCGCGGCCTCCAGGCGGCGCAGCCGCCGGCGCGCGAAGTCCTGCGCGCGCGGGCCCGCGCCGAGCGCACGGCCGGTCATCGACAGGATGCCGCGGGTCAGCGTCACGACGGGGAGCCAGCTGCGCCGCACCCCGAGCAGGCGCCGGTAGCGGCGCGGGATGGTGGCGACGGCACTCGCGAAGAGCACCCGGTACGCCAGCGACATCGAGCGGGACCCGCGGAACGGCGGGCGACGGAGGAAGCGCACCACGTCGTCGACGCGCTCGTCGCGCCGCAGCACTCCGCTGTCGAGGTGCGCGTCGAGACGGCGTCGCAGCTCGTCCTCGGTGCGCGGCGGATCCGCCACCCGCATGAGCCGGCCGGCAGTCGCCCACTCGGCCACATAGGCGTCGGGTCCGCCGGGAATCGGCGGTCCCCACGCCTCGTGGCAGGTGAGGAACGCGTCGGTGAAGGCCAGGTGCACCCACTCGACCAGGTCGGCGTCGGCCGCGGAGTACGCCACCGACTCGCCGCTCGCGGCGGTGTACGTCCCCGCCACCCGCTGGTGGAAGCGCCCGACGCGGCCGGTCTCGCGCTCGGCCTGCGTGCGCGAGCCGTAGGTGAGGCAGATGACCCAGCGCACCGTCCCGGTGAGGCGGCCGATCGGATCCTCCCGGTACCGGGACCAGTCGTGCACCCCCGCGAGGGCGCCGGGATGCAGCGCCTGCATGAGAAGCGCCCGGATGCCCGCGACCATGGTGCCCATGCCGGCGTGCACCGTCCACGCCGGACCGTCCTCGGCGAACCAGCCGGCGTCGTCGCCCTCGGCGAGCTCCCGCACCCACGGCGGCTGACCGTCGGGGTCGCCCGACAGCGCGGTGAGCAGCCGGACCCGCAGCCGGGCGGTCGCGCCCCGTCGCGGACCCGCGGCCGTGCGCGGCGTCGTCATCCCTCCAGCGTGCCACGCGCGACGGAGGCTCCGGCCCGCCGGGAGCCAGGGAGCGGATGCCTCGCCCCGTCGCACGTACGAGTCGAGCGGATGCCTCGCCCGCGTCGCACTCGGGATGCTCGACCCCCACGACGAGGGGCCCGTCCGCGAACGGACGGGCCCCTCGTGCATCAGCGCGTCAGCCGCAGGTGGCGGCGCTGTACGCGATCTCCTTCTCGACGGTGACGGGCTTGCCGTCGACGGTCGCCGTGGCCTTGAGCGTCACGGACGCGGCCGGCACCGAGGGCTGACGGGTCGTGAAGCTCGCGGAGGCGCTCTTGCCCGCGGCGACCGGTCCGAAGGCCTTCGAGCCGAATGCCGTCGTCGCGGTGAGCGACACCGGGAAGCCCTCGGCGTTCTTCACCGTGACCACCTGGACGACCTTGCCGGCGACGCAGCGAGCGGTGACCGTCGCATCGACGTCGAGCGCGGGACCGACGACCGTCACGGTGAGCGAGACGGTCCGGTTGGCCGGCGCCACCTCCTCATCGCGCGTCTGGTTCAGCACGGCCGAGCCGTCGGCGGCGAAGTGCACGGTCTTGACGCGCGCGTGGCGGCTCGGGTCGTTCAGGCCGCCGTCCGCGCCGGGGATCCACTCCGAGATCGGCGGGCGGGCGTGGTAGACGATCACCGGGTTGCCGTTCTCGTCGAGCGTGAACGAGTTGTGGCCGGGACCGTTCTGCTGGCCGCCGAAGTCATCCGACGTGAGCAGCGGGTAACCCGTCTTCTTCCACGTCGACTGCTTCAGCAGGTCGCCGTCGAGCGGCGCGCGCAGCAGACCGATCGAGTACGTCTCGTTCACCTCCGAGGCCGAGAAGTACACGAACACCTCGTCGTCGCTCTTGAGAACGGCGGGGCCTTCGTTGATGACCTGACTGGCCGTCCGCTCCCACGCGTAGTTGGGCGTCGAGAGCAGGATGGACGGCGTGATCAGCTGGCTCGGGTTCGACGGGTCGATCTCCGCCATGCGCAGGTCGGAGCTGCCAGGCTTCTCGGCCCACACCATGTAGTGCTTGCCGTTAGCCTCGAAGTACGTCATGTCGAGCGAGAAGCTCGTGAACGCCGAGCTGTCGCCGGGGGCGGCCTTGATGTAGCCGAGCTCCTCCCAGTTCGAGGCGACCATCGGGTCGCTGTCACCCGGAGCGCGCATGATCGCAGGACGGATGTTCCAGACGTCGGTGCTGCGGCTCGACGTGAACAGGATGTACCAGTCCCCGTTGATCTTGTGCAGCTCCGGCGCCCAGAAGTACCGGTACGCGCCCACGGCGATCTTCGAGCCGTTCGAGGTGTTCGGCGCGGCGGCGTTCCGCGACCACAGCAGCACCTGCTCCTGCGCGGTCGTGAGGCCGTTGATCGTGTCCGCGCGGCGCAGCACGATGCGGTCGTAGCCCACCCCGGGGTTGGCCTGCGTGGTCGGGTACGAGCCGGTCAGGTAGTACTCCGCCTCGCCGGTGCGCTCGTCGTCGCGGAAGACCCACGGGTCGGCACGCTCGGGCACGAGGATGCCCTTGCTGTCGCCGTAGACCGGCTGGTTGACGGTGCCCGTGACGGTGTACTCGCCCGGGGTGTCGAGGTCCACGGTCGAGGTGTCCCAGTTGACGCCGAGCTGCTTGGTGGAGCCGTCGGAGTACCCGAGCTGCGCCTTCGCGGGCAGCTCCAGGGCGCCGCCCACCGCGACCTCGACGTCGTCCCCGACGTCGACCGTCGTGTTGACGATGCGACCGAGCGACTTCTGCAGCACCGCGAGTTCCGCCGTCGTGAGGGGAAGAGCGGATGCCTCGATCGCACCGGCGGGCAGGCCGGTGAGTGCGGGCGCCGCCGGTGCTGTGATCGCGACGGGCGTGCTGAACGTCGTGAAGTCGGTCGTCGTCACCTCGTACGCGGCACCGGCCGGAGTGCGCAGCACCACTCGGTAGGCCCGGATGCCGTTGTCGTACGCGACGTCGGCGCGCGCCACCGTGATGCCCTGCGTGTTGGTCGTCGCGAGCTTCTGACCCGTGAAGCTCACGAGGTCCTTCGACGTGTAGACGAAGATGCGGCCGTTCGCGGCGTTGTCGGCTGCCACGAGCCCGAAGCTGCCATCCGGGTTGCGGAAGAGCGTGGGGTTCGCGAACTGCGACGTGCCGGTGCCGAACGTCGGGTACAGGACGCCCTTGTTGTTGTTAAGCGCGACGAGCGGGTCGCCGTCCGCGCCGATCGCGAGGTGGAGCACCTCGGTCTTGGCCGTGCCTCCCGTGCGCACGTACGCGACGGCGCGGCCGGTGTCCTGCGCCTTGACCGCCACGGTGACGCGGTCGCCCTCGCGATCGGCTACAGCACCGCGGTCGTCGGCGGGCTCGGCACCCGGGAGCGCAAGGCGATGACCTTCGAGGTCGGCATCCGCAACGCCGGCCTCGGCCTGGGCCTCGTCTTCGCGTTCTTCGGAGGCCTCGGCGGCATGGCGATCGTCGCCGGCTGGTGGGGCATCTGGGACATCATCGCCGGCCTCATCGTCGCCGCCCTGTGGGCGCGGCACACGCGCAAGCGCACCGGCTCGGCGAAGGGAGACGCCTCGCGGCACGCACTGCGCGGCCGGACGGATGCCGCGACCCACGACGCTGCCGCCGGCGACGGGGCCGCCCCCGACGTCACCTCCGGTCCGGCCTCGTGAGCGTCCGCGTCCTCGTGACCGGCGGGGCCGGCTTCCTCGGCTCGAACGTCGCCGCCGCGCTCGTCGCGCACCCCGATGTCGAGCACGTCGTCGCCGGCGATGTGCGCCGGCCGGAGCATCCGATCGAGGGCGTCGTCTACGACGACTGCGACGTGACGCGCCCCTCCGGGCTCGCCCCCCTGCTCGAGCGTCACGGCATCGACGTCGTCGTGCACCTGGCCGCCATCGTCAACCCGGGTCGCGACCACGACCTGGAGTACCGGGTCGACGTCGACGGGACGCAGCACGTCCTCGACGCGTGCGTCGAGGCGGGCGTGAGGCGCATCGTCGTCTCGTCGTCGGGCGCCGCCTACGGGTATCACCCCGACAACGCGGAGTGGCTGCGCGAGTCCGACCCGCTCCGCGGCAACGACGAGTTCCCGTATGCGAAGCACAAGCGCCTGGTCGAAGAGATGCTGGCGGGGTTCCGGTCGACGCATCCCGCTCTCGAGCAGGTGGTGTTCCGCATCGGCACGATCCTCGGCCCCACGGTGCGAAACCAGATCACGGCACTGTGGGACGGCCGCCGCATCCTCGCGATCCGCGGCTCGGACTCCCCCTTCGTGTTCGTCTGGGTCGACGACGTCGCCGCTGCGATGGTGCGCGCGGCGACCGACGGCCCGGCGGGCGTCTACAACGTCGCCGGAGACGGGCGGCTCACGCTCCACGAGATCGCCCGGCGTCTCGGCAAGCCCCTGCTCGTCGTGCCGGCCGGCGTGCTGGCGCTCGCATTGCGCGTCGGACGGATGCTGCGCCTCACCGTCCACGGACCGGAGCAGGTCGGCTTCCTCCGCTACCGCCCGGTGCTTGCGAACGACGCCCTGAAGCGTGACTTCGGCTTCACGCCCGCGAAGACCTCGGCCGAGGCGTTCGAGGCCTACCTCGACGCCCACCCCGGCGTCGCGCGGCGCTGACGAGCCGGATCCGGCGTCGCGCGGCGCTGAGCGCGGCATCCCACCGCTTCCGGTCCTCGCTTGGGTTACGTGTCCCACTTTGGGGCGGTCGTGTCCCGATTTGTGCCGCTCCGGGCGGCTCTGGCGACAGAAAGTGGGACATGCGCGGGCTGCGCGTGAGTGCTCCGTACCGCGGTGCGCGGTCCGCACCGGGAGCGACTCGGCGAAGCCCTCGACGAGCTACTCGGCGAAGCCCTCGGCGATCAGCTCGATGAGCTCCTCGCGCTCCTCGACGGGGAGGAACGCCCCGGCGGCGGCGTTGAGCTGGAAGGACTCGAGGTCGTCGAGGCCGTAGTCGAACGTCTCGACCAGCAGCGCCAGCTCGCGCGTCAGCGACGTACGGCTCATCGTGCGGTTGTCGACGTTCACGGTGACCGAGAAGCCCAGCTGGTAGAGGAGGTCGAAGGGGTGGTCCTCCATCGTCGTGCCCCACGCCGCGATGGCGCCGGTCTGGAGGTTCGACGACGGCGAGAGCTCGAGGGTGACCTCGCGGTCGCGGACCCAGCGGGCGAGGTCGCCGAACTGCACCAGCACCTCTTCGCCCGCGCGCGAGACAACCTCGAGGTCCTCGGCGATCCGCACCCCGTGGCCGAGCCGCAGTGCGCGGCCGTCGATCAGCGCCGAGCGGATCGAGTCGAGACCGGCCGCCTCGCCGGCGTGCACCGTCGCCGGGAAGAACTGCGCCGCGAGATAGTCGAACGCCTCGCGGTGGTTCGACGCGGGGAAGCCGTCCTCGGGGCCTGCGATGTCGAAGCCGACGGCTCCGCGCGTGCGCCAGTCGACGGCGAGCTTCGCGATCTCGAGGGAGCGGTCGGTGTGACGCATCGCGGTGATGAGCTGACCGACGCGGATGTCGCGCCCTGCCCGCTCTGCGGCGTCCTCGCCCTCCTCGATGCCCTCCTGCACGGCGGCGACCACGTCGTCGAGCGACAGACCGCTCGCCAGGTGCTGCTCGGGAGCCCACCGCACCTCGCCGTAGATCACGCCGTCGGCGGCGAGGTCCTCCACGAACTCGCGCGCGACGCGCGTCAGGCCCTCGCGGGTCTGCATGACCGCCGTCGTCAGATCGAACGTCTTCAGGTACTCGACGAGGGATCCCGAGTCGCTCTTCTCGGAGAACCAGTCCGCGAGGTCGTCCGCGTCCGACTCCGGGACCTCGAGTCCGATGGCGTCGGCGAGCTCGATGATCGTCGCCGGCCGCACGCCTCCGTCGAGGTGGTCGTGCAGCGAGACCTTGGGCAGCTCACGGATCGAGACTCCGTCGAGGACGGCGTCTCCGTGCTGGTCGATGGGCATTGGTCTCTCCTCGGAGATCGGCTGTCGGTCGTCGGTGTCGGTCGGTGAGGGCGGTCGGGCCGTCGAGTGAGGGAGCGGATGCCGCGCCCTCAGGCCGTGATCCGTTCGAGGACGAGCGGGGCCGGGGCCGGGGCATCCGTCCCGATCGCCCACGCGCCCTCGAGAGCGTCGAGCGCCCGTTCGAATCGGGTGTCATCGTGGCCGAGCAGGGTGAACAGCGGCTGACCGGCGGCGATCTCGTCACCCCGCTTGACGTGCAGGTCGATGCCCGCGGCGTGCAGGACCGGGTCTTCGGCGCGCGCGCGTCCGGCACCGAGCCGCCATGCGGCGATGCCGAACGGGAGCGCCTCGAGGCTCGTGACGAAGCCCGACTCCGTCGCGGTGACGGTGTGCGTCTCGCGGGGCTCGGGCAGCGGGGCGTCCGGGTCGCCGTCCTGCGCGCGGATCATGTCGCGCCACACGTCCATCGCCCGACCGTCCTTCAGCGCGGCCTCGACGTCGGCGTCGGGCTGACCGGCGAGAGCGAGCATCTCTCGGGCGAGGGCCACGGTCAGCTCGACGACGTCGGCAGGGCCTCCGCCCGCGAGGACCTCGACCGACTCGCGCACCTCGTTGGCATTGCCGATCGCGAGACCGAGCGGAGTGTTCATGTCGGTGAGGAGGGCGGTCGTCGCGACACCCGAATCGGTGCCGAGCGCCACCATCGTCCGGGCGAGCTCACGGGCCCTGTCGACGTCGCGCATGAAGGCGCCGGAGCCGAACTTGACGTCGAGCACGAGCGAGTCGGTGCCTTCGGCGATCTTCTTCGACATGATGCTCGACGCGATGAGCGGGATCGCCTCGACCGTTCCGGTGACGTCGCGCAGGGCGTAGAGCTTCTTGTCGGCCGGGGCGAGGCCCGACCCGGCGGCGCAGATCACGGCACCCACGTCGCGCAGCTGGGCGAACATCTCGTCGTTGGACAGCGCGGCGCGCCAGCCGGGGATCGACTCCAGCTTGTCGAGGGTCCCGCCCGTGTGACCGAGACCGCGGCCGGACAGCTGCGGCACCGCGACCCCGAAGGCGGCGACCAGGGGGGCGAGCGGCAGCGTGATCTTGTCGCCGACGCCGCCCGTCGAATGCTTGTCGACCGTGGGCTTGCCGAGCCCGGCGAAGCTCATGCGCTCCCCCGAGGCGATCATCGCGTCGGTCATCACGCGGATCTCGTCGCGCGCCATGCCGTTGAGGAGCACCGCCATGGCGAACGCCGCCATCTGCGAGTCGGCGACGTAGCCGCGCGTGTAGGCGTCGACCATCCAGCGCAGCGCGTCCTCCGGAACGGCGCCCCCGTCGCGCTTGGTGCGGATGACGTCGACGGCGTCGTGCGGTTCCACCGCCGTCATCGCCCCGCCTCCTCGAGATCGCGTGGCCCGAACGCGTCGGGGAGCACCTCGTCGATCGTGCGGATGCCCGACACGGTCTCGAGCAGCATCCCGGGGATCGCGAATTCGTACAGGAGCTGGCGACAGCGACCGCACGGCATGATCGTGTCGCCGTGCCCGTTGACGCAGACGAACGCGACGAGGTTGCCGCCCCCCGATGCGTGCAGCTCGCTCACCAGACCGCACTCGGCGCACAGCCCGATCCCGTAGGAGGCGTTCTCGACGTTGCACCCGGTGACGATGCGGCCGTCGGTGACGAGCGCTGCGGCGCCGACCTTGTAGCGCGAGTACGGCGCGTACGCGCGGCGCATCGCGTCCGTCGCGGCCGCGCGCAGCTCATCCCAGTCGATGTCGGTCACGAACGGCCTCTCTTCGGGTCGGTATCAGGAGGGTCGGATGCCGCGGCCCGAGGGCCGCCGATTGCGATCGAGGTCATGTCAGCCCTTGATGTACGGCTTGCCCGCCGCCGCCGGTCCGCGGATCTGCCCGGCGAACCCGGCGACCGCGACGATGGTCACCACGTACGGCAGCATCAGCATGAACTCGCTGGGGATAGGCGTCTTCAGCACCGTCAGCAGGTTCTGGAGGTTGGTGGCGAAGCCGAAGAGGAGCGCCGCGAGCGTCGCGCGGAGCGGGTCCCACCGACCGAAGATGACCGCGGCGAGGGCGATGAAGCCGAGGCCCGCCGTCATCTCCTTCGTGAACTGCGGCACCGACACGAGGGTGAAGTACGCGCCGCCGATGCCGGCGATCGCGCCGGCGAGGGACACGTTCCAGAAGCGGCTCGTGTTCACCTTGATGCCGACGGTGTCGGCGGCCTGAGGGTGCTCGCCGACCGCGCGGAGACGGAGGCCCCAGCGGGTGCGGTAAAGGCCCCACGCGACGATCGCGACCGTGAAGTACATGAGGTACACGATGAAGGTCTGGTTGAACAGCACGGGCCCGATGATCGGGATGTCGCTCAGCACCGGGATCTCCCAGCGCGTGAAGCTGACCGGCCGGTTGAGCGTCGCCTCGTTCGGCACCAGCAGCGCGCCGTAGAGGAAACCGGTGAGTCCGGCGACGAGGACGTTCAGCACGACGCCGACGATCACCTGGTCGACGAGGTACTTGATCGAGAACGCCGCGAGCACGAAGGAGACGAGGACGCCGCCGACCATCGCGCCGACCAGGCCGACGAAGGGGTTGCCGGTGATGCTCGCCAGGAGCGCCGCGCTGAACGCGCCGAGGAGGAACTGACCCTCGATGGCGACGTTCACGACACCCACCCGCTCGCCGATGACGCCGCCGAGCGCGCCGAAGATCAGCGGCACCGAGAGCGACAGCGCACCCGCGAGCAGGCTCGTGACGGGCACGAAGGCGGGCGCGGAAGCAGCCGCCCAGGTGAGGAACGCGAAGATCGCCAGCACGCCGAAGACGATCGGCAGCCACATTCCGGCCCGACGATACGACCAGGCATCCCACACCGCCCACAGCGTGAGGAGGAAGAGGACGACCAGCACCCCCCAGCACGTCGCCGCGGCCGGGACGCTGATATCGGGGAGCGCGATCGCCGACGAGCGGTCGCCCAGCCGGAAGGTGCTCACGCCGCCGCGCGGGACGAGGAGGAAGAGGAGGAACAGCAGGATGGTCGCGATGCCTAGGCTGATCGCGAGCTTCCAGTGGCGGACCTTGATGGTCGCGAGCTGGATCGTGCCGTCTGCGGCGGTCGAGGGTGCGAGCGTGGTCATGCGGCCACCGCCTTCTTCGCGGCCTTGGCTCGCGCCTTGGCGGCCTTCTCGGCATCGGTCTTGGGCAGGAAGAAGATCGTGCGCACGAGCGGCGGCGCGGCGATGAACAGCACGATGAGGGACTGCACGACGAGGACGATGTCGGTGGGGATGTCCTGCGATGCCTGCATCGTGAACGACCCGGCCTTGAGCGCGCCGAACAGGATGCCGGCGGCGAACACGCCCCACGCGCGGCTGCGACCGAGCAGGGCGACGGTGATCGCGTCGAAGCCGATGCCGGCGTCGATGTAGCCGTCGAAGCCGCTCGTGACCGAACCCTGGATCTGGTTCATCGCCGCAAGGCCCGCGAGGCCGCCGGCGAACAGCATCGCGTAGATGTACATGCGCTGCACCGAGATGCCCGCGGCGCGCGCGGCGTGCGGGTTCTCGCCGACGGCGCGCAGCCGGAACCCGAGGCTCGAGCGCTCGACGAGCCACCACACGAACACGGTCGCCGCGATGACGATGACGAAGCCCCAGTCGAGCAGCGGGAAGCGCGGCCCGAGCAGGTCCGGGAACTGCGCGCTGGGCGGTGTCGGGTCGGAGATCGGCTGATCCTCCGCCGCGCGCTGCAGCAGCCCCGGCGTGCGCACCATCCACGCCACGAGGTAAAACGCGACGTAGTTGAGCATGATCGTGAGGATCACCTCGTGCGCACCGGTGCGTGCCTTGAGCACACCCACGATGCCACCCCAGATCGCACCGCCCGCGATGCCGGCGGCGAGCGTGAGCGGCAGGTGGATGAACATCGGCAGGTCGAGGTTGAACGTCACCAGCGCGGCGACGGCGGCGGCGATGAGCATCTGACCGCGACCGCCGATGTTGAACAGGCCGACGCGGAACGCCAGGGCCACGCCCAGGCCGGCCGCGATCAGCGGCGCCGCGAATCCGAGCGTGTTCGTGAGCGGACGGATCTGCGTCAGGAAGTCGGGCGCGCGCGGGTTGTAGATCGCTCCGCGGAAGAGCGCCTCGTAGCCGCCGTAGACCGAGTTCCAGATGGCGACGAACGTGTCGCCCGGACGGGCGAAGAAGTAGACGGATGCCGCGCGCACATCCTCGTCGGTGACGGCCATCAGGATGCCGCCGACGATCATGGCGGCCACGATCGCGAGGATCGTGGTCACCCAGTTGCTGCGCAGCATCTCCTTGATGACGACGTTCTGCCGCGGCGGGGGCGGGACCTCGCCGGCCGGGGCCGTCCCCGCCGGGGCCGTCCCCGGCGCGGTCACGGCGACAGCCTCGGGCGTGCCCGTCAGCGGTCCCGACACCGTCGGCAGCTGCTCGGGCGGAAGACCTCGCGTGGGCTCGGACGCGCCCGGCGTCATCCCCTTGCCGTCGTCGCTCACGCCGCCACCCCGTTCCCCGGCGTCTCGCCCGCCATCATCAGACCCAGCACGTCGCGCGGGGTGTCGCCGGGCACGATGCCCACGATCGCGCCGCGGTACATCACCGCGATGCGGTCGGCGAGGGCGGCGACCTCGTCGAGTTCGGTCGAGACGACCAGCACCGGCACGCCGGCGTCGCGCGTCTCGACGATGCGCGTGTGGATGAACTCGATCGAGCCGACGTCGACGCCGCGCGTGGGCTGCGCGGCGACGAGCAGCTTGAGCTCGCGGCTCATCTCCCGCGCGATGACCACCTTCTGCTGGTTGCCGCCCGACAGGGTGCCCGCCGGGATGTCGGGGCCCTGCGTGCGGATGTCGTACTCCGCGATGCGCGCCTTGGCGAAATCTTCGAGAGCGGCCCGGCGGATGGTCCCGCCACGGACGAACTCGGTGTCGCCCGAGCGATCGAGGATCAGGTTCTCGGCGACCGTGAAGCCTCCGACCAGGCCGTCCTCGGTGCGGTCCTCGGGCACGAACCCGACGCCTTCGTCGAGGATGCCGCGGACGCTCTTGCCGACGAGCTCGACGCCGTCGAGGGTGATGGAGCCGGAGACCCGATCGGCGAGGCCGACGATGGCCTCGACAAGCTCGGTCTGACCGTTGCCCTGAACGCCCGCCAGCGCGAGCACCTCGCCCGGCTTGACGTCGAAGCTGACGTCGTCGACCACCACGGCGCCGGTGGCCGTGACGACCCGCAGGTCGGCGACCGACAGGCCGCCGCCGTCGCCGATCTTCGGCGCATCCTTGTGGACGGTGAGCTGGACCGCGCGGCCCACCATGAGCGAGGCGAGCTCGGCGTTCGTCGCGGTGGGGGATGCCTCGCCGACGACCTTCCCGAGCCGGATGACGGTGATGCGGTCGGCGACCTCGCGGACCTCGCGGAGCTTGTGGGTGATGAAGACGATCGAGGTGCCCTCGTCGCGGAGCTGGCGCATGATCGCCATCAGCTCGTCGGTCTCCTGCGGCGTCAGCACGGCGGTCGGCTCGTCGAAGACGAGCACCTTCGCGTCGCGCGAGAGAGCCTTGATGATCTCGACGCGCTGCTGCACGCCGACGGGCAGGTCGCCGACGATCGCGTCGGGGTCGACCTCGAAGCCGAAGCGCTGCGCGACGTCGCGCACGTGCTGGCGGGCCTTGTTGAGGTCGAGCGCGCCCAGCGCCTTGGTGTCCTCATGACCGAGCATCACGTTCTCTGCGACCGTGAAGACCGGGATGAGCATGAAGTGCTGGTGGACCATGCCGATGCCCGCGGCCATCGCGTCACCGGGGCCTCGGAAATGCTGGACGACGTCGTCGAGGAGGATCTCCCCCTCGTCGGCCTGGTACAGACCGTAGAGGACATTCATCAGCGTGGACTTGCCTGCGCCGTTCTCGCCCAGGAGGGCGTGGATCTCTCCGGGCTGGACCACGAGATCGATGTGGTCGTTCGCGACGAGGGATCCGAAGCGCTTCGTGATCCCACGGAGCTCGAGCTTCATATCTGCACCTTAGTCAGTGTCTCCATCGGGCTGGAAGAACCGCGGCCGGGTGGAGGCATCCACCCGGCCGCGGTCGGCAGTCGGTTCGACTACGTCGAGGTCACTGCTTGGGCGAGCTGGGCGAGGTCACCTCGAGCTCACCCGAGATGATCGCCTCCTGCAGGGCGGCGAGCTCGTCGGCCAGACCCTCGGGAAGCTCCGCCTCGAACGCGCCGAAGCCGGAGAGGCCGACGCCCTCGTTCTCGAGCGTGCCGACGTACGGCGTCACGTCGAAGTCGCCCGTCGCAGCCTGCATGGTCGCGTCGTGGACCGCCACGTCGATGCGCTTCATGATCGAGAAGAGCACCAGGTCGGCGACCGACGGGTCGACGACGGCGAGGTCGGAGTCGACACCGATCAGCAGCGCGTCGGAGCCGGCGTCGTCGATCGCGGCCGCGGCGCTCTGGTAGATCGGGCCGCCGACGGGCAGCAGCACGTCGACGCCCTGGTCGAGGATGCCCTGCGCGGTCTGCTTGGCGGTGTCGTTCGCGGCGAAGCCACCGGTGAACGAGCCCTCCTGGGCCGCGACGTCCCAGCCGACGGTCTCGACCGAGGCGCCCTTGTCTTCGTTGAACTTCGCGACGCCGTCGACGAAGCCGTCCATGAAGATCGTCACGGGCGGGATCTGGATGCCGCCGAAGGTGCCGACCTTGTTGACGCCGGCGGCGTCGGACCACGCGGCCGCGGCGTAGCCGCCGAGGTAGGCGGCCTGAACCGTGTCGAAGAGCAGCGGCTTGATGTTCGGGGCATCCGACTCGCCGTTGAAGTCGGCGTCAGCCGAGTCGTCGATGATCGCGTAGTCGATGTCGGGGTTCGCGGTCGCCGAGGCGATCGTGTCGGCCGAGAGCTTGAAGCCGACCGCGACGATGAACGTGCAGCCCTCGGCCACGAGGTTCTCGAGGTTGGGCGCGTAGTCGTTCGCCGAAGCCGACTCGACCTCGGTGAACTCGACACCGAGCTCGTCGGCGGCCATCTCCATGCCCGTCAGAGCGGACTGGTTGAACGACTTGTCGTTGAAGCCGCCGTCGTCGGACACGAGGCAGGGCTTGAAGCCCTCGACCGCGGCCGGGCCGTCGGACTCGTCGTTGGTCGGGGTCGCCTCCGGGGCGGAGCCACAGCCCGCGAGGGCGACGAGAAGGCCCGCGGCGGCGACGAGGCCGGCAAGCTTCTTGGTGCGTGAGATGGTCAACTCAGCCTCCACTTTTATCGCCCCGCGTCCTTCACGGGGACTGCACAAAGTTACCCAGTGTGACGCCGTGCTTGAAGTCGCGGCGGCACGTCTGGGCCGAATGGTTACAAAGACGCAATATGCCGACACGAGCGGGTGACGGCCGCGGAATTCAGAGCACGTCGCCGCGTCCGTTGAGCTTCAGCGCGTCGACGACGCCCTTCACGCGCTGCGCGTGCTCGCTCGTCGTCACCAGCAGCGCGTCGTCGGTGTCGACGACGACGATGTCGCGCACGCCGATGAGGCTGATCACGCGCGACGTCTGGCTGACGACGATGCCGCTTGCGGCATCCGAGAGGATCCGCGCATTCTCGCCGAGGATCGCGAGGTCGTTCTTGCGCCCGTGCGAGTTGAGCTTCGCGAGGCTGGCGAAGTCCCCCACGTCGTCCCAGTCGAAGTGGCCGGGGATCACGGCGAGCCGCCCGCGCGCGGCAGCCGGCTCCGCGACCGCGTAGTCGATGGCGATCTTCTTGAGCGCGGGCCACACCCGGTCGACCACCGGTCCGCGCCGTTCGCGGTCGTCCCACGCCTCGGCGAGGTCCATGATGCCGGCGTAGAGGTGCGGCTCGTTCTCGGCGATCTCGCCGAGCAGGACGTCGGCGCGGCTGATGAACATGCCGGCGTTCCAGAGGTAGGAGCGGTCCGCGAAGTACTCCTTCGCGGTCTCGAGATCGGGCTTCTCGACGAAGCTGTCGACGAGCGCGGCTTCGGGTGCGCCGTCGACGACCAGCTCGGCACCCTTGCGGATGTATCCGAAGCCGACGGATGCCTCGGACGGCTGGATCCCTATCGTGCAGATGTAGCCCTCGCGCGCGGTCGCGACCGCCTGACGCACCGCCCAGTCGAAGAGGTGCGAGACGCGGATCACGTGGTCGGCGGCGAACGACCCGATGATCACGTTCGGCTCGCGCTTGGCCAGGATCGCGGCGGCGAGCCCGATCGCGGCGGTCGAATCGCGCGGCTCGGACTCGAGGAACACGTTCTTGTCGGGGATGCCGGGCAGCTCCTTCTCGACGGCGGCCCGGTGCGCGCGCCCCGTCACCACTGAGATGCGGTCGGGACCGGCGAGCGGCTCGAGGCGATCCCACGTGTCGCGCAGCAGGGTCTGACCGGAGCCCGTGAGGTCGTGCAGGAACTTGGGGGCGTCTGCGCGCGAGAGCGGCCACAGCCTGCTGCCGATGCCCCCGGCGGGGATCACGGCGTAGAAGTCCTCGATGGGTTCTGGCATGTGCAACAGCGTATCCGCGGCCGCCCCGGAGCCTGGAAAGATCCCGGGTTCTTGCCGCCCGTGAAGGACCCCTCCGGATGGAGCGGACTAAGGCTCCCCTTCGTCGCCGCCACGCGAAATGCGGGAATAGGATGGACGAAGCGCCCGCGTGACGCCGATGGCCCGAGTCTCCAGTGCCGGGCCACCTCAGGGGCATCGTTCCCGCCCCGCCATGTTCGATCCAGGGAGGACGGCCGTGTCTGCACCAGCACGCGTCACACCGTCGGTATCCGAAACCACGTCCCGAGTCCCCCGCGGCACTCTGTACCGCGGGAACGAAGGCATGTGGTCATGGGTGCTGCACCGCATCACCGGCATCGCGATCTTCTTCTTCCTGCTGGTCCACGTGCTCGACACGGCGTTGATCCGCGTGTCGCCCGAGGCCTACGACGCCGTGATCGGCACGTACAAGAACCCGATCATGGGAGTCGGCGAGATCGCCCTCGTCGGAGCCGTCGCGTACCACGCCTACAACGGGCTGCGCATCATCCTGGTCGACATGTGGTCATGGGCGACGCGCCATCAGCGCCAGCTGTGGTGGGGCGTGCTGGGCCTCTGGGCCGTGACGATGCTGGGCTTCGCGCCCCGTCACCTGATGAACGTCTTCGCCGAGATCGGAGGGGGTCACTGATGACTGCGATCGCCGACCCCCGCGCCCCGCGCGCCGCGGTGCGCCGGACGGGCCCCAACCTCGAGAAGTGGGGCTGGATCTACATGCGCGCCTCGGGCGTGCTGCTGATCGTCCTGATCTTCGGGCACCTCTTCATCAACCTGCTCACCGGTGACGGCATCCACCAGATCGACTTCGCCTTCGTCGCCGGCAAGTTCGCCACCCCGTTCTGGCAGTGGTGGGACGTCCTCATGCTGTGGCTCGCTCTGATCCACGGCGCGAACGGCATGCGCACGATCGTCAACGACTACGTCGGGCACGAGACCACGCGCAAGGTGCTCGTCTGGGCCCTGTGGCTGTCGGCGGGCTTCCTCATCGTCCTCGGCACGCTCGTCGTGTTCACGTTCGATCCCTGCATCGGCGTGACCAGCGAGAGCTCGCTGTGGGAGATGTGCCAGAGCGTGGCGAACTGACGAGACCCGACAGAGACCGAAAGCACTCCTACGTGACCACTCAGACCTCGGACAGCTACGTCAAGGACGGCGTCCACTACCACCAGTTCGACATCGTCATCGTGGGCGCCGGCGGCGCCGGCATGCGCGCGGCGATCGAAGCGGGCCCGGGCGCCAAGACGGCCGTCATCTCGAAGCTCTACCCGACCCGCTCGCACACCGGCGCGGCGCAGGGCGGCATGGCCGCGGCGCTCGCCAACGTCGAAGAGGACTCGTGGGAGTGGCACACCTTCGACACGGTCAAGGGCGGCGACTACCTCGTCGACCAGGACGCCGCCGAGATCCTCGCGAAAGAGGCGATCGACGCGGTCATCGACCTCGAGAACATGGGCCTGCCGTTCAACCGCACCCCCGAGGGCAAGATCGACCAGCGCCGCTTCGGCGGCCACACCGCCGACCACGGCAAGACCCCCGTCCGCCGCGCGTGCTACGCCGCCGACCGCACGGGTCACATGATCCTCCAGACGCTGTTCCAGAACTGCGTGAAGCTCGGCATCAACTTCTTCAACGAGTTCTACGTGCTCGACCTCATCACGGTGAAGGATGCGGCGGGCAAGACCGAGATCGCGGGCGTCGTCGCCTACGAACTGGCCACCGGCGATCTGCACGTCTTCCACTCGAAGGCCGTCATCTTCGCGACCGGCGGCTTCGGCAAGATCTTCAAGACCACGTCGAACGCCCACACGCTCACGGGCGACGGCGTCGGCATCATCTGGCGAAAGGGCCTGCCGCTGGAGGACATGGAGTTCTTCCAGTTCCACCCGACCGGCCTCGCGGGCCTCGGCATCCTGCTCACCGAAGGCGCCCGCGGCGAGGGCGCCATCCTGCGCAACGTGTCCGGCGAGCGCTTCATGGAGCGCTACGCCCCCACGATCAAAGACCTCGCGCCGCGCGACATCGTCAGCCGCTGCATGGTCCAGGAGGTCGCGGAGGGTCGCGGCGCCGGCCCGCACCGCGACTACGTGCTGCTCGACTGCACCCACCTCGGTGCCGAGGTGCTCGAGACGAAGCTGCCCGACATCACGGAGTTCGCCCGCACGTATCTCGGCGTCGACCCGGTCGTCGAGCCGGTGCCGGTCATGCCGACCGCGCACTACGCCATGGGCGGCATCCCGACCAACAACGACGCGCAGGTCCTGAGCGACAACACCACCGTCGTCCCGGGCCTCTACGCCGCCGGCGAGTGCGCGTGCGTGTCGGTGCACGGGTCGAACCGGCTCGGCACGAACTCACTCCTCGACATCAACGTGTTCGGCAAGCGTGCCGGCCGCAACGCCGTGGAGTACGTGAAGACGGCTGAATTCGTCGCCCTTCCGGACGACCCGGCCGCAGAGGTGCGCGGGCTGATCGAAGGTCTGCGCAACAACCAGGGCACCGAGCGCATCGCGGTCCTCCGCAAGAAGCTTCAGGACGAGATGGACCGCAAGGCGCAGGTCTTCCGCACGGAGGAGTCGCTCGGCGAGGTGCTCGAGGTCATCGAAGAGCTCCGCGAGCGCTTCAAGAACGTCCACGTCGACGACAAGGGCAAGCGGTTCAACACCGACCTGCTCGAGGCCGTCGAGCTCGGCTTCCTCCTCGACATCGCCGAGGTCGTCGTCGTCACCGCCCGCAACCGCAAGGAGAGCCGCGGCGGCCACATGCGCGACGACTTCCCGAAGCGCGACGACGAGAACTACATGCAGCACACCATGGCGTACCTCACGGGCGACCCGCACTCGTCGCACGCCGAGGACCACATCCAGCTCGGCTGGAAGCCCGTCGTCTTCACGAAGAACGACAAGGGCGAACTGAACTACCCGCCGATGGAGAGGAAGTACTGATGGCGTCGCTCGTCGCTGTGGACACGCCCGCCGAGGCGACCACCGAGGTCGGGACGCCGGCGGACACCGGCATCCAGTCCTTCCTCGTCACGTTCATCATCCGGCGCTTCGACCCCGAGGTCGACGAGGAGCCCCGCTGGGTCGACTACGACGTCGAGCTGTACTCGACCGATCGCGTGCTCGACGCCCTCCACAAGATCAAGTGGGAGGTCGACGGGTCGCTGACGTTCCGTCGCTCGTGCGCCCACGGCATCTGCGGATCGGACGCGATGCGCATCAACGGCCGCAACCGGCTGGCCTGCAAGACGCTCATCAAGGACCTCGACATCTCGCAGCCGATCTACGTCGAGGCGATCAAGGGCCTGCCCCTCGAGAAGGACCTCGTCGTCGACATGGAGCCCTTCTTCGCGTCCTACCGCGAGGTGCAGCCGTTCCTGATCGCGAGCTCGAAGCCCGAGCCCGGCAAGGAGCGCGTGCAGTCCATCGTCGACCGCGAGGTCTTCGACGACACCACCAAATGCATCCTGTGCGCCGCGTGCACCTCGTCGTGCCCGGTGTTCTGGACCGACGGCCAGTACTTCGGCCCCGCCGCGATCGTCAACGCGCACCGCTTCATCTTCGACTCGCGCGACGACGCGGGCGACGTGCGCCTCGACATCCTCAACGACAAAGAGGGAGTGTGGCGCTGCCGCACGACCTTCAACTGCACCGAGGCCTGCCCGCGCGGCATCGAGGTCACGAAGGCCATCGCCGAGGTGAAGCAGGCCGTTCTGCGCGGTCGCCCCTAAGCTTCCGTCTGTGACAGAGGCCCTGCGCAACGACGCGCCGACCGCTCCGCTCGACCCCTCGCTCCGCCGCGCTCGCGGCGCGGTCACCGCCGCCTACGTGGCGCAGGGGCTGGGGTACGCCGTGATCGTGACGTCCCTCCCGGCGCTTCAGCTGCGTCAGGGGATCGACGACGAGATCGTCGTCTCGCTCCTCGTCCTCGGCGTCGCCGTCGCCGCGGCCGTCGGCTCGGTCATCGCCAACGCCGTCGCCGTGCGCTGGGGAAGTCGCACGGCGCTCGCACTCGGCCTGATCGTGCAGGGCCTCGCGTTGCCGATCATCGCGTTCCCCACTCCGTTCCCGCTGTTCGCGGCATCCTTCGGGATCTTCGGCATCGGCCTGGGCTGCGTCGACGCCGCTGCCGCGATGCAGGGTGTCGCAGTGCAGCGCGCGTACGGCCGCCATCTGCTCGGGTCGTTCTTCGCCGCCGCGACGGCCGCGGCGATCGCCGGAGCCCTGCTCGTCTCGGCGGTCGCGCTCACGGCGACCGCTGCGGGGATCGCGCTGGGCTGCGCCGCCGTCATCGCCCTCGCCGTCGGCCTCATCGGCGTGCGCTTCTTCGCCCGCGAGGTGCCGATCGACGAGGCCCTGCCGCCCGCAGAGCGCGCGCGCCTCCCCCGCGCCGGCATCTGCATCTTCGGCCTCGTGATCCTCGCCGTCTTCATCGCCGATTCCGCCGTCAGCACCTGGAGCACGGTCTACCTGCAGAACGACCTCGCGGCGCTCGCGTGGATCGCACCCCTCGGCTACGCCGCATACCAGGCGGTGGTGCTGCTCACACGCCTCGTGACCGACCGGCTGATCCCGGTCGTCGGTCGCCGCCGGCTGGTGGCGTCCGCGGCGATCACATCCGCGATCGGATGCCTCGTCGTGGCGCTCCTGCCCTTCCCTGCGGCCGCGATCGTGGGCTTCGCCCTCGCCGGGGTGAGCGCCGGCGTGCTCATCCCCGTGACGTTCGGCGCTGCCGGCGAGCTCGCGCCGGAGCACAGCGACCAGGTCATCGCGCGAGTGAACCTCTTCAACTACGCCGGCGCGATCCTCGGCGCCGTCGTCATCGGCCTCCTCGCCGACGGCACGGGTCTGGGCCCCGCGTTCCTGCTGCCCGCGGTCGCGCTCGCCGCGATCCTGTTCGCCGTTCCCCGCTTCCGCTCGGCGCCGGCGGCGGGAGTCGCCGCGGCATCGGCGACGCGGACGCCGGACGACGCACCCGGTCGCTAATCTGACTCCGTGACCCACACGTCCTCGCCCGACGCCCGTGCGGCGAGCGCGCGCGCAGCGCCCGGCACGCATGGTGCGCCGGACGCCCGTGCCGCGGCGGATGCGGCCCAGCGCGAGGAGGAGACCCTCCGCGAGCGGTGGGAGCAGACCGAGACGTCCCTGCGTGAGCGATTCGACGCGCCGATCAGTCAGGCCACCCGCCTGACGAAGGCGACGATGGCGTGGTTCCCCGTGCGGGTCTGGCGCCACTTCCTCATCGAGAACGGGTTCCTGCTCGGCGCGGGCGTCAGCTACGTCGCGCTGTTTGCATGCTTCGCCGCGATCTATGTCGCCTTCGCGATCGTCGGCCTGTGGCTCGGAGGCAGCGAGCAGGCCGTCAACACCCTCATCGAGATCCTGAACACCTACATCCCCGGGCTCATCTCCGAGTCAGGCGGTCTCGCGACGCCGGAGCAGGTGCAGCAGATCGCGTCGCAGAACGCCGGCGTCCTCGGGTGGACGGGCGTCATCGCCCTCGGCACCCTCATCTGGACGGCGATCGACTGGGTGACCTACTCCCGCCGGGCGGTCCGCGTGCTGTTCGCGATCCCCCCCGACCGGCGCAGCTATTTCCTGCTCAAAGCACGCGATTTCCTGGCGGCGCTCATCTTCGGTGCCGCACTCATCCTCGGCGCGGCTCTCAGCTCGATCGGCACGCTCGCGATCGATTGGGTCCTCTCGCTGTTCGGCTTCGGCAAGACGAGCGCCCTCGCCGACATCACCCTCAAGACGGGCTCGTTCCTGGTGGGCTTCGTCGTCACCTCGGTCGCCCTCGCGGGCCTCTTCCGCTTCCTCACCGGCACGAAGCTGCCGTGGCGCCGGATCTGGCCCGGGGCGCTGCTCGGGGGACTGGGCATCTCGATCCTCCAGCTCGGCGCCGGCCTCCTCCTCAGCTACACCCCGTCGAATCCGCTGCTGGCCGGTTTCGCCTTCTTCATCGGGCTGCTGCTGTGGTTCCGGCTGCTAGGCATCGTGATGCTGGTCGCCGCGGCGTGGATCGCCGTGGCGGCCAAAGACCACGACGTGGTGCTGCTGCCCCAGACCGAGGCGGAGCGCCTGGCCGCAGAGCACGCCGCGCTGGTCGTGGCCGCGAGGGTGCGCGTCCGCACGGCGAGGGATGCCCGCGACCAGGCGCCCTGGTACCGCTCGTGGCTCGCCGACCGCGCGCTGCGCGAGGCCGAGGACGAGCTGCGTCAGGTCGAGGCATCCGCTCCGCCTGCCCCGCCCCCGAGGCTGTCGCCGCTCGCGCCGGCGCCGAAGGCGCCCAAGAAGCCGTCCAAGCGCTCCCCGCACCCGACCACGGACGCCGGCGCCCACTGACGGCGCCGCTCGGTGTCGTCGGTCGCGGTTAGGCTGGCGGGCGTGCCACGCCGAGTCCGAATCGCCTCTGTCAACGTCAACGGAATCCGAGCTGCGACCCGCAAGGGCATGATCGAGTGGCTCGATGCCGCCGACGTCGACGTGCTCGCGCTGCAAGAGGTCAGGGCGACGCTCGAAGAGGTGCACGCCGTGCTCCCGGGCTGGGAGATCGTCAACGACGAGGCGCTGGCCAAGGGGCGTGCCGGCGTGGCCGTCGCGACGCGCATGCCGGCGGTCGAGGTCCGGCGGGTGCTGGGCCCCGAGCCGCTCGACTCCGCCGGCCGGTGGATCGAGGCCGACCTCGACATCGACGGCGAGCGCCTCACCGTCGTGAGCGCCTACGTCCACACGGGCGAAGCCGAGACGCCCCGCCAGGATGCGAAGTGGGCGTTCCTCGATGCGATGGAGGAGCGGATGCCGCAGCTCGAGCAGCACTCCCCGTTCGCGCTCGTCATGGGCGACCTCAACGTCGGCCATCGCGAGCTCGACATCCGCAACTGGAAGGGAAACGTCAAGAAGTCCGGCTTCCTGCCCCGCGAGCGCGCGTACTTCGACCGGTTCCTGGGTGCGGCCGGCGAGGAGGTGACCGGCGTCGACGGCTCTGTCGGCACCGGGCTCGGCTGGGTCGACGTCGGGCGCGTGGCACACGGCGAGGTCGACGGCCCGTACACGTGGTGGTCGATGCGCGGCCGCGCGTTCGACAACGACAGCGGGTGGCGCATCGACTACCACCTGGCGACGCCCGGGCTGGCTGCGCGCGCGACGAACTACCAGGTGGTGCGCGCCCCGTCGTGGGACACCCGGTGGAGCGATCACTCCCCCGTCGTGGCCGACTACAGCATCGGCTCCTGAGCCGGCCGCGGGCGCGGCATCCGCTCGCCTCTAGGATTGTCGGGTGAGCAAACCCCGTCTGTACTCCGGCATGCAGCCCTCGGCCGACTCCCTCCAGATCGGCAACTACATCGGGGCCCTCATGCAGTGGCGCGACCTGCAGGAGTCGTACGACGCGTTCTTCTCCGTCGTCGACCTGCACGCCATCACGGTCGCGCAGGACCCGGAGCACCTTCGCGAGAAGACCCGCCGCACGGCCGCGCAGTACATCGCCGCCGGCATCGAGCCGTCGAAGTCGACGCTGTATGTGCAGTCGCACGTGAGGGCGCACGCCGAGCTCGCCTGGATCCTCTCGACCATCACGGGCTTCGGCGAGGCCGGACGCATGACGCAGTTCAAGGACAAGTCGCAGCGCTACGGTGCCGACGCCACGTCGGTCGGGCTCTTCACCTACCCGGTGCTCATGGCCGCCGACATCCTGCTGTACCAGACCGACATCGTGCCCGTCGGCGACGACCAGAAGCAGCATGTCGAACTCACGCGCGACCTCGCGGAGCGCTTCAACAGCCGCTTCGGCCAGACGTTCACAGTGCCGATGCCGGTGATCCAGCGCGAGACGGCCCGCATCTACGACCTGCAGAACCCCACCTCGAAGATGTCGAAGTCGGCAGAGTCCGACGCCGGCGTCCTGTGGCTGCTCGACGACCCGTCGAAGAGCGCGAAGAAGGTCATGCGGGCGGTCACCGACAGCGAGGGGTCGGTGCGGTACGACCGTGAGGCCAAGCCCGGCGTCTCGAACCTGCTGGTCATCTACGCCGCGCTCAGCGGACGCCAGATCCCCGCGATCGAGGACGAGTACGCGGGCCGCGGCTATGGCGACTTCAAGAAGGGCCTCGCCGAGGTCGTGGTCGAGGAGTTCGGCCCGGTGCGGCAGCGTGCGCTCGACCTGCTCGACGACCCGGCCGAGCTCGACCGGGTGCTCGCCGCCAACGCGGCCAAGGCCGACGAGGTCGCCGATCGCACGCTGGGCGCCGTCTACGACAAGGTCGGCCTGCTCCGCCGGGTCTGAGGCACGGCGGGCCGGGCGACCCGGCGGTTCGCGCCGAGTGGGCATCAACTCCGCCCGGCTCCGCCAATCTTTTCAGGCAGTCGCGGGCTCTCGGGCGTGCTGCCCATGGGGACGGCTCTTCGAGGCGGAGTTGGGGTACGGGCTACTGCGCCGACCGCGACCGCGCGAACACCAGTCCCTTCAAAGCTGCGAGCACCGTGTCGGGGTGATACATGATGTCTTCGGCCGTCGGGCGGTAGGTCGGGTAGCCGAGCGCGGCAAGTGCCGTGTCGCGACGTCGATCCGCGCGCTGCTGCTCCCAACTCGAATGGAACGCCTTGCCGTCGCATTCGACCACGAGCCAGCCGTCCACCAGGAGGTCGACCCGCCCGACGCCGTCGAAGCTGACCTGCAGTTCGACCGAGCACCCGAGGGCCAGAAGCATGAGCCTCACGAGCGTCTCCGGGCCCGACTCCGCTCGCCCGTCCACCAGCGGCATCAGTGCAGAGAACCTCGCGGGCAACGCGGCGAACACGTCCGCAAGCTGATCGCGGGTGATCAACCGCTTGTTGAGTGCGCTGTCGAGCGTCGCGACGGCGTGACGCGGCAGCTGGCAGAGGACCGACTGCACGAGGGCATCCACGATCCCCACGCGCGCACTCGTCGCGACGGTGGGTCTGGTGAGCGGGAGCCAATGCAGCCGCACGGTGCGTTCAGAGCGGCCGGGCAGCGGCACCGTGCGGTCCGACGGCGACCTGAGCCTGCTCGCGCCCCGGAGGACGTGGAGGTGGACCTGGTCGGTGCGGAAGACGAAGACCTCCAGCATCCGGAGCAGGGAGATGCAGGCGAGGCGCCCGCCGACCCTCACCGCCTGTACCAGGTCGTCCGGCGCCGTCGCCGAGACGTAGCGGTCGCGCCGGACGCGGACCAGCTCCCCCGTTTCAAGCGCTCGCGAGAGCCTTCGCCGGGTCATCCCTCTCGCCCGCAGCTCTTCTCGGGTCGCGACCGTCATTCCATCCAGCACCCTGCGACGATGCAGCGCCGCCCTTGTCCCGCTCCGCCGCAGACCGCTGGCCGTGGGAAGCACCGTGAATCGGGCGCTTGGGGAGGAGGCGCCGTCACTGCCGCGCGCATCCGGCGTACCTCAACTCCGCCTGGACGCGGCCCGCGGCCCGCCCGGCATCGCGGATCCGCCCGCTCCGCCCGGAGTGAGGCGGAGTTGCGGCACCCGCCGCACCCCCAGCCGCGCCCGCCCGGCCCGCCGAGCCGCTGCCGCCCCGCCGGAGGCACCGGCCCCGGCGCGGCGGGCTACCCTGGCCGAATGGAACCGGTCACCCTGCGCACGGCGCGGCTCGAGCTGTCGCTGCCGACCGAGGATGACGTCGACGCGATCTTCGAGGCGTGCCAGGACGGCGGCATCCAGCGGTACACGCCCGTACCGGTGCCGTACGAGCGCAGTCACGCCGAGGGCTTCGTCGCCCAGGTGCCGAAGGACTGGGATGCCGGCAAGAACCTCACGTGGGCGATCCGCGAGCGCGGTGCGCTCATCGGCACGATCGGCCTGTACCGCGTCGACGGCATGGGCAACGGCGAGATCGGCTTCTGGATGGCGCCGTGGGCCCGTGGCGGCGATCGTCTCGCCGAGGCGGCCGACGCCGTGATCGACTGGGGCTTCGCCGAGGCCGGCCTCGATCTCACGCGCATCGAGTGGCGCGCGGTGGTCGGGAACGTCGCGTCGGCACGGGTCGCCCGCCGGCTCGGCTTCCAGTACGAGGGCGTGCTCCGACGGGCGCTCGCCAACGCGAAGTACCGCGACGACGGCTGGATCGCGGCTCTGCTCAGAACGGATGATCGGATGCCGCACCTCTGGCCCTTCCTCGAGGGCTGAGCCACCTCGGCCGGTCCGCACGTCCGACCCGCGTGGCAGGATGGCCCCATGCCCGAGATGCCCGAGGTGCAGGGTCTGGTCGACTTCCTCCGCGGACGCGTGACGGGCCTCGAGGTCACGCGCGTCTCCGTCGCGAACATCGCCGCCCTCAAGACCTACGACCCGCCCGTCGATGCCCTGAAGGGCGCCACGATCAGCGGCGTCGGGCGCCACGGCAAGTTCGTCGACCTCGCGACGACCGGCACCGAGGCCGCGCCGCACCTGGTGTTCCACCTCGCGAAGGCCGGGTGGCTGCGCTTCTACGACCAGCTGCCGACGACCGTCATCCGTCCGGGCAAGACGCCGATCGCGCTGCGGGTCGCTCTCTCGGACGGGTCGGGCTTCGACCTCACCGAGGCGGGCACGAAGAAGTCGCTCGCCGTATACGTCGTGCGCGACCCGGCCGATGTGCCGGGCGTTGCTCGGCTCGGCCCCGACCCGCTCGACCCCGCGTTCACCCGCGACACGCTGGCGGGGCTCCTCGCGGGGCGCCGCACGCAGATCAAAGGCGTGCTGCGCGACCAGGCCACGATCGCCGGCGTCGGAAACGCGTACTCCGACGAGATCCTCCACGCGGCGAAGATGTCTCCGTACGCGCTCGCCTCGAGCCTCGACCACGCCGAGATCGACCGGCTGTTCGCCGCGATGACCGACGCCCTCGCCGAGGCGGTGGCCGAGGCATCCGGCAAACCGCCCGCCGAGCTGAAAGACGCCAAGCGCCGGGGCATGAAGGTGCACGGCCGTCGCGGCGAGACGTGCCCCGTCTGCGGCGACGAGGTGCGCAGCGTGTTCTTCGCCGACAACTCGCTGGAGTACTGTCCGACGTGTCAGACCGGCGGCAAGATCCTCGCCGACCGGCGCCTGTCGCGCCTGCTCAAATAGAGCCCCTGCTCAGCGCGCCCGCCCGCTTACGCGGACGCCCGGGGGTCAGCGGCCGGTCGTGCCCATCATCGTGCGGGCGTCGTCGTCGACCCAGTCGAGCGACTTGGACACGGCCTTCTTCCATAGCCGGTAGCGGCGCTCGCGCTCCTCTTCTGCCATACGCGGCTCGAAGCGCACGTCCTCCTGCCAGTGGGCGCGCAGCGAATCGCGGTCGGTCCACACTCCGGTCGCGAGGCCTGCGGCGTAGGCGGCGCCGAGGGCCGTCGTCTCGACGACCTTCGGCCGCACGACCGGGATGCCGAGGATGTCGGCCTGGAACTGCATGAGGGCGTCGTTGCGGGTCATCCCTCCATCGACGCGGAGTTCGTCGAGCCCGCGGCCCGTGTCGGCGACGACGGCGTCGATCACGTCGCGGGTCTGGAACGCCGTGGACTCGAGAGCGGCGCGCGCGATGTGCGCCTTGTTGACATAGCGGGTCATGCCGACCAGCGCCCCGCGCGCGTCGGGCCGCCAGTACGGGGCGTACAGTCCCGAGAACGCCGGCACGAAGTACGCGCCGCCGTTGTCGTCCACGGTCGCGGCGAGGCTCTCGACGTCTTCCGACCGCTGGATGATGCCGAGGTTGTCGCGCAGCCACTGCACCAGCGACCCTGTGACGGCGATCGAGCCCTCGAGCGCGTACCGCGCCGGCTCGTCCCCGCAGCGGTAGGCGACGGTCGTGATGAGCCCACTGTCGGAGCGCACGATCTCGGTCCCGGTGTTCACCAGCAGGAAGTTGCCGGTGCCGTACGTGTTCTTCGACTCTCCGGCGTCGAACGCGGCCTGGCCGAAGGTGGCGGCCTGCTGATCGCCGAGGATGCCGGCGATGGGGGTGCCGTGCAGCACGTCCGGCAGCCGCGACGTGCCGACGACCTCGGACGACGACCGGATCTCGGGCATCATCGACCGCGGGATCCCCCACACGTCGAGGAGGTCGTCCGACCAGTCGAGCGTCCGCAGGTCCATCAGCAGCGTGCGCGAGGCGTTGGTCACGTCGGTGACGTGGATCCCCCCGCGGGCGCCGCCGGTGAGGTTCCAGATGACCCACGTGTCGGGTGTGCCGAAGACGAGGTGCCCGGCCTCGGCGGCCGCGCGAGCGCCCGGCACGTTGTCGAGGATCCACGCGACCTTCGAGGCCGAGAAGTACGTCGCGAGGGGCAGGCCGGTGCTCTCCGCGAAGCGGTAGGTGCCCTCGGCGCCGGGGTCCGAGCCGGCGAGCTCGTCGATGCGCGGCTGGGTGCGGGTGTCCTGCCACACGAGCGCGTTGTGGACGGGCCGGCCGGTTCGACGATCCCACACCACGGCTGTTTCGCGCTGATTGGTCACGCCGACGGCGGCGACGTCATCGGCGCCGACGCCCGCCCGCGAGAGGCACGACGCGACGACCCACTCGGTGTTGGTCCAGATCTCGACGGGGTCGTGCTCGACCCAGCCGGCCCGCGGGAAGATCTGCTCGTGCTCGCGCTGCGCCACCGAGACGACGGCGCCGGCTGCGTCGAAGACGATGGCCCGGGTCGAGGTCGTGCCCTGATCGATCGCCAGAACGTGATCGGCCAACGCCGGCTCCTTCCTCGCGGGCGTCCACGCCCGCATGCGTCGCCGGGGCGCCCTCGCGTCCGGCTGCGGTCAGATTATCGCGGGGTGGTGGATGCCTCGGCCCACGACGGGTCGGCGGCGTGCACCTTCGCGAGCCCGCGTGCGATCTCCGACGCGGTGCGCGCAGCATCCCACCCGAGGACCGGTGCGACCGTCGCGGCGATCTCGGTGACCGCTGCCTCGCTCGCGCCGCCGGTGAACGCGATGCTCGTGCGCCGCATCAGCAGGTCGTCGAGGTGGGTGACGTCCTCGCTCGAGGTCAGGAACCGCAGTTCGGCCGTGCTGTAGCCGGGGGCGTGCTCGAGCATCTCGTCGTCGGCGTCGTCGGCGATCGCCGCGATGACAGAGGTCGCGACCGTGCCGTAACGGTCGAGCAGCGTGGCGACGCGATCGGCCGGGAGCCCGTCGGAGTGACCGCCGATCCATTGCTGGCGAGCTCGCTCGGTGGTGGGGAACCCGCTCCCGCCGCCGATGGCCAGGCCCTTCGTCGATCGACGTCGCGGCCGGGCGAGCAGGTCGAGCGCACGGTCGGCGAGGTGCTCGGCCGACGCACGGAAGGTGGTCCACTTGCCGCCGACGAGGCTCAGGACCGTGGCATCGCCGCCGAGGAGCGGCGCGGCCTCGACGCGGTAGTCCCGCGAGACGAAGCCGGGCGCCACGTCGCCGTGCCCGGGCAGCGGGCGCACGCCCGAGAACCGGTAGACGATCTGCGACCGGTCCACGCCGATCTTCGGCAGCACCTGCCCGATGAGGTCGATGAAGTAGTCGACCTCCGCCTCGGTGCAGACGATCGGGTCGCCCATGTCGTGCTCGAGATCGGTCGTTCCCACGAGCACGCGGCCCTTGAGGGGGTAGATGAGCACGATGCGGCCGTCGGCGTTCTCGAAGAACAGTTCGCGTCCGCCGGTCGCTGCCAGCAGCTCGGGGTGGTCGAGGACGATGTGCGAGCCCTTGGTTCCCCCCATGTACCGCGTGGGGTCTCCCAGCGCGAGGTTCGTGAAGTCGGTCCATGGGCCGGAGGCGTTGATGACGACGGATGCCGCGAACGGCAGGTCGCGGCCCGACACCATGTCGCGCAGCACGACGCGGCCGTCCTCGACGCCCGCCGCAGCGACGTAGTTCGCGGCGCGGGCCGTGTCGCCACCCGCCTTCCGGCCGTCGCGCAGCACGTCGATCGCGAGACGCTCCGGGTCGTGGAGCGACGCGTCCCAGTACGTGGCCGTGTACTTCACGCCGGGATTGAGTGCAGGCAGCTCCTGCAGGGAGCGCTTGCGCCCGCGGAAAGTGTGGCGCGGCACGCGTCCGCCGCCGCGTGAGAACGAGTCGTAGATGACGAGGCCGATCTTGATGAGGGCGGCGCCGCGCTCGGAGTGCTTCCCGCCGCCGTGGCGGAGGAAGCGGAGCGGGGCGCTCAGGACGCCCGAGAACGTCGAGAAGATCGGGATGGTGGTCTGGAGCGGACGGACGTAGTGGGGGGCGATCCGCAGCAGGCCGTTGCGCTCGGTGACCGCTTCGTGCACGAGGCGGAACTCGCCGTTCTCGAGGTAGCGGATGCCGCCGTGGATCATATGCGACGACGCCGCGGATGCTCCGCTGATGAAGTCGTCGCGCTCGACCAGGGCGACGTCCACTCCCTGCAGGGCCAGATCGCGGAACGTGGCCAGGCCGTTGATGCCGCCGCCGATGATCAGCACATCCGCGTAGGGACGCTCCGCCAGAGCGTCGAATCCTCGTGCCGTGCCGTCGCCCATCGCGATCCCCCGTCGTCCTTGTGTCGGTGTCTGCGTCCATGATGACACCGCTGGACGTCCTTGCAGGCGGTTTGCACATATGTGCAAGGATGTCCTCATGGACGAGGGCCTTGACGCACGCGCCGTGCAGCGCGCCCTCACTGCCGCGCATCTCTACTACGTCCAGGACCGCACGATGGAGGCCATCGCGCGTGAACTCGGCACGTCGCGCTCGACCGTGTCGCGCCTGCTCACCCACGCGCGCGCCACGGGCATCGTCGACATCCGCGTCCGCTCCCCGTTCGCGGCCCCTCAGCTCCTCGAGGAGCACCTCGCCGAGCGCTTCGGCGTCACCGCCCACGTCGTGCCGGTGCCCGACGACGCGAGCGAGGTGGAGCGGCTGGAGCGCGTCTCGGTCGCAGCCGCGCACCTTCTCGGCGACCTCGTCGCCGCTGACATGACGGTCGGCGTCGCGTGGGGCTCGACGACCGCTGCGATCAGCCGGCGCCTCGCGCCGAAGCCGGTGCACGGCGCCACGTTCGTGCAGCTCAACGGATCGGGGAACACCCACACCACCGGCCTCCTCTATGCGAGCGAGATCCTCAGCCGCTTCGCCGCGGCCTACGGCGGAAGCGCACAGCAGTTCCCGGTGCCCGCCTTCTTCGACGACCCGCGCACCCGCAGCGCGATGTGGCGCGAACGCAGCACGCGGCGCATCCTCGCGATGCAGGCGGCCATGGATCTGGTGGTGTTCAGCACCGGATCCGCCGACTCGCGCGTGCCCAGCCACGTCTATTCGGGCGGCTACCTCGAAGCCCAGGAGCTGGCCTCGCTCGAGGCCGAGGGCGTGGTCGGCGACGTCGCGACGGTGTTCTTCCGGGCGGACGGGTCGAGCGACGGCATTCCGCTGAACGAGCGCGCCACCGGACCGCGGTTCGACGTGCTGCGCGCCGTTCCCCGGCGGCTCTGCGTGGTGTCGGGAGTGTCGAAGCTGGCGAGCCTGCGGGGCGCGCTGGCGGCGGGTCTCGTGACCGAGCTCGTCATCGACGAAGCGGTGGCGCGCTCCCTCAGCGAGGGATGACGTTTCATGCGAAGACATGGAATGAACTCGCCGGGAGGGCGTTGAGTAGACTCGAGAGCATCAACGTGCTCCGGGGTCGGTGTGAATCCGAACCGGCGGTGAGAGTCCGCGAGCCAAGGCCTGTCCGCAAGGACAGACCGCGGCCGATCCGGTGGAATTCCGGAACCGACGGTGATGCGACAGGCGACTGTCGCTAGTCCGGATGGGAGGCAGCACGGGCGACGCCATGCGCGTCGCCGGTCTCCCGTGCCCCGGAACGCCGCGAGCGGACACGGAGGATACGGATGACGGCGACACCGGCTGAGCACGACGCGATGCGTCGGGCGCTCGACCTCGCCCGTCGCGGCCCGCGCGGGGTGAACCCGCAAGTCGGCGCGATCATCCTGTCCGCCGACGGCGAGATCCTCGCCGAGGGCTGGCACCGCGGCGCGGGCACACCGCACGCGGAGGTCGCCGCCCTCGCCCACCTCGCCCCCGGCGACGCACAGGGCTCCACCGCCGTGGTCACCCTCGAACCCTGCAACCACACGGGCCGCACCGGCCCGTGTGCCGAGGCCCTCATCGCCGCGGGCGTCTCGCGCGTGGTCTACGCGATCGACGACCCGGGCGACGCATCGTCCGGCGGCGCCGCGCGGCTGCGCGCCGCGGGGGTGGCCGTCGAGTCGCACGTCGAGGCCGACGCGGCCCACGCGCTGCTCGACTCGTGGCTCACGGTGCAGGCCCTCGGCCGTCCCCACGTCACGGTCAAGTGGGCCCAGAGCCTCGACGGCCGGGCTGCGGCATCCGACGGCACGAGCCAGTGGATCACCGGACCCGCCGCACGCGCCGACGTGCACCGTCGCCGCGCCGAAGCCGACGCCATCATCGTCGGCACCGGCACCCTGCTCGCCGACGACCCGGCCCTGACCGCCCGCGCCGAGGACGGCTCCCTCCTCCCCCACCAGCCGATGCCGGTGGTGCTCGGCGAGCGCGCCGTTCCCGCGGGGGCGGCCGTGCACCGGCATCCGCTCCCCCTCGTCCAGTACGCGGGCGACCTCGACGAGGCTCTCGCCGACCTGCGCGACCGCGGCGTCCACCGCGTGTTCGTCGAGGGCGGGCCGGCGGTCGCCGCGTCGTTCGTGCGCGGAGGGCTGGCCGACGAGTTCCTCGTCTACGTCGCCCCCGTGCTCATCGGCGGCGAGATGCTCGCGCTCCGCGATCTCGGCGTCACCACCATCGGCGAGGCGCGCCGTTTGAGCGTGCACGCCGTCGAGAAGCTCGGCGACGATCTGCTGATCGTCGCCGCCCCCGCCACAGAAGGAGTCAGCTGATGTTCACCGGAATCGTCGAGGAGATCGGCGAGATCACCGCGGTCGAGCCCTCGGGCGACGGCGTGCGGGTCACCGTGAAGGCGCCGAAAGCGGTGACGGATGCCGCGCACGGCGACTCCATCTCGGTGAGCGGCGTGTGCCTCACCGTCGTCGACCAGGGAGCCGACTGGTTCACGGCGGACGTGATGCGCCAGACCCTCGACATGTCGACGCTGTTCGGGGTGACCGAGGGACGACCCGTCAACCTCGAGCGCGCCACCGTCGCGCACGGACGCCTCGGCGGCCACATCGTGCAGGGTCACATCGACGGCACCGGAGAGGTGCTGGATGTGCGGCCCGGCGCGCAATGGCGCGTCCTGCGCATCGGCCTGCCCGCCGCGCTCGCGCCGCTCGTCGTCGACAAGGGCTCCATCGCGGTCGACGGGGTCTCGCTCACGGTGAGCGACGCCAGCCCGGCAGCCCCCGCGGACGGCGTCCACTGGTTCGAGGTCTCGCTGATCCCCGAGACGCTCGCCGCGACCACGCTCGGCGGCCGCGTGCCCGGCGACCGCGTCAACCTCGAGACCGACATCCTCGCCCGCCACGTGCAGCGGCTCCTGGCCTTCGCACCGAGCACCGATTCGACCACCCTCGCCCCCGAAGATCCCGCGGCCACGGCCGCACCCACGGAAGGAGGCTCGGCATGAGCCTTTCCACCATTCCCGAGGCGCTGGACGCGATCCGCGCCGGCAAGCCCGTCATCGTCGCCGACGATGAGAACCGGGAGAACGAGGGCGACGTCGTCCTCTCGGCGGAGCTCGCAACGCCCGAGTGGATCGCCTGGACGGTGCGCTGGTCGAGCGGATTCATCTGCGCCCCCATGCCCGCCGAGTGGGCGGACCGCCTCGACCTGCCTCCCATGGTCGAGGTGAACCAGGACGCCCGCGCCACGGCGTACACGGTGAGCGTCGACGCCGCCGACCGCGTCTCGACGGGCATCAGCGCCACCGACCGGGCGCACACGCTCAACGTGCTCGCCGACCCCGATTCGGTGCCTACGAGCGTCATCCGGCCCGGGCACATCCTCCCCCTCCGCGCGGTCGAGGGCGGCGTGCGCGAACGCGGCGGCCACACCGAGGCCGCGGTCGAGCTCATGCGCCTCGCCGGCGTGCACCCCGTCGGGGCGATCGCCGAGGTCGTGGCCGAGGACGGCTCCATGATGCGCCTCCCCGGCCTCCAGGAGCTCGGCGAGCGCGACGGCATCCCGGTCATCACCATCGAGCAGCTCATCGCCTACCTGAACGAGAACGAGCCGCTCGCTGCGGAGGCAGAGACCCCTGCCACGCACAAGCGCCGCGTGAGCCTGCGGGCGGAGGCGCTCGTGCCGACCGCGCACGGCGAGTTCCGCTTCCTCGCGTACAAGGACCGCGTGACGGGCACCGATCACCTGGCGATCGTGTCCGGCGAGCTGACCGACGCGCCCCTCGTGCGGGTGCACTCGGAGTGCCTGACCGGCGAGGCGTTCGATTCGCTCAAGTGCGAGTGCGGACCGCAGCTGGATGCCGCGCTCGACGCCATCGAGCAGGACGGCGGCGTCGTCGTCTATATGCGCGGCCACGAAGGACGAGGCATCGGACTCATCAACAAGCTGCGCGCGTACTCCCTGCAGGAGCGCGGGCTCGATACGGTCGACGCGAACCTCGCCCTCGGCCTGCCCGCCGACGCCCGCGACTACGCGGCGGCCGCCGGCATCCTCGCCGACCTCGGCGTCGACAAGGTGCGCCTGCTGACCAACAACTCCGACAAGGTCAAGCAGCTCCGCGAATTCGGCCTCGACATCGTCGAGCAGGTGCCCCTGCTCGTGGGCGTCGGTCCGAACAACCACCAGTACCTCACCACCAAGCGCGACCGAATGGGCCACCTGATCGACGAGGGCGACCTCGCCGACGCCCTCGCGCAGATGCACGAAGGAGCAGACCGATGAGCGGCAGGGGCGCACCCCAGGCATCCGCCCCCGTCGACGCGACGGGACTCGACGTCGTCGTCATCGCGGGAACCTGGCACGACGAGATCTCCGACGGGCTCATCGCCGGCGCGGAGCGCGCGCTCGACGCGGCCGGTGCGACGTGGCGGCTCGTGCGGGTACCTGGCTCGTTCGAGCTGCCCGTCGTCGCCAAGGCCGCACTGGAGGCCGGAGCCGACGCGGTCGTGGCCCTCGGCGTGATCATCCGTGGCGGCACACCGCACTTCGACTTCGTCTCGAACGCCGCGACCGACGGGCTCACGCGCGTCGCTCTCGACACCGGCAAGCCGGTGGGCTTCGGCGTGCTGACGCTGGACGACGAGGCGCAGGGCATCGCCCGGGCCGGGCTCCCCGGGTCCGAGGAGGACAAGGGCCACGAGGCGGCGGATGCCGCGATCCGCACCGCGCTCGTGCTGCGGGAGCTGCGCGCCGGCTGAGCCTCCGCGCGGTGAGGCGCGCCTTGGTGGCGCGGAGGCGGGGATCGGCCTACCGTGACGTCCATGGAGTTCCTGCGCCACCTCGTCCTGCTCTTCCACCTCGTCGGCTTCGCCATCCTCTTCGGCGCGTGGGTCGTCGAACTCGTGAACGGCCACCGCGGCATCACGCGCCTCATGAACTGGGGTCTCGCGATCGCGGGGTTGGCCGGTCTCATCCTCGCCGCCCCGTGGGGCATCGACTATGAGCTCAACTACGCCAAGATCGGCACCAAGCTCGTCATCCTCGTGGTGATCGGCGCGCTGCTCGGCATCGGCGCCGGGCGCCAGCGCAAGACCGGCAAGGTGCCTCCCGCGATCTTCTGGTCGATAGGCGTGCTCACGCTGGCGAACGCCGCGATCGCGGTGCTCTGGCGCTGACTCGGACAGAACGGAGAGCGGATGCCTCGCCCGGCGACGGGTCGAGGCATCCGCTCTCCGCATTCCTGCCCACCCGCGACCGGCCGCTCCGCCCGCGGGTAGGCTGGATCTTCGTGCCCCGGCGAACGAGCCACGGCACCCGGTGACCCAGCGCAGAGCCGCCGGACGCGTCACCCCGCGCCCGGCGACCGCCCACCGCACATCCCACGAGGATGCCCCGCTACGCGTTCTACAGGTTCGAATGTCTTCCCCCACTGCATCCTCACTGTCCTCCCCGACCGTTCCCGCCAACCCCCGCTCGCGCGTCATCACCGCGAGCCTCGTCGGCACCACGATCGAGTTCTACGACTTCTACGTCTACGCCACCGCGGCGGTGCTCGTCTTCCCGATCCTCTTCTTCCCCACCGGCAACGACACCACGGCGCTCCTCGCGTCGTTCGGTGTCTTCGGCGCCGCGATGATCGCCCGGCCGCTCGGCGCCATCGTCTTCGGCCACTTCGGCGACCGATTCGGCCGCAAGGCCACGCTCGTCGCCTCGCTGCTCACGATGGGCATCGCGACGTTCCTGATCGGCTGCCTCCCCACCTTCAACGACATCGGGTGGTGGGCGGCCCTGCTGCTGCTCTTCCTCCGCCTCGCGCAGGGCTTCGCGCTCGGCGGCGAATGGTCGGGTGCGGCACTCGTCGCGACCGAGAACGCCCCGGCCGGAAAGCGCGCCTGGTACGGCACCTTCCCGCAGCTCGGCGCGCCGCTCGGCTTCATCATCGCCAACTCGGTCTTCCTCGCGATCAACTTCCTGCTGCCGCACCCCGACGGCGCCGGCCAGCGCTCGGCCGACTTCCTCGCGTGGGGCTGGCGCGTGCCGTTCCTCTTCTCGGCCGTCATGGTGATCATCGGCCTGTGGGTGCGTCTGCGCCTCGTCGAGTCCGAGACGTTCGTGAAGGCGGAGCAGAAGGGCGCGATCCGCAAGTTCCCGCTGGGCACGGTCGTCCGCCGCCACTGGTGGCACCTGATCCTCGGCACGTTCATCATGCTGGCGACCTACGTGCTGTTCTACCTGATGACGAACTTCACGCTGTCCTACGGCACGAAGGCAGCCGATCTCGCGACGGCGTCCGCCGCCGCGCAGAAGGCCGCCGAGGCCGCGGGTCAGTCGTTCGACGCGGCCGCGTTCGCAGCGCAGTTCTATCCCGGCCTCGGCTTCGGCTACACCGACTTCGTCATCATGCAGATCATCGGCGTGGTGTTCTTCGGCATCTTCACGCTGCTGTCCGGGCCGATCGCCGACGCCATCGGCCGCCGCAAGCTGCTGCTGTGGGTCACCGGCCTGATCATCGTGTTCGGCCTGACCTTCAACCTGTTCCTGCTGCCGCAGGCCGACCCGAAGTTCACCGGCGCGCTGGCGCAGGCCTTCCTCATCTTCGGCTTCATGCTGATGGGCTCGACCTTCGGGCCGATGGGCGCGGTGCTGCCGGAGCTCTTCCCGACGAACGTGCGCTACACGGGATCGGCGGTCTCCTACAACCTGTCGTCGATCCTCGGCGCGGCGCTCGCCCCCATCGTGGCCGTCGCCCTGTGGGCCGGCTCGGGCGGCAGCCCCGTTCTCGTCGGTGTGTACCTGTCGGCGATGGGCGTGCTGACCTTCATCGCGCTGCTCCTCGCACCCGAGACGAAGGACATCGACTACGAGGCCGACCTGGGAGTCGGAGCGACCGGATCCCTCTGACCCCAATTCGAGACAGCGGATGCCGCGGCCTGCGTGGGCCGCGGCATCCGCTGCTCTCTGCTCGGGTAGACGCGAGGGCCGTTCCCGCTGCTGTTTCCTGCGAGCGCCGCGTCGGCCGACGCCGCACCCGCAGGATCGAGGCGCTGTCGTCGCGCCCCTGCTCACTCCCGACGCTCGTGGCGGATCGGGAGCACGTGCAGCGGGACGTCGGCTGCATCGGGGAACTCGCACCGGAACTCGCCCTCATAGCCGAACAGGAACCCGAACACTCGGTTGCGCACCTCGAGGCGGATCCGGAAGACGCCGGCCTCGTCGTCGTAGCTCTCGCGGAGCTCGGCGCGCCCGCTGAACAGCATGGGGAACCGGAACCCCACCGGCCCCTCGTAGAACCGCTGCGCGTCGGACCGCAGCAGCAGGCTCCCATCGGGCTCCGCCGTGAGCTCGAGGTCGACGGCCAGGTGCTGGTGGGTGCCGAGGTAATCGACGATGCCCCCGTCGGCGCCCCGGATCATGGTCGCGTCGAATCGTCGCACGCCGCCGCGCATGCGGAAGTGCCGTACGAAGGTCGCGGTCTCGCGGCCGAAAGGGTCGCGGTACGGGAAGTTCTCGATCGTGAAGGGCACCTCCTCGCCCGTGTCGGGCACCAGGATGCTGCGGAAGCGGCCGATCTGCAGGAAGGGGACAGTCCACCACGGACCGCGCCGGATGCGCGCCATGGTGCCGTGGCCGACGCACGCGTAGCCGGCTTCGAGGCCGACGCCGAAGCGGCGCCGGAGCATCGGATGGAGCCTGCGGAAGTCGTCACCCATCGCGCGGGCGAACATCGATGTCGCCGCCGTCATCGACCCAGCTTCGCTCGGCGCTGCGGCGGCAGCGCTCGCCCGGGTCACGGCTGCACCAGCCCTCGGAGCGTCGCGGGGGCCTCGCCCATCACGTCGCGCCGAGCCGGGTGCCTCTCGCATCGCTGCGCGCGCGGACGCTCCGGACGCCAGAAGGCGAGCACCGACGCCAGCGGCCACCGCTCGGGAGGCGTGCCGGTCTCCGCCCAGATGCGCAGCCGGTCGAAGCTCCACGCGGTGACCCACGCGACGAGCGGGCGCACGAGGAGGTCGGGGAGACGGCCCCACGCCGGCTCGTAGTCGTACCCGGTGAGGAACACGGTCTGGCCGTCGTGAGGAACGTACCGCCAGTACCCGCGGCCGGCGCCGAGGGGCGACATCCGACCATCTGCGTCGAAGCGCAGTGCCGAGGTGCGGGTGCCGTCCGGGCGGGTCCGCTCGCCGATCGTCGCGCCGCTTCCCGAGATGATGCCGCCCGGGAACCTGCGCTCGTACCGGAAGCGCGTCCCGCCACCGGCGAGCGGCTCGGTCGGCGTGATGCGGCTGAAGCGCGCATCCCACCTCGCGTGGTGGGTGGCGTCCTGGGTGAGTTCCCACACCCGATCGATCGATGCCCGAATGCCCACGGCGACGTAGACCGGGCGCCGGCGGCTCACCGGAGCCACCCGAAGACCGCAGGAGCGATCATGAGACAGGCGAGCACCGAAGGGACGGTCAGAGCGAGCGTGCCCCAGACCGTGAAGGCGCGGAGGAAGCGGACCCACTTCTGTCTGTACACCAGCATGTTCAGCGAGGACAGGGCAGCAGCCGCCGCGATGACGACGACCGAGACGACGGGCGCCGTGAAGGTGACGGGTACGACGGGGAAGAAGAGCGTGAGCCATGCGGCCGGCCCGGACAGCACATCTGACTGCATGGCGATCCCGACCAGTGCCGAGCACGCGACGAGGCTGCCGTTGAGGATCGTGAGCACACGGAACCACCGTTCGCGCCACAGTCCCACCTCCCGTCCCTCGTCATCGGCTTCGGGATCCCTCCCCGGGCTGTGCGCACCAAAGGTCTGTGCGGTCATGCCTTGACCTCGGCGATCAGGTCGAGTAGTTCACGCAGCGGACGGCGGAGGAGGCGCGACCGAACCAGTGGCAGGGAGAGCTTCAGCAGGCGGAGGCCGCGGTCGAGAAGTCGCCGCGTGCGCACCTGGCCCGCCGAGGAGTCGTAGACCCAGAAGAGGGCGAGGAGCAGGTGCGCGAGCATCAGCGCGTCGGGCAGGTCGTCGCGGAACTCGGCCGGGAGCTTGTCGCTCGACCCCTCGATGGCGTCGCGGAACAGCCCCACGACGATGTCGCGCGACTCGGCGGACTCGCCGGACAGCGGGTTGATCGAGGAGCGCGGCGACACCGCCGCGGAGAGGAACTCCGGCGCGTAGCGGTGGTAGGGCTCGAGCTGTGCCACCCCCGTGCGGAACACGATGCCCAGCCGATCGACCAGGTCGTCGCTGTCGGCGAGCAGCGGCACGGCCGCCGCTCGGTGGGATTGCTGCACGTCGAGGTACAGCTCCTGCACAAGGTCGTTCTTCGACGCGAAGTGGTAGTTCGTGGTACCGACCGACACCCCGGCCTCGTGCGCGATCAGGCGGATCGTCGTCTGGTCGTACCCTCGTTCGCGGAATGAGCGGAGCGCCACGTCGCGGATGATCGCGCGCGTGCGTTCGCTTTTGGTCTGGACGACGGAACTGGACATGTTCAGAACGTAGTGCACGAACTGAACATGTTCAAGAAAGTGCGCGCGAAGTCACTCGAGCGCCGGCCGAGATCGCACAGCAGCGCCGGGGTCGCTTGGGCGGCAGTTTCATGTTCCGGCGGCACCAATCAGCGCAGCAGCAGCAGGAAACACGCGCCCTTGCGGCCTGGCACGGCAATGGGAAGAGCCGGACGCCGCAGCGGCAAGCCACCCGCGGTCAGGCGTCGTCGCGCAGCGCACGGTCACGCGCGAGCTGCGCCTCGCGGCGCGAGACGGACGAGTTCGACGATCAGCACGGTGTCAGTCGAGGAAGAGGGCGCGCAGCCGCTTCGTCGTGAAGACGAGGCCGACGGCGATCATGACGACGAAGTACAGCACGTGCCACCACATATCGGGCGTGAGCACGCCCGTCGTGAGGCCGCGCACCAGCTCGACTCCGTGCCACAGCGGGAAGGCCATGATGATGTGCTGGATCCACTCCGGGTAGACCGAGATCGGGTACAGCGTCGCCGAGAACAGGAACATCGGCAGGAGGACGAAGTTGATCCAGTCCATGTGCTGGAAGGTCTTCATGTAGCTCGTGACAGCCATGCCCAGACTTGCGAAGCCGAAGGCGATGAGCAGCACGGCCGGGATGGCGAGGATCGCCGTCCACGCGAGGTTCAGCCCGAGGACCTGCATGATGATCATGAAGCCCGTGGCGTACAGCAGGCCGCGCAGCAGCGCGTACATGATCTCGCCGAGCGCGACATCGAGCGGCCCCAGCGATGTCGCGAGCATGCCCTCGTAGAGCTTGCCGTAGTTGAGCTTGAAGAACACATTCCACGTGGAGTCGTAGATGGCCCCGTTCATGGCCGACACGGCCAGCAGCGCAGGGGCGATGAAGGCGGCGTACGACACCTCGACGCCGCTCGACGTCTCGACGTCGCCGATGAGCGATCCGAGTCCGACGCCCATCGAGACGAGGTAGAACACCGGCTCGAAGAATCCCGAGAGCACCACGATCCAGCTCGACGAGCGCGCCGCGATGAGTCCGCGCTGCACGACCGACTGGGGGTTGCCTGCCCACAGCGCGCGCACGCCGCCCATGCGGGTGGGGGTCTCGATCGTCGTCCCCGCGCTCACTTGGCCAGCCTCCGCTCGAACAGTCGTCGCCCGATGATCAGCCCTCCGACCGACAGCCCGACGAGGTAGACGACATGCAGGGCGATGAGCATCGGCGGCGACGGCTGGCCGTACGTCACGACGCGGCCGAGCTCGGTCGCATGCCAGAGCGGCGAGATCCACCCGATCCACTCGAGCCAGTCGGGCAGGGAGCTGAGCGGGTAGAAGGTGCCCGAGAACAGGAACATCGGCATGAAGATGAAGCGCTGGACGAGCGCGAACTGACCCTTGTCGTCTTCGACGGAGGCGGCGTATGCCATCAGGGGAATGCCGAACGCGAGGCCGCCCAGCAGGGCGATGAAGGGAGCGAGCCACGCGGTCGAGAGCTTCGTCGCGTCCGGCTGCAGCCACGCGAAGAACAGCACGATGAAGACGAAGTAGAGCACGACGGTCACGGCCATGCGCGCACCCGCGCCGGCGACCACGCCGTTCGCGATCTGGCCGGACGACAGCGGCGACGCGTTGAAGCCGTAGAAGTAGCGCCGCCACTTGAATCCCGCCATGACGGGATAGGTGAACTCCTCGGAGGCCACCGCGATGGCCGAGGTCATCAGCAGCGCCGGAGCCACGAAGACGAGGTACGGCACCTGCTGCCCGCCGACATCGATCGGCGCGTTGATCAGCGCAGCGAGTCCGACCGCAAGGCCCAGCAGGTAGAGCACCGGCTGCCCGAGCGCGCCCACGATGATCGTCCAGCCGTAGGCGCGCATGGCCCGCACCATGTGCTCGGTGACGTACACCGAGCCGAAGGCGCGGGGCTTGCGACCCCACTCCATCGCCTCGGCGCGGAGCTCGTCGAGACCGTCGCCGGTGTCGGTCGCACCGGCCGGGGGGCGAGGCATCCGCTCGCTGCCCGACGGCGGAAGGACGTCGCTCATTCGATCAGCGACCTTCCGGTGAGGCGCAGGAACACGTCTTCGAGGCTGGAGCGGCGCACGAGGCTCGTCACCGGGTGCAGCCCGCGCTGGGTCACCTGCTCGAGGGCGGCCTCGCCGTCGCTCGCGTAGACGAGCACGCGGTCGGGGAGCACCTCGACGCGGTCGCCGATGCCCTGCAGCTGCGGCGCGACCTGCTCGTTGCGGTCGGACCCGAAGCGCACTTCGAGCACCTCGCGACTCGAGTGCTCGCGGATCAGCGACGCGGGTGTGCCCTCCGCCATGATGCGGCCCTTGTCGACGACGATGAGGCGGTCGCACAGCTGCTCGGCCTCGTCCATGTAGTGGGTCGTGAGCACGAGGGTGGTGCCGCGCTCCTTGAGGCGGAAGAGGCGGTCCCACAGTACGTGGCGCGCCTGCGGGTCGAGGCCCGTCGTCGGCTCATCGAGGAGCAGGATGCGCGGGTCGTTGATGAGCCCGCGCGCGATGGTGAGACGGCGCTTCATGCCGCCCGACAGGGCGTCGACCTTGCTCTTGGCCTTGTCTTCGAGCGCCGCGAACGCGAGCAGCTCGTCGGCCTTCTGCGCGCAGACCTTGCCCGGCAGGCCGAAGTAGCGTCCGTAGATGTAGAGGTTCTCGCGCGCGTTGAGCTCGCCGTCGAGGTTGTCCTGCTGCGGGACGACGCCGAGCCGCGACCGGATCTCGGGGCCGTAGCGGTCGGGGTCGAGCCCGAGGATCGACAGGTCGCCGGCCGTGCGCGTCGACACCGCGCCGATCATCTTCATCGTCGTCGACTTGCCCGCTCCGTTGGGCCCGAGAAGCCCGAACGACTCGCCCGGCGCCACTTCGAACGACAGGCCGTCGACAGCCAGGAAGTCGGGCTTGCCTTTGACCTTGTAGGCCTTGACGAGGTTCTCAGCATTGATCACGGGGGCGGGCACCGGACAACCCTAACCCCCCCTGTCGGACACCCGGTGCGTCAATGAAAGTTGACGCGCGCGCGCCCGTCAACTACGGTTGACGTCGGATGCCTCGGCCGAGGCATCCGACACCGAAGGAGCACCGTGAGCGGCGACGACCTGCGCACCCTCATCGGCTCGGCCCCCGAGCGCGAGCCGATCGCCGAGCTCCGGCGCCTCGCCGACGCCCGCGTCGAGCTGGCGCGGGCCGAGGAGGTCGCGGTCCGCCGAGCCCGCAACCTGGGCTTCTCGTGGCAGGCGATCGCCCTCGCCCTCGGTGTGTCGAAGCAGGCCGTGCACAAGAAGTACGGTCGAAGGTAATTCCCCGCACGAACGAGGTACCGCCATGCCCTCCGCCGAACTCGACGAAGCCCCCGCCCCCGCGCAGGACCCCGCACCGCGAGGCGGCCGCCCCCGCCGCCCCAAGGACGACGGCCCGCGCGCCACCTTCGGCCAGCTCCTCCCCTTCCTCTTCGAGCACAAGGGCACGCTCGTCGTCGTCTCCGTGCTGAGCGTCTTCAGCGCCGCGACGATGCTCGTCCAGCCGCTGCTCGTCGGCCAGGTCATCGAGCGGGTGCAGGCGAACCTCGACCTCGGGCTGCTCCTCTGGGCGCTCGTCGGCTTCGTGGTGCTGTCGTCGCTCATCTCCGGGTGGCAGCACTATCTGCTGCAGCGCACCGGCACCGCGGTCGTCTACTCGAGCCGCCGCAAGCTCATCGCGCGCATCTTCCATCTGCCGATCAGCGAGTTCGACGCGCGCCGCACCGGTGACCTCGTGTCGCGTGTGGGCAGCGACACGACGCTGCTCTACTCGGCCCTCACCCAGGGGCTCGCGGACGCGATCGGCAATGCGCTCCTGTTCGCCGGCGCGCTCATCGCGATGGCGCTCATAGATCCGCTGCTCCTCGGCATCATCGTCGTGGTCATCGGCGTCTCGGTGGTCGGCGTGACGGTGCTCAGCGGACGCATCCGCACCGCCTCGACGCAGCAGCAGGAGAAGGTCGGCGAGCTCGCCTCGGGCGTCGAGCGCGCCGTCGGGTCGATCCGCACGGTGCGCGCCGCGGGCGCCACCGAGCGCGAGATCGCCGAGGTCACCGCCCGCGCGACCGATGCGTACGGCGTCGGCGTGCGTATCGCGAAGGTCTCGGCGCTCGTCGTGCCGATCGCCGGCATCGCCCTGCAGGTGTCGCTTCTCGTGGTCATCGGCCTGGGCGGGTTCCGCGTCGCGACCGGCGCGATCACCATCGCGAACCTGGTGACGTTCATCATGTTCCTCTTCATGCTGATCGCTCCGCTCGGCTCGTTCTTCGGGGCGATCACGTCGGTCAACCAGGCGCTGGGCGCGCTCGGCCGCATCCAGGAGGTGCTCGACCTACCGACGGAGTCGCAGGACGACGCCGCGCTGGCCACGGCGGTCGAGAGCGGGACGGATGCCGCGAACCCGGCCGGCACCGTCGCAGTCGAGTTCCGCGACGTCCGGTTCCGCTATCCCGAGGCCGTCGTCGTCGCCCGTCGCAGGGCGGAGACCGAGGCGATCGCGGTGCTCGAGAACGCGCACGTCGACGCGCGGGCGATCGCGAGGGACGAGGCGTCCGTCGACCCGTCCGGCGCAGCCGACCCCGAGGTGCTCCGCGGCGTCTCGTTCTCGGTCCCCCGCGGCTCGCGCGTCGCCCTCGTCGGCCCATCGGGCGCGGGCAAGAGCACCACGCTCGCGCTCATCGAGCGCTTCTACGACCCGACCGGCGGCGCGATCCTGCTGGACGGCACCGACGTGCGCGCGCTCGATCGCGACGACCTGCGCAGCAGGCTCGGCTACGTCGAGCAGGACGCTCCGACCCTCGCCGGCACGCTCGGCGACAACCTGCGCCTGGCCTCGCCCGAGGCGAGCGACGCCGACTGCGAACAGGTGCTGCGCGCCGTGAACCTCGGCGAGGTGCTCGACCGCAATCCGCTCGGACTCGACGCTCCGGTCGGCGAAAGCGGGGTCATGCTCTCGGGCGGCGAGCGCCAGCGCCTCGCGATCGCCCGTGCGCTGCTGGCCGCCCCGCCGATCCTGCTGCTCGACGAGTCGACGTCGTCGCTCGACGGACTCAACGAGCAGCGCATGCGCGAGGCGATCGACGCGGTCGCCGCTGGGCGCACCCTCATCGTGATCGCACACCGCCTGTCGACCGTCGTGGACAGCGACCACATCGTGGTCCTGGAGCACGGCCGCGTCGTGGGCCAGGGCACGCACTCCGAACTGGTCGAGTCGACGCCGCTCTACCGCGACCTCGCGAAGCACCAGCTGCTGGTCTGAGACAGACGGATGCCCCGGGCCCGCCGCACAGTGCGGGGCCGGGGCATCCGTGCCGAAGCGGCTCAGGCGCGCTGCAGGCGGTACCGCAGCGCGGCGAGCTCGGCCCACAGCGGCGCGGGCACGCGGCCCTCGAACGTGCGGTAGAACTCCTCGGTGAGGTCGGCCTCGCGGAGCCACGACTGGGTGTCGACGGCGAACAGCTCGTCGAGGTCGGCCTGCGGCACGTCGATCCCGTCGACGTCGAGGTCCTGCGTGCGGGGCAGGCGGCCGATCGGGCTGTCGACCGCGCCGACCTCGCCGTCGAGGCGGCGGATGATCCAGTCGATCACCCGGGCGTTGTCGCCGAACCCGGGCCACAGGAACCGGCCGTCGGCGCCCTTGCGGAACCAGTTCACCTGGAACACGCGCGGCGCGCGGTCGAAGCGCAGCTTCTGCCCGACCTTGAGCCAGTGCCCGAAGTAGTCGGCCATGTTGTAGCCGCAGAACGGCAGCATGGCGAACGGGTCGCGGCGCAGCTCGCCGACGGTGCCCTCGGCTGCGGCGGTGCGCTCGGACGAGATGTTCGAGCCCATGAAGACGCCGTGCGTCCAGTCGGTGGCCTCGACCACGAGGGGAACGTTGGTCGCGCGGCGACCGCCGAAGAGGATCGCGTCGAGCGGCACTCCCTGCGGGGCGTCCCAGTCGGCCGCGATCTGCGGGCACTGCGCGGCCGCGACCGTGAAGCGCGAGTTGGGATGGGCGGCGGGACGACCGGATGCCGGTGTCCAGGGGTTGCCCTCCCAGTCGGTGAGCTCCGCCGGCGGCTCGTCGGTGAGGCCCTCCCACCACACGTCGCCGTCGGGACGCAGCGCGACGTTGGTGAAGATGGTGTTGCCCCACAGGGTCTCGACCGCCGTGACGTTGGTCGACTCGCCGGTGCCCGGCGCGACGCCGAAGAAGCCCGCCTCGGGGTTGATCGCCCACAGGCGGCCGTCGTCGCCGGGTCGCAGCCAGGCGATGTCGTCGCCGAGGGTCTCGACCCGCCAGCCGGGGATCGTTGGGCGCAGCATCGCGAGGTTCGTCTTGCCGCATGCCGACGGGAACGCCGCGGCGAGGTGGTAGGCGCGACCGGCGGGGTCGACGACGCGGATGAGCAGCATGTGCTCGGCGAGCCAGCCCTCGTTGCGCCCGATGACCGAGGCGATGCGCAGCGCGAAGCACTTCTTGGCGAGGATCGCGTTGCCGCCGTAGCCCGAGCCGAAGGACCAGACCTCGAGGGTCTCGGGGAAGTGGACGATGTACTTCTCGTCGTTGCACGGCCACGCGACGTCCTGCTCGCCCGGCTGGAGGGGGGCGCCGACGGAGTGGACCGTCTTCACCCACGGTGCTCCGCCGGCGATCTCGCGCAGCACCTCGGTGCCGACGCGGGTCATGATGCCGATCGACGCGACGGCGTACGCGCTGTCGGTGATCTGCACGCCGATGTGCGACAGCGGACCGCCCACGGCGCCCATCGAGAAGGGCACGACGTACATGGTGCGACCGGCCATCGATCCGTCGAAGAGCGGGGTGATGGTGGCGCGGATCTCGTCGGGCGCGATCCAGTTGTTCGTGGGCCCGGCGTCCTCCTCGCGCTCGGAGGCGATGTAGGTGCGGCCCTCGGTGCGGGCGACGTCGCTCGGATGCGAACGGGCGAGGTACGAACCGGGACGCCACTCGGGGTTGAGCTTGATGAGCTTGCCCTCGTCGACCATCTCGCGCAGCAGTGCGTCGTTCTCGGCGCGGGTGCCGTCGACCCAGTGGATGCGGGCCGGCTTCGTCAGAGCGGCGATCTCCTCGACCCATGCCACGAGCTGGGCCATTCCCGCCCCCTGGATGGAGGGCAGCTCGCCGTGCGCGCGCGTCACCGCCGGCCGCGCCGGGGCGGTGCCTTCGGGACGGGTGAAGATGTCGGCAAGAGCCATGGTGTCGCTCCCCTTCGATTCGACGTTCAGATCCGTGGTCTTCCTCTACTTTCGCCCCCCGATCCCCTGTCTTGCGAGGAAATACGGCGTCAAGAGTTGCGATTCTTTCGTTATCATCAAGGAATGCCTCCCACGTCGCTCGAGCTGTCGACCCTCGGCCACCGCATCCGCCACCAGCGCATCTCCCATGGGTTCACCCTCGACGAGCTCGGCGAGCGGGTCGGGGTGGCGGGCAGTCAGCTGAGTCTCATCGAGAACGGCAAGCGCGAGCCGAAGCTCTCGCTGCTCCAGGCGATCGCCACCGCGACCGGGGTGGAGGTGGGCGACCTGCTGTCGTCGGAGCCGCCGAATCGCAGAGCCGCGCTCGAGATCGAGCTCGAGCGCGCGCAGGCGAGCTCGGTGTTCCGCCAGCTCGGCGTGGCCCCCGTCAAGGTCACCAAAGGCATGACCGACGACACCCTCGAGTCGCTCCTCGGCCTGCACCGCGAGCTGCAGCGCCGTGAGCGCGAGGCCATCGCGACGCCGGAGGAGGCGCGGCGCGCCAACACCGAGCTGCGCCTGCGCATGCGCGAGCTCGACAACTACCTGCCCGACATCGAGAAGCTCGCCGAGAAGCAGCTCAAGGCTGCGGGCCACGTCTCGGGCGCCCTCACCCACCGCACGGTGAGCATCATGGCCGAGAAGCTCGGGTTCGAGCTGATCTACGTCAACGATCTGCCGCACTCCGCACGGTCGGTGACCGATCTCGAGCACGGTCGCATCTACCTGCCTCCGGCGTCGATCCCCGGCGGCCACGGCCTGCGCTCGATGGCGCTCCAGGCCATGGCCCACCGGCTCCTCGGGCACAAGCGCCCGACCGACTACGCCGATTTCCTCCAGCAGCGGCTCGAGATCAACTACTACGCCGCCTGCTGCCTCATGCCGGAGTCGGCGTCGGTGGCGTTCCTGCAGCAGGCGAAGAAGGACCGCAACCTCGCGGTCGAGGACTTCCGCGACGCGTTCGGCACGACGCACGAGGCGGCGGGGCTGCGCCTGACGAACCTGGCGACGCGGCACCTCGGGATCCCTCTCCACTTCCTCCGCGTCGACGGATCGGGTGCCATCACGCGCGTGTACGAGAACGACGACCTTCCCCTCCCCATGGACGTCACCGGCGCCGTCGACGGGCAGATCGCGTGCCGCAGGTTCTCCGCGAGGGCCGCGTTCTCGGAGCAGAACCGCACCACCGAGCATTACCAGTACACCGACACCCCGGCCGGCACCTTCTGGTGCTCGACGCAGACGGGCACGACGAGCGAGGGCGAGTTCTCGATCACTGTGGGGGTGCCGTTCGACGACGCGCGCTGGTTCCGCGGCCGCGAGACGCAGAAGCGCGCGACCTCGACGTGCCCCGACGAGTCGTGCTGCCGCCGGCCGCCCGCGGCGGTCGCCGAGCGCTGGGCGGGCAAGGCCTGGCCGAGCGCGCGCGTGCACATGCAGATGTTCTCTCCACTCCCCCGGGGCTCGTTCCCCGGGGTCGATGACAACGAGGTCTACGACTTCCTCGAGCGCCACGTCTGACCCCGCGGGTCGTGGCCGCGCATGTCGATCGCGCGGCGTACCCTCGAGAGGTGACCCCCGAACTCGCCGCCCGCATCGTCGCGGACTCCCGCGACCGGGTGGCGTGGGTGCGTGCGCGGTCCCGCGGGATCACAGCGACCGACGTCGCCGCCCTGACCTCCGATCGCTCGATCACGAGGGCGGCCGACGCCAAGCTCCTGGGCTCGGGCTTCTCGGGCAACGCCTACACGGCGCACGGCCGGGCGCGAGAGCCCGAGATCGCCGCCTGGGTCGCCGCGACGCACGGCATCCAGCCCTCCTCCGCGCTGTTCCATGCGGTGGTCGAGAAGCGCCACCTCGCGACGCCGGACGGCATCGCCGTCGACGCCGGCGGCCGCGTGATGCTCGCCGAGATCAAGACCACCAACAAGCAGTGGCGCAGCATCCCGCGTTCGTATCTGCGGCAGGTGTGGTGGCAGCAGCACGTGCTCGGCGCCGAGCGCACGCTCGTCGCCTGGGAGCAGCACGACGAGTTCGTGCCGGTGGGCGACGAGCCGCGTTGCGCGTGGGTCGATCGCGACGAGAAGGAGATCGCCGAGCTCGTGCGCTTGGCGACCGCCCTCATCGACGAGCTGTATCACCGCACCACGAAGGCACGACCCGTCGAGCGGATGCCTCAGCCTGCCGCTCCGCGTCAGCCTTTCCGCGCGCTCGCCCTCGCCGACTGATCCGCGGCGCTCCGGATAAGGGCGATTCCTCCCTGCAGGAATAGTTGACCCATATCAACGATTGGGTTTATAGTTGACTTCGATCAACTGTTGACTTCCGTCAACCACACGCGCCATCGTCGCCGCGCCGCCTTCCCCTCACTCCTCCGAAGGACCTTCATGGCCACGCCCACCACCACGACCGATCCGGTCTCCACCGACGACAAGCGGCACCACCGGCGCGTGCTGCAGGCGCTCACCGGGCTGCTGCTCGGCATGTTCGTCTCGATGCTCGCCTCGACCGTCGTCTCGACGTCGCTGCCCGTCATCGTCCACGACCTGGGCGGCGACCAGGCCGCCTTCACGTGGGTCGTCACCGCGACGCTTCTCACCACCGCCATCTCGACCCCGATCTGGGGCAAGCTCGCCGACCTGTTCAACCGCAAACTGCTCATCCAGATCGCCATCGTGATCTTCGTGCTCGCCACCGCGGCCGCGGGCTTCTCGCAGGACCCCGGCACACTCATCGCGTTCCGCGCCGTCCAGGGCATCGGCGCCGGCGGTCTCGCGGCGCTCAGCCAGGTGATCATGGCCGACATCATCAGCCCGCGCGAGCGCGGCCGGTACATGGGCCTCTTCGGCGCCGTCATGGCCGTCGCCACGGTCGGCGGCCCGCTCCTCGGCGGCTTCATCACCGACACGATCGACTGGCGCTGGAACTTCTTCATCGCGCTGCCGTTCGCCGTCGCCGCGCTCATCATGATGCAGCGCACGCTTCACCTGCCGGCCCGTCCCAAGACGAAGGCCCGCATCGACTACTTCGGCATCGTGCTGCTGTCGACGTCGGTCTCGCTGCTGCTGATCTGGATCACGAACGCCGGTGAGGACTACGACTGGTGGAGCCTCGAGACGGTCCTGATGGCGGGCGGCGCTCTGCTGGCCGCGGTCGTCTTCGTCATCGTCGAACTGCGCTCGAAGGAGCCGCTCGTCCCGCTGACGATGTTCCGCAACCGCACCTTCACCCTCGCGGTCATCGCGTCGATCTCGATCGGCATCGCGATGTTCGGCACCTCGGTGTTCCTCAGCCAGTACATGCAGCTCGCGCGCGGCGCGACGCCCACCGAGGCCGGCCTCATGACGATCCCGATGATCGGCGGCCTGCTGCTGGCATCCATCGTCATCGGCGGGCTGGTCACCCGGCACGGCCACTGGAAGCCGTACCTCGTCGTCGGCGGCGTCCTGCTCATCGCCGGGTCGTACCTGCTGTCGACGATCCATTACGACACGAACTTCGTGCTGGTGTCGGTCTACATGTTCCTCCTCGGCGCGGGTGTCGGCATGACGATGCAGAACCTCGTCCTCATCGTGCAGAACACGGCGAACCCCAGCGAGATCGGGGTCGCGAGCTCGGGCGTCACGTTCTTCCGGAGCCTCGGCGGCACCATCGGCGTGTCCGTGATGGGCGCCGCGCTCGCGACCTCCGCCACCGACCTCTTCACCGTGCGCAAGGACGACATCGGCGCCGCGCTCGCGAAGCTGGGCGAGAAGGGAGCCGCCATCGGCGAGCAGCTCGCGTCGGGGACGATCCCCCAGGTGTCGGCGCTTCCGGAGTCGATCCGCGTGATCGTGGAGGACATCTACGCCCAGGCGATCGCGCACTCGTTCCTCATCGCCGTGCCCCTGGCCGTGGTCAGCCTCATCGCGATCGTCTTTTTGCCGAACACGCCGCTCACCCGCATGACGACGAGCGAGCGCGTCGAGGCGATCGAAGCCGACCTCGCCACGGTGTCGGTCAGCGAGGGCATGGCCGTCCTCGAGGCGACCGGCGACGAGCGGACGGATGCCGCGGCCCCGGCGCCGCGCTCGGCACGGGACGCCCGCACACCCGAGCGCCGCTAATGTCGATCACGATGACCGCCGACGAGACCCGAGAGGCGCGCACCGAGGCGGTGCGCGCCCTCGAGGCCGAGTTCGGCGAGCTGATCAACCGCTTCCGCCGCATCCTCTCGGAGAACGCGAACCGCGTGAGCCCCGGGATGCTCCCCGGCGCATACAAGGTCTTCACGACGATCGTGCGGCGCGAGTCGGTGACGCTGTCTGCTCTCGCCGAGAGCCTGATGGCCGACAAGGGCCAGATCAGCCGCACGGTGCGCGAGCTCGAGCAGCTCGGTCTCGTCGAGCGCACGCCCGACCCCGACGACGGCCGCTCGAGCCTCCTCTCACCGACCGCCGAGGGTCTCGCCCGGCTCGCCGCGGCCCGCGCGCCGCAGGAGCGCACCCTCGTCGACGCGCTCGAGGAGTGGCCGCTCGACGACATCCGCAATCTGTCGCGCCTGCTCCACGCGCTGACCGCCGGCGAGTCACCCGGACTCTCGTAGCCGCTCCCCCATGCGGCCGGAGGGTTCTCCACCCGGTAGCACCCGCGTAACACCGACGAGACAATCACGCGGTTGACTGTCCTCACCACGGCGGACAGCCGCGGACGACGACGTGCACGCGGAAGGAGCGTCCCATGAGATTCCGGCCGCTGCGATCAGCCCCCGCCTTCGACGGCGAGCGGATGCCGGTCGCCGACCCGCCCGCGACGATGAAGGCCGTGGTGTTCGACGCCCCCGGGAATCCGGACGCGCTGCGCGCGGCATCCGTCCCCGTTCCCTCCCCGGTGATCAGCGAACTGCTCGTGCGCGTGGTGGCCGCCGGGGTCAATCCGATCGACGTGAAGACGCGCGGCGGCGCCGGCGTCTCGGCGCAGATCCCGTCGTATCCCTCGACGCTCGGGTTCGACTTCAGCGGCATCGTGGTGAAGAGCCCGTACGAGGCGCACCCGCTGCCGCCCGGGACGCCGGTGTTCGGCATGGCCGCGTTCCCCCGCACCGGCGGCACGTATGCGGAGTACGCCGTCGCACCCACGCTGTCGGTCGCGCGCAAGCCCTCGTCGCTCTCGCACGTCGAGGCCGCCGGCGTGCCGCTCGCCGCGCTGACGGCGTGGGGGCTCGTCGTCGAGACGGCGCACGCGCACGAGGGGCAGCGCATCCTCATCCACGCCGGCAGCGGCGGCGTGGGCCACTTCGCCGTGCAGTTCGCCGCCTACTTCGGCGCGCATGTCACGGCGACCTCGTCGGGCCGCAACGCCGCGTGGCTGCGCGAGCTCGGCGCGGCGGTGGTCGTGGACTACACGACGACCCGGTTCGACGAGGTCGTCGCCCAGGTCGACGTCGTGATCGACCTCGTCGGCAACGTCGGAGGCGACACCGGGACGCGGTCGCTGCGGGTGCTCCGCCCGGGCGGACTCTACGTCGTCGTGCCCACGGGGTCGTGGCCGGGCTACGCCGATGCGGCGGAGGCCGCAGGCGTGAGGGCCACGAGCTACAAGGTCGTCCCCGACGGCGGCGCCCTCGCCACCATCGGGCGCCTCCTCGACTCGGGCGCGGTGCAGGTGTACGTCGACAGGGTCTTCGACCTCGGCGAGGCCGCCGCCGCGCACCGCCTGCTGGAGGACGGCCACACCCGCGGCAAGCTCGTCCTCCGGGTCAGCGCCGACTGACCCCCACGGACATCCGCCGAGGGGTCAGACGGGCAGCGGGGCGAGCACGCGGCGCCCCTCGGACACGACCTCGTCGGCGATGGCGTCGAGGAGGGGTGAGCGCAGGTTCCACTGCTGCCAGTGCAGCGGCACGTCCACCGGATCGCCGCCGAGCAGCACGAGCTCGCCGCGGTCGAGCGGCTCCCGCGACTGGAAGGTCGGCAGCAGCGCCCACCCGAGACCGAGCCGTACGGCCGTCGCGAAGTCGTTCGACGCCGGCACGTAGTGCCGGGGCGGGCGAGCAGGATCCGCGCCCTGCGCGGCGAGCCACCCGTTCTGGAGGTCGTCGCGCCGGTCGAAGTCCACGACAGGTGCGGCCTCGAGCGCCTGAGAGCGGTCGCCCTGCAGCCAATCCTCGACGAAGCGGGGGGTGGCCACGGCCTCGTACCGCATCGCGCCCAGGCCGCTGACGCGGCATCCGGCCACCGGCGTCGCCCGCGACGTGACCGCGCCCATGACCGTGCCCGACTCGAGAAGGCCTGCCGTGAAGTCCTGATCGTCGCGGTGCAGCTCGAAGACGACCGGATGCCGCAGCGACAGCCGCGCGAGCGGCTCGAGGAACCACGTGCCCAGCGAGTCCGCGTTCACGGCGAGCGGCACCGAGATGCGGGCCCCGGCGTCGGGATCCGCCCCCAGTTCGGCGAGCGTGTCGTGCTCGAGGAGCGCGGCCTGCCGGGCAAGGCGGATCACCGCCATGCCCGCGTCCGTAGCCTGCACCGGCTTGGACCGCACGAGCACGACGCGCCCGAGCTGCTCCTCGAGCGCCTTGATCCGCTGGCTGACGGCGGAGGGCGTGATGTGCAGACGCCGGGCGGCGGCATCCAGCGTCCCCTCGTCGACCACCGCGGCGACGGTCTCGGCCAGCTCGAATGGAATCCTCATCATCAGTCAGGCTAATGCACCTGAAGAATGATGAGCTGGACTGATGCTGTCTTCGCGCCTAGCGTCGAAGAGTGCTCACGTCTGTCCTCGCCGGCCTCGGCCTCGGCTTCTCGCTCATCATCGCCATCGGCGCGCAGAACCTCTTCGTGCTGCGGCAGGGCCTTCGTCGCGAGCACGTCTTCGTCGTCGCCGCGATCTGCGCGGCATCCGATGCCCTGCTCATCGCGCTCGGGGTCTCGGGAATCGGACTGATCCTCCACGCCGTGCCGTGGCTCGTCGACGTCGTGCGGTGGGCGGGCGCCGCGTTCCTCGTCGTGTACGGGCTGCTCGCCGCGCGGCGTGCGTGGCGCCCGTCCGACCAGACGCTCGCGGTGACGGATGCCGCGACCCCGGCGTCTCCCCGCGCGTCGACCGGAAGCACCGCGGCGCCCGCCGGAACGTCCGCCGCCGTGCGCACGCGCCTGCTGCCCGTGGTGCTGACCTGCCTCGCCCTCACGTGGCTCAACCCCCACGTGTACCTCGACACCGTCTTCCTGCTCGGCACCGTCGCGAGCACGCACGCCGACTTCCGCTGGCTCTTCGCGCTCGGCGCGATGACCGCGAGCGTCATCTGGTTCTTCGGTCTCGCCTTCGGCGCGCGCTACCTCGGTCGCTGGCTCTCGACGCCGCGGGCCTGGCGCATCCTCGACGCCGTGATCGCCGTCGTGATGATCGGACTCGGCATCAGCCTCGTCCTCCCCCACTGAACCTCACGCGTCGATCTGCGCGCGACGGGCGTGCACGAGGGCCCGCACCGTGTCGTCGGGCAGCGGGTGCTCCGGCTGGAAGCGGATCGTCCCCTTGTCGAGCCCGATGCCGGGGTGATCGGCGAGCGCGTCGGCCACGGCGCTGACGGCGTCCGGGCTGAACGGGTAGACGCCGATGTGCTTCTTGGCGCGCATGACCGAGATGAGCGGCTTGCCGCGGTAGACGAGCGCCGGCATGCCGTAGCCGAGTCCCTGCTCGGCATCCGGCACCTCTTGGCGGGCCAGCGCATAGACATGGGCGATGGGCTGGCGGTCGGCGGGGTCGAGCTCGGCCAGCAGGTCGTCGACGGTTCCCATGCAGGCATCCTGTCACCGTCCTCTCGCGAGCGGCACCCCGCGCACGGCACGATGGGACGATGAGACGGGTCCATGTCGTCGTGCGCGGCGGAGTGCAGGGCGTCGGCTACCGCTACACACTGCGCCTGGTCGCCGACGAGGCCGGGGCGACCGGCTGGGTGCGCAATCGTCGCGACGGCACCGTCGAGGCCGAGGTGGAGGGCACCCCGGGACAGGTCGACGAGGTGCTCGCCTGGATGGCGGAGGGGCCGCCCGGGTCGCGGGTCGAGTCGGCGACGGTGACGGATGCCTCGCCCTCCGGCTCGCGCGCCTTCGAGGTGCTGCCGACGGCGTGAGGCCGGGCACCGCGCCCGCTACTCGTCGAACGGGCGCAGAATGCGGTCGATGAAGCGCCGGGTGCGGTCGTGCTGCGGGTTGGTGAAGAGGTCCTTCGGCGCGCCGCGCTCGAGGATCACACCGCCGTCGAAGAACAGCACCTCGTCGGCCACCTGCCGCGCGAACGCGAGCTCGTGGGTCACGATGACGATCGTCCAGCCCTCGTCGGCGAGCTCCTTCAGCACGAGGAGCACCTCACCCACGAGTTCCGAGTCGAGCGCGCTCGTCGGCTCGTCGAAGAGCA
>NZ_JSYE01000034.1:0-65175 GCF_054824025.1 Microbacterium sp. HJ5
GAACGACCTCCTTGCCACCGCCGGACGCGGGGGCGGATGCCTGCGCGGGGGCGGGAGCCTCGGCCTGCGCGGCGGCCTCGGCCTGAGCCGGCGCCTCGGCCTGAGCCGGTGCCTCGGCCTGAGCCGCAGGCTCGGCCTGCGCGGCGGGAGCCGGCTCCTCGGCCGGGGCGGCCTGCTCGGGAGCGGGGGCGGCCTCGGAGGCGCCCGCGCCGTCACCGATCTTGGCGAGGACGGCTCCGACCTCGACGGTCTCGTCCTCCTGCACGAGGATCTCTTCGATCACACCGCTGACCGGCGACGGGATCTCCGTGTCGACCTTGTCCGTGGAGATCTCGAGCAGCCCCTCGTCCGCCTGGACCGTGTCGCCGACCTGCTTGAGCCAGCGGGTGACCGTACCCTCTGTGACGCTCTCACCGAGAGCGGGGAGGACCACGGAAGTGCTCATGACGATGTCTCCTTCGGAATGGATATCGGATCTAGCTTAGTGATGCGCCGGAGCCCCGCGGTCAGAGCGCGTGGAGCGGCTTGCCGGCGAGTGCCAGGAACGCCTCTCCGAGTGCTTCGCTCTGCGTGGGGTGCGCGTGGATGAAGGGGGCGATGTCTTCCGGGTGCGCCTCCCAGCCCACCGCGAGCTGACCCTCGGTGATGAGCTCGCCGACGCGGTCGCCGGCCAGGTGCACGCCGATGACGGGCCCGTCCTTGACGCGGACGACCTTCACGATGCCCCCGGTGCCGAGGATCTCGCTCTTGCCGTTGCCGGCGAGGTTGTACTCGTACGAGACGATGCCGTCGGCGCCGTGCGCCTCGGCGGCCTGCGTCTCGGTCAGCCCGACCGAGGCCACCTCGGGGTGGCTGTAGGTCACCTTGGGGATCTGCGTGTCGGGGATGACGACGGGCGACAGGCCCGCGATCTCCTCGGCCACGAAGATGCCCTGCTGGAACCCGCGGTGCGCGAGCTGCAGGCCGGGGACGATGTCGCCGACGGCCCACACGTGGGGCACGCCGGTGCGGAGGCGATCGTCGGTGACGACGAAGCCGCGGTCGATCGTCAGGCCAGCTTCCTCGTAGCCGAGCCCTGCGGTCGCGGGCCCGCGACCGACCGCCACGAGCAGGTAGTCGGCCTCGAACGTCTTCCCGTCCTCGAGCGTCACCGTGACGGCATCCGCCGTCTGTGTCGCGCTCTGGAAGCGGACGCCGAGGGACGAAGCGATCCCGCGGCGGCGGAATGCCCGCTCGAGGGACTTGCTGAGGGCGATGTCCTCGTTCGGCACCAAGTGGTCCAGCGCCTCCACGATCGTCACGTCGACCCCGAACGAGCGCCAGACGCTGGCGAACTCGACGCCGATGACGCCGCCGCCGAGGATCACGACGCGCGATGGGATCTCGTCGATCTCGAGCGCGTGCTCGCTCGTGAGGACGCGGCCCCCGATCTCGAGCCCCGGAAGACTGCGGCTGTACGAGCCGGTCGCCAGCACGACGTCGGTGCCGCGGTAGAGGTCGTCGCCGACGCGGACCGCGGGGCCGGACTCGAGGCGGCCCTCGCCGCTCACGACGGTGATGCCGCGAGCCTTCACGAGGCCCTCGAGTCCCTTGTACTTCTTCGCCACGATGCCCTCGCGGTAGGCGCGGACCCCGGCGGGGTCGACGCCCTCGAACGTGGCACGGATGCCGATGGTCGAGGCGTCGCGCGCGGTCTCGGCGACCTCGGCGGCGTGGAGCAGCGCCTTGGTGGGGATGCACCCCCGGTGGAGGCACGTGCCGCCCACCTTGTCCTTCTCGACGAGGGCGACGGACTTCCCGAGCTCCGCGGCGCGCAGCGCAGCCGCGTATCCGCCGCTCCCTCCGCCCAGGACGACGAGATCGAAGGTGTGGTCGGTCATCAGGACTCCTCTGTCGTGACGAAGCGGATCAGGCTGCGCACCGTCGCAGCGGTCGGCCCCTTGTCGGTGTAGCCGTACCCGCCGCCCTTGTTCATGCCGACGCCGGCGATGTCGAGGTGCACCCAGGGGATGCGCGGCGCGTCGGACTCGTCGCCGGTGCGGCCGACGAAGTGACGCAGGAACAGACCCGCGAACAGCGAACCGCCGGCGGGGTCGCCGATCTTCGCGTTCTGAAGGTCGGCGATGGGGGAGTCGAGCTCGTCGACCATGTGGGCCGGGAGCGGCAGCTGCCACGCGAGCTCGGCCTCGGCCTCGGCTGCGGTGAGATAGGCCGCGACGGCGGCGTCGTCGCCCATCACGCCGGCGTGACGGTTGCCGAGGGCGATCGTGATCGCGCCGGTGAGCGTCGCGACGTCGATGATGAGGTCCGGCCGCTCGCGGCTCGCGGCGACGAGGCCGTCGGCGAGCACCAGACGACCCTCGGCGTCGGTGTTCAGAACCTCGACGGTGGTGCCGTCGAGCATCCGCAGCACATCGCCGGGGCGCGTCGCGCGCCCGGACGGCATGTTGTCGGCGACGCAGAGAAATGCCGTCACCTTCACCGGCGCGCCCAGGGTCGCGACCGCGCGCAGCACGGCGAGCGAAGTGGCGGCGCCGCACATGTCGTACTTCATGCCGACCATCGACGCGGCGGGCTTCAGCGAGAGCCCGCCCGTGTCGAAGGTGATGCCCTTGCCGACCAGGGCGACGTGTCGTGATGCGCCTTCCGGCGCGTACTCCAGGCGGATGAGCCGGGGCGGCCGATCGGAGCCCTGGCCCACGCCGAGGATCCCGCCGTAGCCGCCTTCGCGCAGCGCGTCCTCGTCGAGGACCTCCACCGTGACCGGGAGCCCCTCGACGGACGCCGCCGCGCGCTCGGCGAAGTCGGCCGGCCCGAGCCATTCCGCCGGGATCGAGACGAGGTCCTTCACAAGCGCGACGGCGTCGGCCGCGGCGATGACCGCAGCCAGTGCACCGGCGTCTTCGGGCGCTTCGCCGTGCACCACCACGCGGGATGCGCGCGGCTTGGGGGCCTCGGACTTGTAGCCGTCGAACCGGTAGCCGCCGAGGGCGGCGCCCTCGGCGACCGCCGTCCACAGGGCGGGATCGGCGGACGGCGCGGCGACGGCGACCGTCGCGAAGCCGGTCAGCGAGCGGAACGCGGCGCCCACCGCGTCGCGCAGCGCCGCGGCATCCGGAGCAGGGCCGGTGCCCACGACCGCGAGGGGGAGCGTCGTCGAATCGGGCGCGTAGACGCGCTGCAGCGCGCCGGCCGCGCCGGTGAAGCCGGTCGCGAGGAGGGCGTCGCGCAGGCCCGGCCAGTCGGTCAGTTCGACGCCTTCGTCGGTGTCGAGCGGGGGGAGTGCGATCAGAAGGGCGTCTGCGTCGGACTCTCGGATCGGTGCATCGCTGTACGCGAGGTCGGGAAACGACATGGTCTCCATCCTAGGGACGTCGGGTGTTCGCTCTGAGCGGGACGGTCGCGACCCGGGGGTCGGCGTCGGCTCGTAGCATGGAGGCATGCCCCTGACCGGTCCGCTGTTCGAGCGCTCCGCCTCCGCGCCCCCGGTGCCCCGCGGACTGCCGCTGGTCATCGCCCTCACGGGCTTCACCGACGCGGGGAGCGCCGTCAGCCGGGTGGTGGACTATTTCCGCGACGACCTCGCCCCCACCCCACTGGCCGTCTACGCCAACGATGTGCTGCTCGACTACCGGGCCCGCCGTCCGGTGATCTCGTTCGACCAGGACCACCTGACCGACTACCGGCCGCCTCGCCTCGAGCTGTCGTTCGCGCACGACGCCCTCGGGCAGCCGTTCCTCCTGCTCGCCGGCTACGAGCCCGATTTCGGCTGGGACGCCTTCGCCGCGTCGGTCCTCGCCTTCGTCGACGACTACGAGGTCGCGACGGTCACGTGGGTGCACGCGATCCCCATGCCGGTGCCGCACACGCGGCCGATCGGCACCACGGTGAGCGGCACGCGCTCCGAGCTCACCGAAGCTCATTCGGTGTGGCAGCCCCACACGCAGGTGCCCTCGACCGCCGGTCACCTCCTCGAGTACCGGCTCGCCGAGGCAGGCGTGAGCGTCGCGGGCTTCGTGCTGCTGATCCCGCACTACCTCGGCGACACCGAGTACCCGGCGGCGGCGCTGGCGGCGCTCGACAGCCTGACCGTGGCGACCGGGCTCGTCTTCACCGGCGAGGATCTCCGCGACGAGAACCGCGACTACCTGGCCAAGGTCGAAGACCAGGTGGCCGGCAGCGACGAGCTCTCCCGCATGGTGCAGGGTCTCGAAGAGCGGTACGACGCCTACATGGCGGGCTCGACGCTCGCGACCCCGATGATCCACACCGGAGACCTGCCGAGCGCCGATGAGCTGGCGGCCGAGCTCGAGCGGTTCCTCGCGAGTCGGCCCACCGGCGAGGATGACAAGCGCGGGGCCTGAGCGGAATTCGCGAGCGCTTCCCGGCGTTGAACCGGGGGAGCGACGAGACCCGACGGCGCGAATGCTGGCGGGTCTTCCCAAGTGTGAGATACTGGATGCTCTGACCCGTTGTCAACTGGTTTCCCGAGGTCTCCTCGGCGGAACGAGGACTTGACAAGGGTCTTACTAGTGTCCGAAATCGACCGGGGGCGTGCGGCACACACTCCCGGTGAAAGGCGAAACGTGACCTCAGGCACGAACACCAAAGCCCGCTCGGCCGCGAAGGACACCGAGGCGGACGAGACCGCCACGGCGGCCGAGGCCCCGGCGAAGGCGCCCGCGAAGACCGCGGCGAAGCCCGCTGCGAAGCCGAAGACCGCGGCGAAGGCTGCGCCCAAGGGCGCCAAGGCCGCGCCGAAGACCGCCGCGAAGAAGAACGCGAAGTCCGACGACGAGCTCGAAGACGACGTCGAGCTCGAAGACGACGTCGAGCTCGAGGACGACGTCGAGCTCGAGGACGACGAGGCCGAGGGCGATGCCCCGGCGCGTCCCGCAGCACGCCGAGGCGCCAAGGCGCAGGCCGAGGAGCCTGAGGCCGCCGCCGCGACCGACGACGAAGAGGAGGACGAGGAGAGCACCAAGCCGGCGTTCACCGAGCCCCTCCCCACCGGCGCGATCGTCATCTCCTCGAGCGACGAGGACGATGTCCCCGTCTACTCCACCCAGATCACGGGCGCCACCGCCGACCCCGTCAAGGACTACCTCAAGCAGATCGGCAAGGTGCCGCTCCTGAACGCGGCCGAAGAGGTCGAACTGGCGATGCGCATCGAGGCGGGACTCTTCGCCGAAGAGAAGCTGTCTCACATGTCGCCGGCCGAGAAGTCCTCCCAGATGGGTCTCGACCTCCAGTGGGTCGCACGCGACGGTCAGCGCGCGAAGTCGCACCTGCTCGGCGCCAACCTCCGGCTGGTCGTGTCGCTCGCCAAGCGCTACACCGGCCGCGGCATGCAGTTCCTGGACCTCATCCAGGAGGGCAACCTGGGTCTCATCCGTGCGGTCGAGAAGTTCGACTACACGAAGGGCTTCAAGTTCTCGACCTACGCCACGTGGTGGATCCGCCAGGCGATCACCCGCGCGATGGCCGACCAGGCCCGCACGATCCGCATCCCCGTCCACATGGTCGAGGTCATCAACAAGCTCGCGCGCGTGCAGCGTCAGATGCTTCAGGACCTCGGCCGCGAGCCCACGCCCGAGGAACTCAGCCGCGAGCTCGACATGACCCCCGAGAAGGTCATCGAGGTGCAGAAGTACGGCCGCGAGCCGATCTCGCTGCACACGCCGCTCGGCGAGGACGGCGACAGCGAGTTCGGTGACCTCATCGAGGACACCGAGGCCGTCGTGCCGGCCGACGCGGTCGGCTTCACGATGCTGCAGCGCCAGCTCGAGTCGCTGCTCGACTCGCTGTCCGAGCGCGAGGCGGGCGTGATCCGCATGCGGTTCGGCCTGGGTGACGGACAGCCGAAGACCCTCGACCAGATCGGCGACACCTTCGGCGTGACGCGCGAGCGCATTCGCCAGATCGAGTCGAAGACGATGGCGAAGCTGCGTCACCCGAGCCGTTCGCAGTCTCTGCGGGATTACCTCGAGTGAGCGAGGCGAACGCCGGCAAGGCGCTCACCGTCGCGATCGAGGGCGCGTCGTACGCCCGCATCCCGATCCGCACCCGGGTCGTGATGCCGGGAGACGATCTTGACGCGTTCGTGCGCGAGTACGCCGAGGAGATCGTCCGCGAGGGCGACCTGCTCTTCGTCACCGAGAAGATCGTCGCGATCACGCAGGGCCGTTCCTACCTCGTCGAGGACATCAAGCCGCGCAAGCTCGCGCTGTTCCTCTCCAAGTACGTCACGCGCACCCCGTACGGCATCGGGCTCGGCATGCCCGAGACGATGGAGATGGCGCTGCGCGAGTGCGGCACCATCCGGATCCTGTTCGCCGCCGCGGTGTCGGCCGTGACGAAGCTCTTCGGTCGCAAGGGCGACTTCTACCGCATCGCGGGCGACAAGGCTCGCGCGATCGACGGACCGACCAGCGGAACGATCCCGCCGTACAACAAGGCCGTGGTCCTCGGGCCCGAGCGTCCTCGTGAGGTCGCCGAGCACCTGAAGGCTCTTCTCGGAGGAGTGCCCGAGGTGGCCGTCGTCGACATCAACGACCTCGGCGGCAACATCCTCGGCTCGACGCTCGACAAGGCGGCCGAGAAGCGACTCGTCGCGATCCTGCAGGACAATCCCCTCGGGCAGGGGCACCAGTCGACGCCGCTCGGCATCGTCCGCGCGGTCTGAGCCGCGGCATCCGCTCACTGTGGAAGGGCAGGCCCTCGGGGGCCTGCCCTTCTCCGTCTCCGCCGGTCAGAAGCCGATCGCCTCGCGGTAGCGGGGCTTGTGACCGGTGCGGATGCCGGTGACGCTGGGCTTGTTCTCGTACACGCCCGCGCCCCAGTTGCCCTCGACGAGCACCGGGCCGGTGGGTGTCACGACGATGTCCCAGCCGACGTACTGCACCTGGGGGACCACGCGTGCGACGCGGTCGACGAACGCCTTGACCTCGTCGATCATCGGCAGTTGGAAGTCGGCGATCACGAAGTCGCTGTCGGGGTGGCGCTCGTGGACGTGCGCGTGCGAGTCGTAGCCGGGACCGACAGCGTGGCCGTTCTCGTCGAGCATCGTGTAGAAGCCGCCGAAGGTCATCTGGTCGCTCACCGCGCCGCGGCCGAACTTCTGCGCCATGGCGAGGATGTGGGTCTTCTCGCCGTCGAAGAACGCCGTCACGCGGGTCGTGTTGACCGTGCCGGGGCAGACCGCGGCGAGGTCTGCGTGCTGGCGGATGACCTCTTCGAGGAGCACCTCGCCGCGTTCGAGCAGACCGCGGTGGAAGTCGTTCCAGTCTTCGACGTCGGCCGCGTGGTAGCGGTGCACGCCGGTACCGGCCTGGCCGATCGGCTCCTTGGTGACGATCGTGCCGTGCTTCTCGGTGAAGGCGCGCACGGCGTCGGCGTTTCCGCTCTCCACCACCATCCATTCGCGGTGGAGGTGCTCGCTGAACACACGGTCGAACTCCACCTTGTCGTGGAACATGTGCCGGAAGTTCGGGTGGTCGTAGCGCTGAGAGAGCTGGTTCGAGACCGGGTGTGTCATGTACGTCGCGCGCTCGGCGCGCGTGAGGATCGCGAAGTCGTAGTCGACGTAGTCCTGGAATCCCACCTGGCGGAAGCCGGCCGACCACAGCATGTCGGCGAGCACCGCCGGAGTCCACTTGCCGTGCTGCTGCGACGTCTCCTTCGCGCGCTCCAGGACGGATCCGACGTCGATCCGACGGGCGCGGGCGGCGAGGTAGCGAAGGCGGGGCGTGAGGCCGAGGCCCTGAGAAGGCATGCGTGCTCCGGGAAGAGGGTCGGGGGGTCCCGGATAGTCTAGAGGCGTGAGTTCGGCGAACCCTGGGCACGACGCCGCGGCATCCGTCCATCAGCCGTCGAGTTCGCCTGTCGCCCGCGTCTCCACGTCGATCATCGCCCGCAACGCATACATCGCGATCTCGCGTGTGCCCGCGGGGACGCGCATGGTCGCCGACCTGCGGGCGGACGCGTGGGGCCACGGGGCCCTGGCCGTCGCCGCGGAGCTGCTCGCCGCCGGCGTCGACGGGCTCCTCGTCGACGACGCCCCGGCGGCCCGGGTGCTGTCCGCAGCAGGAGTCGTGGGCGCGACGACCACCGATGTCCCGGACCTCGACACGCTGACACTGTACGGACTGCCCGGCGGCGCTCCGGATGCCGCGCCGGCGATGCGCCTCAGCGGGACGGTGCTCGGGGTCAAGGCACTCCGCGCGGGCGAGGGCGTCTCGTACGGCTACGCGTTCCGCGCCCCCGCCGACACCCGCGTGGCGCTGGTGACGGGCGGCTACGCCCAGGGCATCGTCCGCGAGCTCGGCGGCCGCGCACGCGTGACGATCGGCGGGATGCCGCACCCCGTCGTCGGCCGGGTCGCGATGGACGTCTGCGTGGTCGACGTCGGCGGGTCGGAGGTCTCACGCGGCGACGAGGTGGTCTTCTTCGGAGACCCTCGCGAGGGCGCGCCGTCGCTCGCCGAGTGGACCGAGGCGACCGGCCTCCGGGCCGACGAGCTGATCACCGCCGTCGGCCTCCGCGCGACGAGGGAGTACACCGCATGACCGCCGTCCTCCGCGTCGACCTCGACCAGCTCGCGGCGAACATCGCCCGGGTGCGCGACGTCGTGGCGCCCGCCGAGCTGATGCTCGTGGTCAAGGACGACGGCTACGGGCACGGCCTCGGCCCTGTCGTGCTCCGCGCGCACCGCGAGGGCGTGGCGTGGATCGGGGCGTTCGATGTCGCCACCGGCACCCGCGTGCGTGAGATCCTCGGCGAGACGGTGCGCATCTTCTCGTGGATCGCCGCCTCCCGCACCGAGGCGGCCGCGGCGGTCGCCGCCGACCTCGACCTCGGCGTGGGCGACGCCGGGCTGCTCGAGGACGTCGCCGCAGAGGCGGCTGCGGCAGGCACGCGCGCCCGGGTGCATCTCAAGATCGACACGGGGCTGCACCGCAACGGCGTGCGCCCGGAGGAGTGGCCGGCGTTCGTCGCGCGCGCCGCCGAACTGTCCGACGCCGGACGCCTCGACGTCGTCGGCATCTGGAGCCACATCGCCGAGGCATCCGATCACGACGACGACGAGTCGCGCGCGGCGTTCGACTCCGCTGTCGAGTCCGCGCGCGCTGCCGGGCTCACGCCCACGGTGCGTCATCTGGCGGCCAGCGCCGCGTCGTTCGCGCGAGCGGAGTTCCGCTACGACATGGTCCGTGTGGGGGCGTTCTGCTACGGGATCCGATCCGCCGGCGGCCCGGCGGAGCACGAGCTCGGGCTGCGGCCGATCGGCACGCTCGAGGCGCACGTCACCGCGGTGGGCGACCGTGAGGTGACGATCGACGCGGGAGCGCTCGACGGCCTGCCGTCGACGCTCGCCGCGCGGACGACGGTCGGCACTCCCGGGGGCGCGAGACTGCTCACGACCATCGGCGCGCAGTCGACGGTGGAGAAGTGGGCGGATGCCGCGCCCGGCGATGCCGTCATCGTCTACGGTCCGGGCGACGAGGGGGAGGGCTCAGCCACCGATCTCGCCGAGCGGATCGGGACGATCGGGGAGGAGCTCGCCGTTCGGGTGTCGCCGCTTGTGCCGAGGATCTACTCCGGCGCCTGACCCGCGGTCAGTTGGTCTCGGCCAGGCGCGCCGTCTCGTCGTGCCACGACGTCGCGATCGCGCGCAGCTTCTCTTCGTACTTGCGGCCGTGGTGGGCGCAGAAGAGCAGTTCGCTGCCGTTCACCTCGGCGGCGATGTAGGCCTGGGCACCGCAGGAGTCGCAGCGGTCGGCTGCCGTGAGGCGGTAGTCGAGGACGGCGCCCATCTCGGTGGGTGTCGAAAGAGTGTTCATCTCGGTGCCTCCTCGTATTGATAGAACTCCGGTGCGGGTCATGAAATACAACCACGCGTTGGATCAGAGAATGCCGCGAACGACCCACATTTCGCTGAGCGCGTACGGCGCGGCGGCAGGAAGCGTGTCGGACGGGAGGCGTCCGCCGCCCCGGATACCCTTGAGGATTGTGACCGCCGAGTACTCCGCCCATCACCTCCAGGTGCTCGAAGGACTCGAAGCAGTCCGCAAGCGCCCCGGCATGTACATCGGCTCGACCGATTCGCGCGGGCTCATGCACTGCCTGTGGGAGATCATCGACAACTCCGTCGACGAGGCCCTCGCGGGCCACGGCTCGCGCATCGACATCGTGCTGCACGCCGACGGCAGCGTCGAGGTGCGCGACCGGGCGCGCGGCATCCCCGTCGACATCGAGCCGCGCACCGGCCTCTCCGGCGTCGAGGTCGTCTTCACGAAGCTCCATGCCGGCGGCAAGTTCGGCGGCGGCTCGTACGCGGCGTCGGGCGGCCTCCATGGCGTGGGCGCCTCGGTCGTCAACGCCCTGTCCGAGCGGCTCGACGTCGAGGTCGACCGCGGCGGCAAGACATGGGCGATGTCGTTCCACCGCGGGGAGCCGGGCGTTTTCTCCAACGGCTCTCCGACCTCGGCGTTCACGCCGTTCGAGAAGAGCTCCGAGCTCCGCGTCGTCGGGCGTGCGCCGAAGGGCGTCACCGGCACGCGCATCCGCTACTGGGCCGATCAGCAGATCTTCACGAAGGATGCCGCGTTCAACATCACCGAACTCGAGCAGCGCGCACGGCAGACCGCGTTCCTCGTGCCCGGGCTCGAGATCGTCATCCGCGACGAGCGCGAGGCCGAGCCGGTCGAGACCAGTTACCGGTTCGACGGGGGCATCTCCGAGTTCGCCGACTTCCTGGCACCGGACGCTCCCATCACGGACACGTGGCGGCTGACGGGCTCCGGGAAGTTCACCGAGACCGTGCCCGTGCTCCAGCCGACCGGCGCGATGGTGCCCACCGAGGTCGAGCGCGAGTGCGAGGTCGACATCGCGGTGCGCTGGGGGACCGGCTACGAGACGACGTCGCGCTCGTTCGTGAACATCATCTCGACGCCCAAGGGCGGCACGCACCAGCAGGGCTTCGAACTCGGCCTCATGAAGGTGCTGCGCACGCAGGTCGAGCAGAACGCCCGCCGCCTGAAGTTCGGCGCGAACGACAAGCTCGAGAAGGACGACATCCTCGCGGGTCTCTCGGCCGTGCTGACCGTGCGGATCCCCGAGCCGCAGTTCGAGGGGCAGACCAAAGAAGTGCTGGGTACCCCCGCGGTGCGCCAGATCGTCGCGAACGTCGTGACGCGAGAGCTCACCGCCCGCTTCACGTCGCCCAAGCGCGATGACAAGGCGCAGACCTCGCTGCTGCTCGACAAGGTCGTCGCCGAGATGAAGGCGCGCATCTCCGCCCGTGCGCACAAAGAGACCCAGCGTCGCAAGAACGCCCTCGAGTCCTCCTCGCTGCCGGCGAAGCTCGCCGACTGCCGCACCAACGACGTCGACGCGTCCGAGCTGTTCATCGTCGAGGGCGACTCGGCTCTCGGCACTGCGAAGCTGGCCCGCAACAGCGAGTACCAGGCCCTGCTGCCGATCCGCGGAAAGATCCTGAACGTGCAGAAGGCGTCGATCAGCGACATGCTCTCCAACGCCGAGTGCGCCGCGATCATCCAGGTCATCGGCGCGGGCTCCGGCCGGTCGTTCGATCTCGACACCGCGCGCTACGGCAAGATCATCCTGATGAGCGACGCCGACGTCGACGGCGCGCACATCCGCACGCTGCTGCTCACGCTCTTCTTCCGCTACATGCGCCCGCTTATCGACGACGGGCGCGTCTACGCCGCGGTGCCGCCACTGCATCGCGTGGTGGTCATGAACCCCGGCACGAAGCCCAACGAGACGATCTACACGTACTCCGAGCAGGAGCTGCACGGCCTCCTGAGCAAGCTCACGAAGGCCGGCAAGCGCTGGCAGGAGCCGGTCCAGCGCTACAAGGGCCTGGGCGAGATGGACGCCGACCAGCTGGCGACGACGACGATGGACCGCGCGGGCCGCACCCTGCGACGCGTCCGCATGCAGGACGCGGAGGCTGCGGCATCCGTGTTCGAACTCCTCATGGGCAACGACGTCGCACCGCGCAAGGAGTTCATCATCGACTCGAGCGACCGACTCGCGCGCGAGCGCATCGACGCCTGACGCGACGAACGAGCGTCACTCTTCGCGCCACTCCTGCGGGATCTTCCCGTCTGCGGGGGCCGGGATCACGCCCTGATACGGCGTCAGAGTCCAGCGCTCGCCCTCTGCGGAGTTTCGTGAAGAGCAACCGCTGCTCACCGCGCGATCACCGCGGCGGATGCCGCGCCGACGCGCCCCGGCCGCGTCATCAGCGGATTCCGGTGCCCACCGCGCCGATGACGCCGTCGAGCGGTGTGCCCGAGGCGTCGCGCTTCGCGCCGGACTCGGGAAGAGCGCGCGTGGCTCCGTCAGCGCCCACGGCACGCGGATCCGAGCCGACCCAGGCGAGCGTGAGCGCGTCTTCGCCCTTGAGCAGCCGCTGCGCGCGCACACCGCCGGTCGCCCGGCCCTTCGCGGGGAACTCGGTGAACGCCGAGACCTTCGCACTGCCGGCGTCGGTCCCGGCCAGCGCGGACGTCGAGCCCGCGACCGTCACGACGACGGCATCGAACTCGGAGGCCCCGACGACGTGGAAAGCGATGACGTCGGCCCCGTCGGCGAGCCGGATGCCCGCCATGCCACCGGCCGCACGGCCTTGAGGACGCACAGAGGACGCGTCGAACCGGAGGAGCTGCGCATCGTTCGCGACGAACACGAGCTCCGCGCCGTCGGACGCGGGTGCGGCGCCGACCACGCGGTCGCCGTCGCGCAGAGCGATGATCTCGATGTCGTGCTTGGCGCCCAGCTCGCTCGCCGCGACGCGCTTGACGACACCGTGGCGGGTGCCGATCGCGATCGGCGGACCTTCCTGCAGCGACACGATCGCGACGACGTGCTCACCCGTGCCGAGGCCGAGGTACTGGTCGGCGCGAGTGCCGGCCGCCAGCTGGACGGAGTTGCCGGGCACGGACGGGAGGTCGACCGGGGAGAACCGCACAAGGCGGCCGGCGCTCGTCACGGCGCCGACGTCGCCGCGCGTCGTGGCGTCGACCCACGACCGGATCGCGTCGTGCTTGGCGCGGCGTGCAGGGGGGACGATGCCGCCGTTCGGCGCATCGGCCGCGAGCTCGGCGCGCACCATGCGGCCCGTCGCGGAGAGGAACACCCGGCAGGGCGCGTCGGCGATCTGGAGGTCGGCGGCGGCGGCGGCCGCGCGTGAGCGCGGTGCGACCGGGCCGCCGTTGAGGAGGAGGGTGCGGCGCGGAGTGCCGTACGTCTCGGCCGCAGCATCGAGTTCGCGCGCGACCTGCGCGCGCAGGAGGATCTCGCTGCCGAGCAGCTCTTCGAGCTCGGCGATCTCCGCCGTGAGCTTGTCGCGCTCGGACTCGAGCTCGATGCGCGAGAAGCGGGTCAGCCGCCGCAGCCGCAGCTCGAGGATGTACTCGGCCTGCGGCTCGGAGAGGTCGAAGACGTCGATGAGGCGCCCTCGGGCCTGCTCACCGTCGTCAGACGTGCGGATGACCTGGATGACCTCGTCGATGTCGAGGATCGCGATGAGCAGTCCCTCGACCAGGTGCAGGCGCTCCTTGCGACGCGCGAGGCGATAACTGCTGCGACGCGTCACGACGCTCAGCCGGTGACCGAGGTAGACCCGCAGCAGCTCGCGCAGACCGAGGGTCTGCGGCTGCCCGTCGACGAGCGCGACGTTGTTGATGCTGAACGAGTCCTCGAGAGGCGTCAGGCGGTAGAGGTGCTCGAGCACCGCCTGCGGGTCGAACCCCGTCTTGATGCCGATGACCAGGCGCAGGCCGTTGTGACGGTCGGTGAGATCGGTGACGTCGGCGATGCCCTGGAGCTTCTTCGCGGTGACGGCGTCCTTGATCTTCTCGATGATCCGCTCGGGACCGACGAGATAGGGGAGCTCGGTCACCACGATGCCGGTGCGGCGCGGGCCGAGCGACTCGATCGAGACCTTGGCGCGGGTGCGGAAGCTGCCGCGCCCCTTGGCATAGGCGTCCTTGATGCCGTCGAGCCCGACGATGATGCCGCCCGACGGGAGGTCGGGGCCGGGGACGAACTCCATGAGCTCTTCGACGGTGGCCTCGGGGTTGTCGAGCAGGTGGATCGCGGCGCCGACGACCTCGATGAGGTTGTGGGGCGCCATGTTTGTCGCCATGCCGACCGCGATGCCCGTGGCCCCGTTGACCAGCAGGTTCGGGTACGCCGCCGGAAGCACCTCGGGCTGCTGGAACTGCCCGTCGTAGTTCGGGATGAAGTCGACGACGTCCTCGTCGAGGTTCTCGGTCAGGGCCAGCGCCGGGGCGGCGAGCCGCGCCTCGGTGTAGCGGGGTGCGGCGGGACCGTCGTCGAGCGAACCGAAGTTCCCGTGTCCGTCGACGAGGGGCACGCGCAGCGAGAACGGCTGTGCGAGGCGCACGAGGGCGTCGTAGATGGGGGCGTCGCCGTGGGGGTGCAGCTTTCCCATCACCTCGCCGACGACGCGGGCGCTCTTCACGTGACCGCGATCGGGGCGCAGCCCCATGTCGGCCATCTGATAGAGGATGCGGCGCTGAACGGGCTTGAGCCCGTCGCGCGCGTCCGGAAGCGCGCGCGAGTAGATCACCGAGTAGGCGTACTCGAGGAACGATCCCTGCATCTCGGTCGAGACGTCGACGTCTTCGATGCGGCCGTGGTCTACGGGGGAGTCGGTGGGGGATGCAGGCATGACGATGTGGCCTCGGGTGACGGCGGAGCGGCGAGGGTCGTCCGGCGGTGTGTGCGAGACTGACCCCGATGTCCTTCAGCCTACCCGCGGACCCGCCGCGATCCCGGAGCCTCACCGGTGTCGTTCCGCAGATGTCGGCGGCCCTGGACGGGCTCTCGGACTGGTTCGCACCGGCGCGCAGCGCCGTCGTCTTCGTGATCGACGGGCTCGGTTCGCACAACCTCGCGGCCCGGGCCGGCCACGCGCGCTTCCTCGCCCAGGCGGGGGGCAGGCGCGACGTCGCACGGAGCGTCTTCCCGTCCACGACGGCCTCCGCGCTGACCAGCCTCCTCACGGGAACCCTGCCCGGCGAGCACGGCATCGTCGGCTACCGCGCGCGGATCCCCGGAACCGATGCCGTCCTCAACCAGCTGCGCGGCTGGGACACCGACGGGCTGCCGCTGGACTGGCAGCGCGCGCAGCCCCTGTCCACGTCGCTCGGGCGGCCGTTCTTCGTCGTCTCCAAGCGCGAGTACGTGGGCACGGGATTCACGGCGGCGACGCAGGCGGGCGCCGAGTTCGTCGGAGCCGACGACCTCGCGGAGCGCGTCACCACCGCCGCCCACCTGGCGGCGCGGCATCCTGGCGCTCTGGTCTATCTGTACGCGCCGGAGCTCGACGGTGTCGGTCATCGCCACGGCTGCGAGTCCGACGAATGGGTCGCGATGCTCGAGCGGGTGGATGCCGCCGCCCGGGCGTTCTCGCAGGCGCTGGCGCCCGGCACCGGGGCGGTCATCACGGCCGATCACGGCATGGTCGACATCCCGCGCCACCGTCAGGTGCTCCTGGGTGAGGGCGACGCGCTCCTCGAGGGTGTCCGGCTGATCGGCGGCGAACCGCGCATGCTGCACCTCTACGCCGAAGAGGGCGAGGCGGCCGCGGTGCTCGCCGCCTGGCGCGAGACGGAGGCCTCGCGCTCGTGGGTGCTCTCGCGTGACGAGCTCGTCGACTCGGGTGTGATGGGGCCCGTCGCGCCGGCGGTGCGCGAGCGGATCGGCGACGTCGTCGTCGCCGCGCGTGCCGGAATCGTCTACTACGACGACCGCGTCGCCGACAAGGCCCCGCAGAAGATGGTGGGGCAGCACGGATCCTTCAGCACCGAGGAGCGGATCGTGCCGCTTCTCCGGCTGGGCGCATTCGCCTGAGCGCGGGTCGAGCGACGATCAGTCGTCGGTGCGCGCGCCGAAGACGATCTCGTCCCACGACGGCATCGACGTGCGTCCCTTGCGGCGCCCCGCCTCGGCGACCGCGGAGGGCACCACGTCGTACTCCGCGGTGTCGGACTGATCGTCGGAGGGCGCCTCGTCGTACCCCGGCTCGAGCGCGTCGAACAGGGCGACGGGGGAGTGCGTCCGCGAAGGCTCCACCTCGTCGGCCCCAGGGAGCGGCTCACGCTGCCCGCGGCGGCGGCGCAGCGCTTCGAGCAGGTCGGCCGTCTCGGCCGAGGTGACGGCCGGCTCGTCGGCCCGCTTGATGGCGGCCTGTTGCACTGCGGGCGCCGCGGGGGCGGGAAGGTCCGGTGACTCGAGGTCGGCATCGGGCATCTTGCGAGGCCCGAAGGCTCCGCTGTCGAAGCGCGAATCGTCCTTCGGGGCCACGGTGTCGAGTGCGCGCAGCCGGGGGATCAGCCCATCGGGAAGCGACCCTTGACGCGAGAGCTGAATGGCATCCGCGTTCAGCGGCGACAGGGTGCTGCGGCGCGGGTCGAAGCCCCAGCGGGCGTCATGATCCACCTCGTTGGAGGTGAACTCCAGCTTCACGATCCAGCCGGTCGGCTCTTTCCAGCTCGTCCACCGCTCGCCCGAGGCGACGGCCTCGTGCAGCTTGGCGCGCACGGCAGAGCCGAACGTGGGGTGCTTGTCGGTCTCGAAGTCGCCGCCCAGCAGGACGGGAACCGCCAGAGCCTGACCCACGATGTGCTCTCGTTCGGCGAGCACCGGTCCCTCGAATCGCATGACGTCCTCGACACGGGCGCCCAGCAGCTCGGCCACCTCGCCCGCCGACAAGCCGGCACGGATGTGCGACTGGATCTCGCGCGGGCTCGGCCGCGCCGCCTGGCTGTCGGCGTCGCGGTCTTTGCGCGCCTTGCGAAGCTCGATCCGCAGCACCTCGTCGACGGCGAGGGCGAACCTCTCGCCGGACTCGGTGGCCAGGACGAGCTTGTCGTCCTCGGTTCCGATGACCTTGAGCTGTTCCATGCGAACGCCCCTCCGATCCTGCGTGTCCCGCCCATGCTGACACAGGGCGAGTCCGCCGCCGGGAATATCCCGCGCGTGGCGCGAGTTTCAGGCGAACGCACGGTCGGGCATCCGCTGTCATGCATTTGCGAAAACGGATCCTGTCATGCAAACTATCGCCGCCCGAAAGGGCGAGCGCACCCGCGATATCCGGAAGTTGAGACGTTCACGCATGGCCACCGATTACGACGCCCCCCGCAAGACCGAGGACGACAGCGAGTCGATCGAGGCTCTCAAGGAGCGCGTGCCCGACAAGCTCTCGGGAGCGGTCGATGTGGAGGACGCCGACAACCCCTCGGGCTTCGAGCTGCCCGGGGCGGACCTCTCCGATCTCGAACTCGACGTCGTCGTCCTGCCCGCGCAGGAGGACGAGTTCACGTGTGTGAACTGCTTCCTCGTCAAGCACCGCTCGCAGCTCGATCACGACACCAAGAACGGCCCTATCTGCTCGGAGTGCGCCGCGTGATCTGAGCCCGGCGCACCGCTGCGGCGAGGCGGTCCGGCGTGCGCGAGGAGACCACCCACGCGGGCGCCGGGTCGTCGGGGTCGGTCACGGGAACGACGACCACCCCGTCGATGCCGCCGCGCAGCATGTGCCACGCCCGCGGGTCGAGGGCGGAGCCCCGCTGGATCCTGGCGTCCTCGCCCGCGAACACGGACGGCTCGCCCAGCAGCTCCACCGGGATGTGAGCCCTCCCCGCGCGCAGTTCGCCGTCGCGCACACTCACGACCGGAGATCCGGCGATGAGCAGGGCGACCACGGCGACGCCCACGGCGGCGCCGATCACCAGGGCGACGGTGGTGTCGATGGGCGCGAACACGAGGGCCGCCATCGGGGCGGCCACCGCCGCGCTCACCATCACCCAGAGCGAGGGGCCGAGCCTCTCGCGGTACTCGCCGGACCCGACATCGTGCGCTGTCTTCTGCATTACCCTCATTGGGTGACTGAAACGGTGGACGTCCCCATTATCGCCTCCGACGTTCCGGCGTACGCGCACCCCGGCGATGCGGGCGCCGACCTCGTAGCCGCCGAGGCTGCCCGCCTCGAGCCCGGACAGCGCGCGATGGTCGGCACCGGAGTGCGCATCGCCTTGCCCGATGGCCACGTCGCCTTCGTGGTGCCGCGCAGCGGGCTCGCCGCCAAGCACGGCATCACCGTGGTCAACGCCCCCGGCACGGTCGACGCCGGGTACCGCGGCGAGATCAAGGTCATCCTGCTCAACACCGATGCCGAGCACGCGCACGACATCGCCGTCGGCGACCGCATCGCCCAGATCATCGTGATGCCGGTGCCGCGTGCCCGGTTCATCCCCGTGGACGCTCTGCCCGAGAGCGCCCGAGGCGAAGGCGGCTTCGGATCCACCGGCTTCGGCTCCGCCGCGGTCGGCTCCACGGACGCCCAGAAGAACGGAGTCCCCGCATGACCGATCCGACGCCCGCAGACGCGCCGCGCAAGGACGCGCCCGACGACCGAGCGGTCGCCGGGCCGTTCGACGAGTCCGAGGCGAACCCGGTCCGCCCGTACATCGACCTCGGCGGCATCAAGATCCTTCCCCGCGAGGGCCTGAACCTGCGGCTCGAGGTCGAGGAGCAGACCAAGCGCATCGTCGCGGTCGGACTCGACTACGCAGGCTCGACGCTGCAGGTGCAGCCGTTCGCCGCTCCGCGCACCGCCGGCCTGTGGGCGGAGACGCGCGAGCAGATCCGCGGTCAGATCCGCCAGCAGGGCGGCCGCGTCGAGGAGCGCGAGGGCCCCCTCGGTCCCGAGCTCCTCGCCGAGGTCCCCGTCGTCGCCGGTCCCGAGGGCACGGCGGGCAAGCGCCTCGCGCGCTTCGTCGGCGTGGACGGGCCCCGCTGGTTCCTGCGCGGCGTGATCGGGGGCGCGGCCACCTCCGACGTCGAGGCCGCCGCCGCAGTCGAAGACCTCTTCCGCTCCATCGTCGTCGTGCGGGGCGGCTCGCCGATGCCGCCGCGCGACCTCATCCCGTTGCGGATGCCCGCCACCCCGGGCGTCGCGTGACCGACGAACCGCGACCGGCGGTGCCGGGCGACGAGCAGCGCAGCCCCGATCTGACCCCGCCGCCGGCGGCCGAGGCATCCGCTTCCGAGATGCTCGGCGCTGCGCTGGGCGGCGCCGCGAAGCGCGCGGGCCTCGACCCCGCCGCCGGCGCGTCGACCGGCCATGTCGTGTGGGCCGCCATGGGCGGCTGGCGCGGCGTGCTGGAGTCGGTGCTTCCCGGACTCGTGTTCATCGTCGTCTACACCGTCACGATCGATCCCGAGACGGGTGACGGCGACCTCTGGCTGTCGCTGGGCCTGTCGGTCGGCATCGCCGCGATCTTCACGATCGCGCGCCTCATCGCGAAGCAGCCGATCACTGCGGCCATCGGCGGGCTCATCGCCGCCGGCGTGGCAGCCGCCTTTGCGGCGTTCACGGGCGAAGCATCCAACAACTTCATCCCCGGTTTCATCACGAACGCCCTCTACGGCACCGCCTTCCTGGTATCGGCGCTCATCGGCTGGTCGCTCATCGGGCTCGCCGTCGGTTTCCTCATGGGCGAGGGCACCGCGTGGCGCGCCGACAAGCGCAAGCGACGCGTCTTCTTCTGGCTCGCCATCGCATGGGCCTCGCTGTTCGCGGCGCGACTGCTGGTGCAGCTGCCGCTCTACTTCGCCGACAACGTCACCGCTCTGGGCACGCTCAAGCTCGTCATGGGGCTTCCGCTGTTCGCACCGCTCGTGGCCGTCACGTGGCTCGCCGTGCGCGCGCTCTACCCGCATCGCGACCGGGCGGGCGGCACGTCGCAGGAGTGATACATTTATCTTGATATCAAGATAAATTGACCCCGCCGCGGATTAGGTGATCCTCACTAGCCGAGGGATCCAGGGCGGGGGAAGATGGGGAGAGTGCCGGGCTCCGGCCCGCTCCCGCCGCCGACGAAGGAGACAGACGTGTCCACGGTTGACAGCTTCGGTGCCAAGAGCACCCTGACGGTCGGCAGCACCGACTACGAGATCTTCCGCATCGACACCGTCGACGGTCACGAGAAGCTCCCGTTCAGCCTCAAGGTGCTGCTCGAGAACCTGCTCCGCACCGAGGACGGCGCGAACGTGACGAAGGCCCAGATCCAGGCGCTGGGGTCGTGGGATGCCGACGCCGAGCCCGACACCGAGATCCAGTTCACGCCGGCGCGCGTGGTGATGCAGGACTTCACCGGCGTGCCCTGCATCGTCGACCTCGCCACGATGCGCGAGGCGGTCACCGCACTCGGCGGCGACCCGAACCGCATCAACCCGCTGTCGCCCGCCGAGATGGTCATCGACCACTCCGTCATCGCCGACCTCTTCGGCACCGAGAACGCCCTCGAGCGCAACGTCGAGATCGAGTACGAGCGCAACGGCGAGCGGTACCAGTTCCTCCGCTGGGGCCAGGGTGCGTTCGACGACTTCAAGGTCGTCCCGCCGGGCACCGGCATCGTCCACCAGGTCAACATCGAGCACCTCGCGAAGGTGATCTACGACCGCAGCGTCGACGGCGTACTGCGCGCCTACCCCGACACGTGCGTCGGCACCGACTCGCACACGACCATGGTCAACGGCCTCGGCGTCCTCGGCTGGGGTGTGGGCGGCATCGAGGCCGAGGCCGCGATGCTCGGCCAGCCCGTGTCGATGCTGATCCCACGTGTCGTCGGCTTCAAGCTCACCGGGGCGATCCCCGCCGGGGTCACCGCGACCGACGTCGTGCTCACCATCACCGACATGCTCCGCAAGCACGGCGTGGTCGGCAAGTTCGTCGAGTTCTACGGCGCGGGCGTCGCGTCGGTGCCGCTGGCCAACCGCGCCACGATCGGCAACATGAGCCCCGAGTTCGGGTCGACCGCGGCGATGTTCCCCATCGACGACGTCACGCTCGAGTACCTGCGCCTGACCGGCCGCGACGAGCAGACCGTCGCCCTCGTCGAGGCGTACGCCAAGGAGCAGAAGCTCTGGCACGACCCGTCGGTCGAGCCGACGTTCAGCGAGTACATGGAGCTCGACCTCTCGACGGTCGTCCCCTCCATCGCCGGCCCCAAGCGCCCGCAGGATCGCATCCTCCTTTCGGAGTCGAAGGCGCAGTTCGAGAAGGACATCCTCAACTACGCCACCGCGAGCACGTCGGAGGACATCGTCGACCTCGAGTCGAAGCACTCCTTCCCGGCGTCCGACCCCGGCGCCGTCCCCGGCGAGGAGGAGCCGACGACGCGCGAGGTGCACATCAACAGCGGGAGCCCGGCCGAGTGGTCGCAGCCCGTCGACGTGACCACGCCCGAGGGCGAGTCCTATGTCCTCGACAACGGCGCGGTCACGCTCGCCGCGATCACGTCGTGCACCAACACGTCCAACCCGTCGGTGATGATCGCCGCCGGCCTGCTCGCCCGCAAGGCGGTCGAGAAGGGCCTCAAGCGCAAGCCGTGGGTCAAGACGACCCTCGGCCCCGGCTCAAAGGTCGTGACCGACTACTACGAGAAGTCGGGCCTCGGCAAGGACCTCGAGGACATCGGCTTCTACACCGTCGGCTATGGCTGCACGATCTGCATCGGCAACTCCGGACCCCTCATCGAGGAGGTCTCGGCCGCGATCAACGACCACGACCTCGCCGTGACGGCGGTCCTGTCGGGCAACCGCAACTTCGAGGGCCGCATCAGCCCCGACGTGAAGATGAACTACCTGGCGTCGCCGCCGCTCGTCGTCGCCTACGCCCTCGCCGGGTCGATGAACTTCGATTTCGAGACCGACCCCCTCGGCAAGGACCTCGACGGCAACGACGTGTTCCTCAAGGACATCTGGCCGGCGCCCGACGAGGTGCAGGAGATCATCGACTCGTCCATCTCGCGCGAGCAGTTCATCAAGCAGTACGCGACCGTGTTCGACGGCGACGAGCGCTGGAAGAACCTTCCGACGCCCACCGGTCCGGTGTTCGAGTGGGACGCCGACTCGACCTACGTGCGCAAGGCGCCGTACTTCGACGGCATGAAGATGGAGCTCACCCCGGTGTCCGACATCGCCGGGGCGCGTGTCCTCGCCACGCTGGGCGACTCGGTCACCACCGACCACATCAGCCCGGCCGGCAACATCAAGGCGGGCACCCCCGCCGCTCAGTACCTCACCGAGCACGGCGTCGCGCAGAAGGACTTCAACTCCTACGGCTCGCGCCGCGGCAACCACGAGGTCATGATCCGCGGCACGTTCGCCAACATCCGCCTGAAGAACCTGCTGGTGAGCGCGGTCAACGACGGCGCGGTGGTGGAGGGCGGCTTCACGCGCGACTTCACGCAGGAGGGCGGTCCGCAGTCGTTCATCTACGACGCGAGCCAGAACTACCAGGCGGCGGGCACGCCCCTGGTGATCTTCGGCGGCAAGGAGTACGGCTCGGGCTCGTCGCGCGACTGGGCGGCCAAGGGCACGAGCCTGCTGGGCGTGAAGGCCGTGATCACCGAGAGCTTCGAGCGCATCCACCGCTCGAACCTCATCGGCATGGGCGTCGTCCCGCTGCAGTTCCCCGCCGGCAAGACGTGGGAGTCGCTGGGCCTCGACGGCACCGAGATCGTCTCGATCGCTGGTCTCGAGCAGCTCAACGAGGGCGTCACGCCCAAGACGGTCCGCGTCACGGCGGCGCCGAGCGAGTTCTCGGCGCCCGGCAAGGAGACCATCGAGTTCGACGCGGTCGTCCGGATCGACACGCCCGGTGAGGCCGACTACTACCGCAACGGCGGCATCCTGCAGTACGTGCTGCGTTCGCTCGTCTGACAGCTGATTCACGGGGGACCGGATGCTGCAGCATCCGGTCCCTCCTTCATGCCGCGGGTAGACTCGAAGGGCCCTTCCGGGGCCGGAAAGGAGCCGGGATGTCGCTGCTGTCGTCCATTGCCGGACCCCGCGATCTCGACGCACTGAGCACTGCAGAGCTGCAGGAGCTGGCCGACGAGGTCCGCGCCTTCCTCATCGAGAACGTCTCACGCACAGGCGGCCACCTCGGCCCCAACCTCGGCGTGGTCGAGCTCACCATCGCGCTGCACCGTGTGTTCGACTCGCCGAACGACCCGTTCATCTTCGACACCGGCCATCAGTCGTACGTGCACAAGCTGCTCACCGGGCGACAGGACTTCACGAACCTCCGCTCGCGCGGCGGACTGGCCGGCTATCCGCAGCGCGCGGAGAGCCCGCACGACGTCGTCGAGTCCTCGCACGCGTCGAGCTCGCTGAGCTGGGCCGACGGCGTCTCACGCGCTCTCACCCGCACCGGCCGGAAGGACCGGCACGTCGTCGCGGTCGTCGGCGACGGTTCGCTCACCGGCGGCATGACGTGGGAGGCGCTGAACAACATCTCCGACGACAACGACCGCAACCTCGTGATCGTCGTCAACGACAACGGCCGCTCCTACGCCCCGACGATCGGGGGCATGGCGCGGTACCTCAATCGCGTGCGCACCGCCGACACGTACCGCAACCTGCACCGCGGCTCCGACACGCTGTTCCGCAAGCTCGGTCCTGCTGCGCGCGCGGTCTACCGGGGGGTCCGCGGCGGAACGCACGGCTTCCTCTCACGGTTCACCAACAACGCGGCGCTGTACTCGAATCTCGACATCAAGTACCTCGGTCCCGTCGACGGGCACGACCTGCCGACGCTGATCGAGACGCTCGAGCTCGCCAAGGAGTACGGCGCTCCGGTCATCGTGCACGCGATCACCGAGAAGGGCCGCGGCTATCAGCCGGCGCTCGACGACGAAGCCGACGCCTTCCACGCGGTCGGCAAGATCGACCCGCTGACGGGCAAGACGGTCGGGGGCTCGGGCGGGGCACCCGCGTGGACCGACGTCTTCGCCGACGAGCTGGTCTCGGTGGGGGAGAGCCGCGACGACGTCATCGCCATGACGGCGGCGATGCTCCGGCCCACCGGTCTCCTGCCGTTCGCGCAGCGGTTCCCCGATCGTGTGTACGACGTGGGCATCGCCGAGCAGCACGCCGTCGCCTCGGCCGCCGGTCTCGCGTTCGGCGGCCTACACCCCGTGGTCGCGATCTACGCGACCTTCATGAACCGTGCCTTCGACCAGGTGCTCATGGACGTCGCGCTGCATCGCGCGGGCGTCACCTTCGTGCTCGATCGCGCCGGCGTCACCGGCCCGGACGGCCCGAGCCACCACGGCATCTGGGACCTCGCCATGCTGCAGCTCGTGCCGCACATCCGCATCGCAGTGCCCCGCGACGCCGAGCGCCTGCGCGAAGAGCTGCAGGAGGCTGTCGCCGTCGACGACGCCCCGACCGTGATCCGGTTCCCCAAGGGCGGCGTGAGCCCCGAGCTCCCCGCATTGGAGCGCCTGGACGACGGCGTCGACGTGCTCGTTCGCTCGGACGCCCACGATGTGCTGATCGTCGGCATCGGCCCGATGGCGCACACCGCGGTCGACGTCGCCGCGCGCCTGCGCGACCAGGGCATCGGCGCGACGGTCGTCGACCCTCGGTGGGTGGTGCCCGTGCAGCGGTCGATCGTCGAGCTCGCGGCATCCCACCGCCTGGTGATCACGATCGAGGACGGCATCCGCGTTGGCGGCATCGGCACCCGCGTGCGCCAGGTGCTCCGCGAAGCCGGCGTCGACACGGCCGTGGATGAACTCGGCGTGCCCGACGAGTTCATCGATCACGCCAGTCGCGAGCAGATCCTCGAGGACTCCGGGCTCACGCCGGCCAAGATCGCGCAGGATGTCGTCGCGCAGGTCCTGGGAACCCGCATCCCCGTGGCGCGCGGCGCCGCGACGAGCGAGATCCCCACGATCGGATCGTTCGCCCGCAGCGAGGAGAAGCAGCGCTGACCGCCACGGCCGTACCGGTCGCCACGCACGCGTGAGGGCGGTTCCCCGAAGGGAGCCGCCCTCACGCGTCGGCGGCGTCGGCCGGGCGTCAGCCGCCGATGCCCTTGATCACCGGGTGGTGGAAGGTGTCGCTGAACACCCGCTCCGAGGCGCCCTCGCGATCGAGGTACGGCGAGGCGCCGCCGTCGATGAAGGGCCAGCCGGCGCCGAGGATGAGGCACAGGTCGATGTCCTCGACCTCGGGGACCACGCCCTCGTCCAGCATGAGCTTGATCTCCTGAGCGAGCCCGTCCTGGACCCGCTGCAGGATCGTCGCCGCCGAGGCGGGGGACGATCCCACCGCGGGCTTGAGGAGCTTCTCGGCCGCCTTGGTCCAGCCCGTCACACGGCCGCCCTTGTCCTTCTCGACGACCTCCGGGAGCTCCGCCAGTGCGTGGAAGTTCTCGTTCGCGTAGAACCGGTCGGGGAACGCGCGCACCATCGTGTCCTGCACGTGGGCGGCGACCTTCCAGCCCACCAGATCGATGAGCTGGAACGGGCCCATCGGCAGGCCGAGCGGCGCGAACGCCTTCTCGACCTCGACGACGGGGGTGCCTTCGTAGACGGCACGGGCCGCCTCGCCCATCACCTTGGCGAGCAGGCGGTTCACCACGAACCCGGGCGCGTCGGCGGTGAGGACCGCGTTCTTTCCGAGGTTCTTCGCGACCACGAATGCGGTCGAGAGCGCGGCATCCGCCGTCTGGGGTGTCTTCACGATCTCGATGAGCGGCATGACGGCCACCGGGTTGAAGAAGTGGAACCCGACGAGGCGCTCGGGGTGCGCGAGCTTCGCGCCGATCTCCTCGACCGACAGGGAGGAGGTGTTCGTCGCGAGGATCGCGTCCTCGGCGACGATCTGCTCGATCTCGCCGAAGACCGCCTGCTTGACCCCGACCTCTTCGAACACGGCCTCGATGACGAAGTCGCAGTCCGCGTACAGGCTCTTGTCGGTCGTGCCCGTCACCAGCGCACGGAGCTTGTTGGCGCTGTCGGCGTCGAGGCGTCCCTTGGCCTCGAGCTTGCCGATCTCGTCGTGGATGTACGCCACGCCCTTGTCGACACGCGCCTGATCGAGGTCGGTGATGAGCACGGGCACCTGCAGCTTGCGCACGAAGAGCAGCGCGAACTGGCTCGCCATGAGTCCGGCGCCGATGATGCCGACCTTCGTGACCTTCTTGGCGAGCACCCTGTCGGGGGCGCCGACAGGACGCTTCGCGCGCTTCTGCACGAGATCGAACGCGTACATGGACGCCGCGAACTGGTCGCCCGCGACGAGCTCGGCGAGGGCCTCGTCCTCACGCGCGAAGGCTTCGGCCTTCGTGCCGCCCTTCGCCTTGTCGAGCAGTTCGAGGGCCTTGTAGGGAGACGTCGGCACGGTGCCGATCTTCGATTCGAGCATGCCGCGCGCCACCTTGACGGCGATCGGCCACTTCGTGAGGCGCTCGATCTTGCCGGGCTCGTTCTTGCGGTCCACCTTCGTCTTGCCGGTGAGCACGCCGTCCGCCCAGGCGAGCGAGTCCTCGAGGTAATTCGCGGCGGGGAAGATCGCGTCCACGATGCCGTAGTCGAACGCCTGCTGCGGCTTGAGCATGCGGTTCTGCTTGAGCGGGTTGGAGATCACGACCTCGAGCGCGTTCTCGATGCCGATGAGGTTCGGCAGGAGGTATGCCCCACCCCACCCGGGGATGATGCCGAGGAACACCTCGGGGAGCGCGATCGCCGCGGCCGAGGCATCCACCGTCCGGTACGTCGAGTTGAGCGCGATCTCGAGACCGCCGCCGAGCGCGAGCCCGTTCACGAACGCGAACGAGGGCACGCCGAGCGATCCGAGCTTGCCGAACACGTGGTGGCCGAGCTGTGCGATCAGGCGTGCGTTGTCCTTCGATCCCACGCGCGAGATGTCGGACAGGTCGGCCCCGGCCGCGAGGATGTACTGCTTGCCCGTGACCGCGACGGCCTGGATCTCGCCGGCCGACGCGCGGGTGCGCAGGGAGTCGAGGACCTCGCCGAGCTGTGTCAGCGTCGTGGGACCGAGCGTGTTGGGCCGCGTGTGGTCACGTCCGTTGTCGAGCGTGATGAGCGCGAGCACCCTGCCGGAGGCGAGCCGGACGTCGCGCACGCGCGAGTGCGTGACGACCTCTCCGTCGGCGAGGGCGTTCAGCGGCGAGAAGTCGATCTCGTCGTAGTTCGTCATTGCGGAGGGCTCCTACTTCTTCTTCTTGCCGTCGTAGTGGGGGTTCTCCCAGATGACCGAGCCGCCCTGACCCAGCCCCACGCACATCGCGGTGAGGCCGTAGCGGACATCGGGGCGCTCGGCGAAATGCGCCGCGAGCTGGATCATCAGCCGCACGCCCGAGGCGGCGAGAGGGTGCCCGAAGGCGATCGCGCCGCCCCACGGGTTCACACGCGGGTCGTCGTCGGCGATGCCGAAGTGGTCGAGCAGCGAGATGACCTGGATCGCGAACGCCTCGTTGAGCTCGAACAGCCCGATGTCGTCGATGGTCAGGCCGGCCTTCTTGAGCGCCTTCTCGGTCGACGGGATCGGGCCGATCCCCATGATCTCCGGCTGCACGCCGGCGAACGCGAACGAGACGAGCCTCATCTTCGGCGCGAGGCCGAGCTCCTTCACCGCACCGCCGCCGGCCAGCAGCGACATCGTGGCACCGTCGGTCAGAGGCGACGAAGTGCCGGCCGTGACGCGACCGTGAGGCCGGAAGGGCGTCTTCAGCGCCGCGAGGTCTTCCATCGTGGTCTGGGGGCGGCGGCCCTCGTCCTCAGTGGCGAGGCCCCACGAGCCCTCGGCATCCTTGATCGCGACCGACACGAGGTCGGGCTGGATCTTCCCGGCGTCGTAGGCGGCCTGCACCTTGTGCTGGCTCAGCATGCCGTAGCGGTCGGAGCGCTCCTTCGTGAGGTGCGGGAAGCGGTCGAAGATGCGCTCGGCCGTGACGCCCATGTTGAGCGCGCCGGGGTCGACCATCTTCTCGGCGACGAAGCGCGGGTTGGGGTCGGCGTTTCCGCCGATCGGGTGGTGCCCCATGTGCTCCACGCCGCCCGCGAGGGCCACGTCGTACATGCCCATGCCGATCGAGCCCGCCATCGTCGTGACGCTCGTCATCGCGCCCGCGCACATGCGATCGATCGCGAAGCCGGGGACCGACTGGGGGAGCCCGGCGAGGATCGCGACGCTGCGCCCGAGGGTCAGCCCCTGGTCGCCGGTCTGACTGGTCGCGGCGATGGCGACGTCATCGATCCGGTCCTTGGGAACGCCGGGGTTGCGCTCCATGAGTCCGATCGTCGCCTTCACGGCGAGGTCGTCCGCTCGGGTGTTCCAGTACATGCCCTTCTCGCCGGCGCGCCCGAAGGGGGTGCGCATTCCATCGACGAAGAAGACGTCCGAGATCTCGGCCACTCTGCCTCCAAAAATAGGGATGCCGTCAGCCTAGGATCGCGCCGGAACGCGCGAGAAAACGGGTGGGGGAAACCTACGAATCCGTTTCGGACGCCGTCGACGCCGCTTGCACGGATCCCACAAAGGCATCGGCGATCACCTGTGAGGTCTGGTCAATCTGCCAGCGGCGCGCACCGAGCACGAGCAGAGCTTCCCCGACGGATGCCGCGGTGAGCGGCTCGGGCGGAGCACACGCGACGCGGCGCAGCAGCTCGGGGGTCAGCAGGTTCTCCGTCGGCATGCGCAGGTCTTCGGCGAGATGCTCGACAGCCGGCCGCGCGGCCTTGAGACGGGCATCCGCTTCGGGGTTGCGGTCGGGCCACGCGCGGGGCGGTGGAAGCGTGTCGCCGCCGGTGGCGCGCTCGAGCGGGAGATCCTTCGAGGCGCGCCCCTCTTCGAACGCCGCCCACCACCGATCGAGCTGAGAGCGGCTGGCCCGTCCGGTGAACTCCTTCACGGAGGCCAGGTCCTGCTTGGACTTCGGGTCGGCGATCACGGCCGCCACGAGGGCACGGTCGGGAACGAGTCTCCCGGGCGCCACGTCCTCTTCGCGGGCGTAGTCCTCGCGCGCGGTCCAGAGGGAGCGCGCCACGGCGAGGGCCTTGCGCCCGCGCACGGTGTGCAGGCCGCTGAGCCTGCGCCACGGCTCCTCGCGCGGAGGCTTGGGCTCACGGTCGAGGACCGCTCGGAACTCCTCCTCGGCGAACTCCGTCTTGCCCTGCTCCTCGAGCTCGGCCACCAGCGCGTCGCGCACGTCGACGAGGTGCTCGACGTCGAGCGCGGCGTATTCCAGCCAGGACTGGGGGAGAGGCCTCGTCGACCAGTCCGACGCGGAGTGAGCCTTCGCGAGCGAGATGCCGAGAGTGTCCTCCACGACGGCGCCGAGGCCGACCCGGTCATGGCCCAGGAGCCGAGCCGCGAGCTCGGTGTCGAACATCGAGGCGGGCTCCAGCGCGAGTTCGCGCAGCGACGGCAGATCCTGGCTCGCCGCGTGGAGCACCCACTCCTGGTCGCCGATGGCGGCCTGCAGAGCACTGAAGTCGCCGATGGGCGGCGGGTCGAAGAGGAACACCCCCGCTCCGCGTCGGAACACCTGGATGAGATAGGCCCGCTGCGAGTACCGGAATCCGGACGCCCGCTCGACGTCGACGGCGACGGGTCCGTACCCTTCCGCCAGACGTCGCGAGGCGTCGATCAGGTCTTCGATGCGATCGATGACGACGTATTCAGTCACGCGTCGCCCTGCGTGAACCCAGCATTGCGATCCCTTCCGAGCCCGGCGGGAGACCCGCGAGCATGCACACCAGCTCAGCCCATGCTTCCACGTGCGGCGCGATCTCGCCTTCCGGCGACCACGAGGCGCGCAGCTCGATCTGTGCGCCATCGCCCTCTGCGGCCAGCGTCCCGAACCCCTTCGAGAGCGTCTTCGTGGCGGTGCCGGAGGCTGAATGGAAAGCGGCGCGCCGCGATTCGAGCGCATCGGTCAGCCAGGCCCAGGCCACATCGGCCAGCAGCGGATCGACGCCGATGTCGGGCTCGAGGGGCGCCTGCGCGAAGCACACGATGCGCCACGGTCCGTTCCACTGAGTCGGCTCGTCCGGGTCGTGGAGCAGGATGAAGCGCCCCGTCCCGTAAGCGGAGTCGACGCCCTCCTCTTCCGGACGCACGTCGCCCGCGAGCGCCAGCGCGAAGGCCGCCAGGCCTGTGGGCGCCGGGATCTCGCGGACCGAGAGGTCTCCGCGGAACTCGATCGCCCGCACCTGCTCGGCCACATGCGCGAACGGCGTGGTAGCCGCGGGAGGACGATGCTCAGCCACGCGGACAGACTAGAGTGAGGCCTCGATGGTCGCCTCCAGGCGCGCCGCGTACGGCGGCGCATCACCCAGTCTCCTCGCCGGGATCCGGGCCGCGCTGACTGTGATCAGCCTGGCCCTGGCCGGCGTGCTCTCCGCCATGGCGGTCGCCTCGGTGCACATGGCCCGCCGGGTCGTCACACCCGCCGTACGGCTGCCGGACACCCGCATCCTTTCTCTCGACACCGCCGCGCAGACGATCACCCTCGCGCGAACACCGGACACCGAGCTGCCCGGGCGCTACGGCCTGTTCACGAGCGGCACCGAGGCGTATGTCAAGCTCGGCTCGGTCCTTTCCGAGAGCGAGACCAGCGTGAAGCGGAAGCTGCTCACGCACGTGGGATCGGACGCGCGCCTCTCACCGGAAGCGGCCTTCAGCGGCTGGTACTACGACCGGCCGGAGCAGCTGCACCTCGCGTTCAGCCCCGAGCTCATCGGCTCCTCGGTCGGCCCGTGCCCCGCGTGGCTCTTCCCTGCGGGCGACGGCGACGTGTGGGTCATCCAGGTCCACGGCCGCGGCACGACCCGAGCCGAGTGCCTTCGCGCCGTCCCGCTGTTCCACCAGGCGGGGATCACGTCCCTCGTCGTGTCGTATCGCAACGACGGCGAGGCTCCTCGCAGCCGCGCGGGCACGTACACGCTCGGCGCCACCGAGTGGCGCGACGTCGACGCCGCGGTCGGATTCGCCCGGCGGCGCGGCGCGAAGCGCATCATCCTCATGGGGTGGTCGATGGGCGGCGCGATCGCTCTCCAGGTCTCGCTCAACTCCGCGCACCGCGACACGATCACCGGCCTCATCCTCGAGTCGCCCGTGGTCGACTGGCGGATCGTGCTCGAATACCAGGCGCGCCTCATGCGGGTGCCCCCGACGGTCAGCGGCTTGGCGATCGGCGCGCTGCGCAGCGAGTGGGCCACCCCGATCACTCGCGCCGGCAGCGCCATCCCCTTCGATCGGCTCGACGTCGTGGCGCGCGCGGGGGAGCTGCGGCATCCGATGCTCATCCTGCACAGCGACGACGACGGCTTCGTGCCCTCCGACGCCTCCCACGATCTGGTGACGGCCAGACCCGACATCGTCGAGCTCGAGGTGTTCGAGGTCGCGCGGCACACCAAGCTGTGGAACTACGACCAGGAGCGCTGGAGCGCGCGCATCCGACGGTGGCTCACCGCGCACGACCTGGGCGCAGTGCCCGCGCCCGCAGAGGACTGACCGGGGCGAGGCATCCGCTCCCCGTCTTCCCGGTGCCGGGCGTCAGGCCGAGGTCTTCGCCCGCACCTGACGCTTGGCGCGCATGAGCATGCCCGTCATGCCCGAGACGCGCAGCGGCGACACGACCCGGGTGAGACCGATGCTCTGCGGGAAGTCGGCCGGGATCGCGAGGACCTCGTCGGCCGTCAGTCCCGTGATGCCCTGCGCGAGGATGCTCGCGAAGCCACGGGTGGTCGGCGCCTCGGCCGGAGCGGTCGCGTGCATCGCGACCACGCCGGCCTCGTCGACGTCGACCACGATGAACACGGGGGACTGGCACTCGGCCACGCGCTCGTAGAGCTCCGGATGCCCCTCGTACTCGGCCGGCACGGGCGGCAGCTCCTGCGAGAACTCGAGCAGCAGCTGGAGCCGGTCGGGCTCGGGCAGCTCGAGGAACTCGTCGCGGATCTCGGCGAGGCTCGGGGGAAGGGCGGTATCGGTCATCCCCGCCATCTTTTCACGGGACCGGATGCCGCGGCTCAGCGCGCGGGCACCTCACCGGGCTCCGCTCCCGCGACGATCGGCACGCGCACGGCGCTGCCCCACTCGGTCCACGACCCGTCGTAGTTGCGCACGTCGTGGAACCCGAGCAGGTGCTTGAGCACGAACCACGTGTGGCTGGACCGTTCGCCGATGCGGCAGTAGGCCACCACGGAGTCGCCGTCCTTCAGGCCGACCTCGTCGCGGTAGATCGCATCGAGCTCGGCGCGCGTCTTGAAGCCGCCGTCCTCCGCGACCGCGCGCGCCCACGGGACGCTCCTCGCGGTCGGGATGTGTCCGGCGCGCAGGGCGCCCTCCTCGGGGTAGGCGGGCGCCGAGGTGCGCGAGCCGTCGTACTCCTCGGGCGAGCGGACGTCGATGAGCGGGCTGCCGAGATGGGCGAGGACGTCGTCCTTGTACGCGCGGAGCGTCGAATCGTCCCGTTCCACGGGGGGATATGACGTCTCGGGACGCTCGGTGCGGTCCGTCGTCATCGGCCGCCCCTCGGCGATCCACTTGTCCCGACCGCCGTCGAGAAGGCGCACGTCCTCGTGGCCGAAGAGCGAGAAGACCCACAGCGCGTACGCGGCCCACCAGTTGTTCTTGTCGCCGTAGATGACGACGGTGTCGTCGCGCGCGATGCCCTTGCGGCTCAGCAGCGCGGCGAAACCCGCGCCGTCGACGTAGTCGCGAACGACCGGGTCGTTCAGCTCGGTGTGCCAGTCGACCTTGACCGCGCCGGGGATGTGGCCGGTCTCGTAGAGCAGCACGTCCTCGTCGGACTCGACGACGACGAGCCCCGGCGCGCCGAGACGCTCCTGCAGCCAGTCGCCGGTCACGAGCCGGCCCGGCTCTGCGTACTCGGCGAACTTCGCGGACGACGTGTCGGTCTCGATGGCCATGCGTGCTCCTCGGGTCGGGGCGCGGAAGTGCGACGACTAGGGTTGAACCGTCCGCTTCGACCTTAGATTCCCGCACGCGGACCCGTCCTCTTCCCGTAAGACTCCGACACAGGATCCGCATGACCGTCTCCACCGCCCGCACCGGCATCGTCCACCTCGTGGAGCGCACGCCGCAGCTCGCGGGCGCCGAGATGGTCGCGGCCCTCGTCCCGCCGCCCCAGTTCGCCGACGCCACGTTCGACACCTACTGCGCCGATCCCGCGTTCCCCTCGCAGCAGCAGGCGAAAGACCTCCTGATCGCGTTCTCGGGCGCCGGGCAGCCCGCGAAGGGCGGCTTCTTCCGCAAGGCGAAGCGTCCGGAGCTCAAGCCGGGCGTCTACCTCGACGGCGGCTTCGGCGTGGGCAAGACCCACCTGCTGGCGTCGATCTACCACGCGCTGCCCGCCCGGCGGAAGTACTTCGGCTCGTTCATCGAGTACACCGCCCTCGTGGGGGCCCTCGGCTACCAGAACACCGTCGAGCTCTTCCGCGGCGCCGACCTGCTGTGCATCGACGAGTTCGAGCTCGACGACCCGGGCGACACGATGGTCATGACGCGTCTGCTGGGGGAGCTGGTCTCGTCGGGCACCCGCCTGGCCGCGACATCGAACACTCCGCCCAACGCCCTGGGCGAGGGGCGCTTCGCCGCCCAGGACTTCCTCCGCGAGATCCACGCGATGGCCTCGAGCTTCCAGACCATCCGCATCGATGGCACCGACTACCGTCATCGTGCGGTCGACGGCCACGCGGCGGTGCTCACCGATCCGCAGTACGAGGCGGCGATGGCGGATGCCGCGGCCTCGGGCCTTGCCTCCGACGACGTGTTCGGCGACCTGGTGGCCCATCTCGCGCGCGTGCACCCGTCGCGCTACATCCGGCTGCTCGAGGGGCTGACCGCGGTCGGCCTCCGCGATGTCGCGCCGTTCGAGGACCAGTCGGCGGCGCTGCGCTTCGTCGCGTTCATCGACCGCGTGTACGACGCCGAGCTTCCGATCCGCGCGACGGGCGTCTCGCTCGACCTCGTGTTCCCCGAGGAGATGCTCGCCGGCGGCTACCGCAAGAAGTACCTGCGAGCGATCTCGCGCCTCGTGGCCTCGACTCTGGCCTGATTCACGGCACCCGCCCGTCGGCGCGAAACACGATGTTTACGCGTACGCGCGTCGTGTAACCAGCGGGAAACACAGGATGAACCGCGGCGGAAACGGGCCGTCGCGACACTGGGGGAACCCGACGCTATACCTGCGTCCCTGCAGAGAGGTTCACCCCGAGATGGATCAAGGCAACACCGCATTCATCCTGATATGCGCGGCGCTCGTGCTGCTGATGACGCCCGGACTCGCGTTCTTCTACGGCGGACTCGTCAAGGCGAAGAGCGTCATCAGCATGATGATGCTCAGCTTCGGCGCCCTCGGCCTGATCGGCGTCCTGTGGGTCGTCTACGGCTACGCGATCGCGTTCCCCGGTTCTGAGGGCCTCGTCGCACCGTGGTCGATCGACTGGAACAACATCGGGCTCTCGGCGCTCATCGAGGTTCCCGAAGGCTCCGCCTTCCCGCCCCTGGCCTTCGTCGCCTTCCAGGCCACGTTCGCGATCCTGACCGTCGCGCTCGTGTCCGGCGCCATCGCCGACCGCGCGAAGTTCGGCTCGTGGCTCATCTTCGCCGCGATCTGGGCGACGATCGTCTACTTCCCGGTCGCCAGCTGGGTGTTCAACTTCGGCCTCGCCGAGGACGGCAGCTTCGCCTACGGCGGCTGGATCACGTACGGCATGCAGGAGTGGTTCGGCCTCGGCGCGATCGACTTCGCCGGTGGTACCGCAGTGCACATCAACGCCGGTGCCGCAGCCCTCGCGCTCGCCCTGGTCCTCGGCAAGCGCGTCGGATTCCAGAAGGGCGTGCACGTCCCCCACAACCCGCCGTTCGTCCTGCTCGGCGCGGGACTGCTGTGGTTCGGCTGGTTCGGCTTCAACGCCGGCTCCGAGCTGGCGGCCGACGGCACCGCGGCGCTCGCGTTCGTGAACACCATCGCGGCTCCGGCCGCGGCGCTGCTCGCGTGGCTCGTGGTGGAGAAGATCAAGGACGGCAAGCCCACGTCGGTCGGCGCCGCCTCGGGTGCGGTCGCGGGTCTCGTCGCGATCACCCCCGCCTGCGCCTCGCTGACGCCGATCTGGGCCGTCGTGCTCGGCCTCATCGCCGGCGCGGTCTGCGCCCTGGCGATCGAGCTCAAGTTCAAGTGGGGCTTCGACGACTCGCTCGACGTGGTGGGCATCCACCTCGTGGGCGGTCTCATCGGAACGCTGTACCTGGGCTTCTTCGCCACCAACACCGGTTTGTTCACCGGCGGTGACGGCACCCAGCTGCTCGTCCAGGCCATCGCGGCCGTGGCGGTTCTCGCCTACTCCTTCGTGCTCGCCTGGGTCATCGGCTTCGCGATCGAGAAGACCATCGGGTTCCGGGTCAAGAACGAGGACGAGGTCGCCGGCATCGACACCGTCGTGCACGGCGAGGAGGGCTACGTGCTCGAGAGCACGCGCGCCTGAGTCGTCTCGCACAGCAGGGGAGGGGCGCCGCGGATCTCCGCGGCGCCCCTCCTCGTTCGTTATCGTGACCTCGTGACCGAACGACCCCGCCTGCTGACGCGTCTCGCGCAGCTCTTCCGCTCCGACTCACCGCCGAAGAGCGACACACCCGGCGTCGCCCCGGAGGGTGTCGAGCCCGGCCGAAGCGGCGAGACGGCGACCGTCGAGATCGTCCCGCCCGGCCCGGGCGATCTGCGCATCGCCTACGCCCCCGATGTCGACGGCGACCCCGACGCGGGCGAGGTCATCTGGACCTGGGTGCCCTACGACGAGCGCGACGGACGGGGCAAGGACCGGCCGGTGCTGATCATCGGGCGCGAGGACGCCGACCGGGTGTACGCCGTGAGACTCACCAGCAAGTCCCATGACGGCGATCGCGACTATCTGGCGCTCGGCTCGGGTGCGTGGGATTCTCAGGGGCGCGCGTCCTGGGTGGACGTCGAGCAGATCTACCGCGTGCATCGCTCGGGAATGCGTCGCGAGGCCGCCGTCCTCGACGGGGACCGCTTCGCGACGATCGCGGGCGCACTCCAGCGCCGCTACGGGTGGACGATCGACGTGTGACGAACGAGAAGGGGCGCGCCCCCGGTGAAACCGGAGGCGCGCCCCTTCTCGCGTCGACCGTGGGCTCAGCCGCAGTTCGCGGCGGCGTACTCGACGCTCCGCTCCACAGTCAGCTCCTCACCGTCGATCGTCGCGGTGCTCGTGACCGTCACGGCGCCGGACGGGATGCTCTCCGAGCGCGTCGCGAAAGGCTGCGAGCGGCTCTTGCCCTCGCCGAGCGAGGGGACCGGACGAGATCCGTACTCCGTCTCGACCGTCGAGGTGACGGGTGCACCCTCGATGTTCGTCAGGGTCACGAGCTGCATGACCCTGGCTCCGACGCAGCGGTGATCGACGGTGATCGAGACGAGCCCGGTCCCCTCCACGACGGCGGTCTCCGTCGTCTCGTTGCCGGCGTTGTCGAGCGCGCGCACCGTGACCGTGCGATCGACGATCGACGGTTCGAGCGTCGTCGTGGCGGCGCACGGCGTCCACTCGCCATCGTCGACGCGAACCTCGCACGACGCCACGCCGGAGCCCTCGGAGCCGTTCGACGCCGCGGGGTCGGTCGCCGAGACCGACAGCTCCCACTCGTCGACCTCCACGTCGACGACCGGGTCCGTCGTGTCGAGCTTGTACGCGGCATCCGTGGTCCACAGCATCACGGCGTCGCCCCCGAGCGAGGCATCCCGGTACTCGACCTGAGCCCAGTTCGTGCCCTCGGCCGCGTCGAGCGGGAGCGTCATGCCCTGCGTGATCCCGCTGGTGATGGTGTCGGGCGAGACGACGCGCGGGCCGTCGTTGTGGCCTTCGATCAGCCGCAGCCACGACGGGGACAGGCCCGTGCCGTTGAAGTCCGTCCAGTCGACCTTCACGCGAGGAGCCTCATTGACCCAGGTGTCCTCGGCGACCGGAGCACCCTCCGCATCGACGAGCGACGCCTCGACGTGAACGGGGGAGTTGTAGTGCGCCATCACGCCCTCCCACTCCTCGAGCGTGACGGGGAGAACCGAGCCGTGGCGCGGGCTGACCGGCAACGACCAGTACGGCGAGCTCTCCGACCGTGCGGTGCAGTCGCGGGAGAGGCCGGTGGTGTTGCACCAGGACTGACCCAGGTACTCCCATTCGTTCGGCGCCTTGTCCATCGAGTCGGACCGCCACGCCACGTACCCTCCGCCGGAGGCGTAGTCGATGAAGACGTACCACATGTCCTCGACGTTGTCCTTGAAGACGAGGGGGCCCTCCAGGTTGCCGCCGGTGAGGCCGGGGATCTGCCACTTGCTGGACCCGTCGGGGTTGCCCACCATCGTCCACGCGTTGGGGCTCTGCGTCAGCGGCGTGATCGGGTTGCGGTTCGTCACGTACGGGATCGTCTCCTCGACACCCCACGTGTCGTAGAGGTCGTCGAGGGAGTCGATGTACTGGAGGAGGACCCGGAAGCCGTTCTCGTCCTTGGTGAGACGGTAGATCCGGTCATCGGTCGCGATCATCGTCGAGTCGATCATGCCCCAGCCCTGCCGTCCGGTGGAGCGGTCGAGGTTCACCCACGTGGTCGGCTCGCTGAAGGTCACGAAGTCCTTCGTGGTGGCGACGCGGATGCGGTTGTACGAGATCTGCGACGTGTTCCTGTTCTGGATGTCGTCGGTGGGGTACAGGTTCGACGCCCAGAAGACGATGTACTGGCCGGACTTCTCGTCGTAGAAGGCCTCGGGCGCCCAGACGTTGCCCGCATGGTCGTCCTCGACCTTGATGAAGCGCGGCTCGGACCAGGTGACGAGGTCCTCCGACTCGTAGACGACCAGGTTGCGCGAGCCCTTCGACTGGCGGTAGGACCAGGACTGGCCGTCCTGATAGGTCTTGAGGTCGGTCGCGAGGAGGTAGAAGCTCTCGCCGTCGGCCGACCTGATAAGAGAGGGGTCGCGCAGACCCTGCTGGCCCTGCGGCGGGTTCACCGTCTGGAGGATCGGCTGCGAGACGGACGTGCCCTCGTCGTAGTTCAGCTCGTACCAGTTGAGCGGATCGTTCCCCTTGGACGCGCTGATCCAGATCTGCTCGCCGTTGCGCCCCCCGTCGTCGCCACCGTGGAACGACGCGAAGACATAGCGCTCATACTGCTCGTCGGCGCCCGCAGGCGCGGCATCCTGGGCCGCTGCGCCGACCCCGGCGGTGACCTCGGTCGCGGCCGCCTGCTGCGGCAGCTGCGCCATGGCCGGCGACGCCGCCAGCATGGCCACGCCCAGCGCTCCCGTGGTGGCGATCGTCAGAATGCGAGCGGCCGCGCGGCCGCGTCGGGGTTTCAGCGAGGTGAGAGATGAGGAGTACGGCATCGGTGCCCTCTTTCCCGGGAGGTTCGGTCGACCCGCCTCCGTGCGGATCTGGCGCCCATGCTAGGCGGTTACCGCTCACATCGGCGCTGCATGAGACGTTCCTCATGCAGCGTCGGCCCACTCGTGCGCGAACCGGATCACCGGCGTGCTCGTTGCGGACGCAACGGTTCCGTCGTGGAAACGACGGAACCCCCGCCGCGGCAGGGGTTCTTTCGGTGGGCGATACCAGACTCGAACTGATGACCTCTTCCGTGTGAAGGAAGCGCGCTACCAACTGCGCCAATCGCCCGTGACCCGTGGGGGCCGAGACTCGATACTACCGGATGCCGGGGCGTGCCTCGGACCGGATCGGGAAGACACGCGCGGGCCGCGCCCGGTTTTGCACTGCGCCATTCGTGGGCTAAAGTCGTTCAAGTGCCCGGGTGCGAAACCCGGGAACGAAATGCGGATGTAGCGCAGTTGGTAGCGCATCACCTTGCCAAGGTGAGGGTCGCGAGTTCGAGTCTCGTCATCCGCTCGAGTGCAGGGATTTCCTCTCGAGGAAGTCACGGCACGTGGGGTCAAACCACACGCGGTGGCGTGGCCGAGCGGCTAGGCACCGGCCTGCAAAGCCGTTTACACGGGTTCGAATCCCGTCGCCACCTCCACTCATCAACTGAACAGCCCTTTCGGGCGCGATTGGCGCAGCGGTAGCGCGCTTCCCTGACACGGAAGAGGTCACTGGTTCGATCCCAGTATCGCGCACCACCTGAAACCCCCGGTCGCCCGGGGGTTTCGTCGTCTCCGGCCGCGCGTCAATGGCGATGCTCGGCCGGGTAGACGTCGCGGATGCGATCGCGGAAGTACCGGCCGGCGCTCTCGGCGTCGACGAGCCCGCGGTGCACCGACGGCGGCACCGCGTAGTAGCGGTAGATCTCGCCGGACGTGAACTCCAGCTCCAGGACCGAGAGCTGCGCGTCGTACCCCGCTGACGCGATCGCGCCGGACTCGAGAGGCCGCCGTCTCATGCGCACGAGCGTAGCCCGCGGCATCCGCTCACCGGTTTGACTTGCCGAGGGCGATGACGGATTCTGTGAAGGCCGTCCCCTCGCCCCTTTTGTCACGATGGAGTGTCAACGCGGTCTCTCCGACGTCCTCTCGTCGCGCTCGTGAGCATGGTCGTTCTGCTCGCCGTCCAGGCGCTCGCAGATCCCACCGGCCTCCTCGCCCTGGTCGGCTGGTCGTGCGCCGCGCCCCGCTGGCGCGAGGTCTGGACCCTCGCACCGGTCCTCGTGTTCGTGCCCGTGATGCTCGGTGTGTCGTGGTGGGTGGCGACACGCGCCGGCGACCGGTTCTGGACGCTGGCGGCCGGGTTCGTCCTCGCGATCCTTGTCGCTCAGGCTGCGGCGTGCCTCGTGATGACGTGGGATCTCGCGGTCGCGGCGTGGGCGTGGGCGTACATCGTCGCCAAGGCCGTGCCGGCGGCCCTGATCATCGCCGCGGCGGCCCGCTGGCTCGGCGGCCCGGCTCGCGGGATCGCCGCGAGCCGGGCGCGACCCTGACGGGCTGCGCCGAGGGCGCGTACACGCTGTCCACAGTGGAGTAGCCCCGGTCACGCCCCGAAGGTCTGGATAGACTCGGACGCATGGAACTCGTCGTGTCGCTGCGCGCGTCCCTGGTCGCCACGACCGGCACGCGAACGCTCGGCGCCTGAGCGGGCAGGACGCGTGGTGCGTCCGAAGCTGAGTAGCCTTGATCCGAGCCACCTCCAGGAGAGTTTCCGTGACTGACGTGTCGTACCCCGCCGACGGCTTCGCCCTTTTCCCCGACCGCTCCGTGGTCGCCCTTCGCGTGAACGGCGAGCTCAGAGACCTCGCCACCCGCGTGGAGGACACGGACGAGGTCGAGCCCGTCACCATCGACAGCCCCGACGGGCTGAACATCCTCCGCCACTCCGCCGCGCACGTGCTCGCGCAGGCGGTCCAGCGGATCAACCCGCAGGCGAACCTCGGCATCGGCCCGCCGATCACCGACGGGTTCTACTACGACTTCGGCGTCGAGCACCCCTTCACCCCCGAGGATGTGAAGGCGATCGACAAGGAGATGCAGCGCATCATCCGCGAGGGGCAGCGCTTCGTCCGCCGCGTCGTCACCGACGAGGAGGCGCGCGTCGAGCTCGTCGACGAGCCCTTCAAGCTCGAGCTCATCGGGCTCAAGGCCGGGGGCGCGGAGAAGACCGAGGGCGCCTCGGTCGAGGTCGGCGCCGGCGAGCTGACGATCTACGACAACGTCGACCGCGACGGCCAGACGGTCTGGAAGGATCTGTGCCGCGGCCCTCACCTTCCGAACACCCGCATGATCGGCAACGGCTGGGCCCTCCAGCGCGTGGCCGGCGCGTACTGGCGCGGAAGCGAGAAGAACCCGCAGCTGCAGCGCATCTACGGCACCGCCTGGCCGTCGAAGGACGAGCTGCGCGGCTACCAGCAGCGTCTCGAAGAGGCCGCCAAGCGCGACCACCGCAAGCTCGGCAAGGAGCTCGACCTCTTCTCGTTCCCCGACGAGATCGGCTCGGGTCTGTCGGTGTGGCACCCGCGGGGCGGCATCGTGCGCGGCGAGATGGAGCAGCACGCGCGCCGCCGCCACGTCCAGGGAGGCTACACCTACGTCTACACGCCGCACATCTCGAAGGAGGACCTCTTCCTCCAGTCGAATCACCTCGTCACGTACAAGGAGGGGATGTTCCCGCCCATCGTGATGGACGAGGAGCGCGACGAGCACGGCGAGATCACCAAGCACGGCCAGGACTACTACCTGAAGCCGATGAACTGCCCGATGCACATCCTGATCTTCAAGGAGCGTGCACGCAGCTACCGCGACCTGCCGATGCGCCTCGCCGAGAACGGCACGGTCTACCGCAACGAGCTGTCCGGCGCCCTGCACGGCCTCACCCGCGTGCGCGGCTTCACGCAGGACGACTCCCACCTCTTCGTCACGCCCGAGCAGCTCGAAGAGGAGACCACCCGCGTCCTCGAGTTCGTCATCTCGATGCTGCGCGACTTCGGCCTCGAGGACTTCGAGCTCGAGCTGTCGATGCGCGACGACGAGAAGGAGAAGTGGATCGGGTCCGACGAGTTCTGGGAGTACTCGACGAACGCCCTGCGCAACGTCGCGAACGCCAGCGGACTCAAGGTCACCGAGGTCCCCGGCGAGGCGGCCTTCTACGGCCCCAAGATCGATCTCAAGACGAAGGATGCGATCGGCCGCACGTGGCAGCTGTCGACCGTCCAGGTCGACGTCAACCTGCCTGAGCGCTTCGAGCTGGAGTTCACCGACCGTGACGGCCAGAAGAAGCGCCCGATCATGATCCACCGCGCGCTCTTCGGCTCGATCGAGCGGTTCTTCGCGATCCTGCTCGAGCACTACGCGGGCGCGTTCCCCGTCTGGCTCGCGCCCGTGCAGGTCGTCGGCATCCCGGTCGCGGAGGACTTCGCCGACTACCTCGGCGAGGTCATCGCGCAGCTGCGGAGCGAGGGCGTCCGTGCCGAGCTCGATCACAGCGACGACCGCATGCAGAAGAAGATCCGCACGCACACAACGCAGAAGGTGCCGCTGCAGCTCATCGCGGGCGCGCAGGACCAGTCCGCAGGCACGGTGTCGTTCCGGTTCCGAGACGGCTCGCAGGAGAACGGCGTTCCCATCGCCGATGCGGTGCGCCGGATCCACGAGGCGATCGCGGACCACACGCTCGTCAACTCCGCGGAGGACTTCGGGGCGACCCCAGCGGCCGCAGCGGAGGCCTCGGCGTGACCTCCGTCGACGGGCCCGGGCCGGGCACGCCGCAGGCGGCGCCCGATCCGGCGCTCGTCGACGCCGCAGAGCTCGCCGGCGTGCCGGACGGCTTCCAGCGCCTGTGGACCCCGCACCGCATGGCCTACATCCAGGCCGGACCCGAGGTGCTTCGCAAGGAGTGCCCGTTCTGCGAGGCGCCCCACAAGTCCGACGAGGACGGCCTGATCGTGGCCCGCGGCCGCACCGCCTACGCGCTGCTCAACCTGTTCCCGTACAACTCGGGACATCTGCTGGTGTGCCCGTACCGGCACATCGCGACGTTCGACCAGGCGACCGACGAGGAGGTCGCCGAGATCGGGCTGCTCACGCAGCAGGCGATGCGCGTCCTGCGCGGGGTCTCACGCTGCGACGGCTTCAACATCGGCATGAATCAAGGAGCCGTCGCCGGTGCCGGCGTCGATGAGCACCTGCACCAGCACGTCGTGCCCCGCTGGTCGTCCGACGCGAACTTCTTCCCGATCATCGCGCGCACGAAGGCGCTGCCGCAGCTGCTCGGCGACGTGCGCCGCGCGGTCGCGGACGCCTGGCACGCCTGACGGCGCGGAGCGGATGCCTCGGCCGAGGCATCCGCTCGCTCAGGCGACCTGACGGACGTCGAACTGCATCCGCGGGTGCGCGTACGACTCCTGCGACTCGACGAGCTGCAGCTCACGCTCACCCGAGGCATGCGTGCGCTCGAGGAGGTCGAAGACGCTCGAGGTCGTGCGGGCGAGCGCCTCGGCGAGACCGCCGGTGCGCCGGTAGTGGGCTGTGAAGAGCGCGGCGGTGACGTCGCCCGAGCCGTTGGCCTTCATCGGGATGCGCGGGGTCTGGACGATCCAAGCGCCGGAGTCGTCGACGGCGAGCATCTCGATCGTGTCGGCCGGCGCGTCGGGACGCTCCACACTCGTCACGAGCACGGTGCGGGGGCCGGTCCCGCGCACGAGCTCGACGGACGCGAGGGTGGACTCGAGCGTGTCGGGCTCGGTGCCGGTGAGGAACCCGAGCTCGAACTGGTTGGGAGTGATGATGTCGGCGGCGGGAACCACGCGGTCACGCAGCAGGATGGGGATCGCCGGCGCGACGAAGCACCCGGACTTCGCGTTGCCCATCACCGGGTCGCACGAATAGACCGCCGACGGGTTGGCCGCCTTGACGCGCTCGACCGTCTCGAGGATCACGTCGGCGATGCCCTCGCCCCCCTGATAGCCCGACAGCACGACGTCGATCCCGGGGAACACACCGCGTTCCTCGATGCCGAGGATGACAGCGCGGACGTCGTCGGGGCTGATCAGCGGGCCGCGCCACGCGCCGTACCCGGTGTGGTTGGAGAAGTTGACCGTGTAGACCGGCAGCACCTCCACGCCGATGCGCTGGAGGGGGAAGACGGCGGCCGAGTTGCCCACGTGTCCGTAGGCGACCGCGGACTGGATCGAGAGGATCTTCACCGGTCGATCATCCCACCTCGGCGAGGACGGGCCGCCCGCGCGCCGCGCGGACCGCGGAGGCGAGGTCGGCCGCGAGCTTCTCGGCGTCCTCGTCGTCGAGATCGTGCACTGTGAGCCGCAGCCGCTGCGACGGCGTGCCGACCGCGAGCACGAACTCGTCGCCGGTGCGCGCGAGCCACCCGCGGCGCATCAGCTGCTCCGAGACGGATCGCGCGGGGACCGGGAGGGGGACCCAGAGGTTCAGGCCGTCGCCGGCCTCCGCCGGCACGCCGTGCGCGTTCAGGCGCTCGGCGAAGGCGGCGTTGCGCTCGGCGTAGTGCGCGCCGGCGTCCGCGATGGCCGCCGCGGTGCCGGCATCCGTCACCAGCGCGTGCACGAGCCGCTGCAGGAGGTGGCTCACCCAGGTCGTGCCCGGCGTGAGGCGCATCGCCAGCCGCTCGGCCGTCTCGGGATCGGATGCCGTCACGGCGAGGCACATGTCGGGTCCGAGGAACTTCGACACGGACCGCACGAGCGCCCAGCGGCGGTGGTCGGGCCCGATCAGCGAGTGGTAGGGCCGCCGCGAGAGCATCGAGAAGTGGTCGTCCTCGATCACCAGGACGTACGGGTGGTCGCGCAGCAGCTCACGCAGCTCGGCCGCCCGCCGCTCCGAAAGGCTCGCGCCCGTCGGGTTCTGCGCCCGCGGCGTGCACACGACGGCGCGGACGCCCTCGTCGAGCGCCCGGCGCAGCCCCTCGACCGTCATGCCCTCGTCGTCCACGGGCACGGGCACGGGGCGGTAGCCGCCGAGGCGCACGGTGTGGATGCTCGCGAGGAAGCACGGGTCCTCCAGCGCCACCGCGTCGTCGCGGGTGAGCGCCTGCGCGAGCAGCCGCTCCACGGCATCGGCGGCGCCGCTCGTGATGGTGAGGCGAGCGGATGCCGCGGGCCCGAGCCCCTCCGTCATCCATCCGTGCGCCCATGCCTCGAGCTCGCGGTCGATCACGGGCTCGCCGTACAGCACCGGTCGGCCGGCGGCTGAGGCGAGCGCCTGTTCGAGCCCGGGGATGAGGTCGGGATCGGGGTTTCCCGTCCCGACGTCGCGCAGCACGCTGTCGGCAGCGAAGCCCTCCTGCGCCACGACGGCGTGGTCGGCGACGAGCGTGCCGCCCCGGCCGCGCGTGACCACCATGCCGGCCTGCGCGAGCTGGCGGTACGCGGCGACGGCGGTGTTGCGGTTGACGCCGAGGTCGTCGGCGAGCGACCGGACAGAGGGGAGTGCGTCTCCGGGACGAAGGGTGCCGCGTTCGATGAGGGAACGCAGGCTGTCGGCGATCTCCGATGCGGATCGGCCGGTGATCTCGAGGTCCATGGCACCGCCCTTCGTCGATCGAGTCTAGGACGCGGTACATGATATCTTTTGGCCTAGGTCAATACCCGATCTGACATTCTGCGTCGCGCCGCCGCGCGCGGCCCACCGAAGGGATTCCTTGTGAGCACAGTCGACACGGGCACCGGTCGCGTCAAGCGCGGCCTCGCCGAGATGCTCAAGGGCGGCGTCATCATGGACGTCGTCACCGTCGAGCAGGCGAAGATCGCCGAAGACGCCGGCGCCGTCGCCGTCATGGCGCTCGAGCGCGTGCCCGCCGACATCCGCGCCCAGGGCGGCGTGTCGCGCATGAGCGACCCCGACATGATCGACGGCATCATCGAGGCTGTCTCGATCCCGGTGATGGCGAAGGCGCGCATCGGGCACTTCGTCGAGGCGCAGGTGCTGCAGGAACTCGGCGTCGATTACATCGACGAGTCCGAGGTCCTGTCGCCGGCCGACTACGTCAACCACATCGACAAGTGGGGCTTCACCGTCCCCTTCGTCTGCGGCGCGACCAACCTCGGTGAGGCGCTCCGCCGCATCAACGAGGGTGCGGCCATGATCCGCTCCAAGGGCGAGGCAGGCACGGGCGACGTCTCGGAGGCCACGAAGCACATCCGCAAGATCACGAGCGAGATCAACCTGCTGAAGTCCATGACGAAGGACGAGCTCTACGTGGCGGCGAAGGAGCTGCAGGCCCCGTATGAGCTCGTCGCCGAGGTCGCGGAGACCGGCAAACTGCCCGTCGTCCTGTTCGTCGCCGGCGGTGTGGCCACCCCCGCCGACGCCGCCATGATGATGCAGATGGGCGCCGACGGCGTCTTCGTCGGGTCGGGCATCTTCAAGTCTGGAAACCCCGCGCAGCGCGCCGCCGCGATCGTCAAGGCGACGACCTTCTACGACGACGCCAAGGTCATCGCCGATGTCTCGCGCGGCCTCGGCGAGGCGATGGTCGGCATCAACGTGTCCGATCTCCCGGCCCCGCACCGCCTGGCCGAGCGCGGCTGGTAGACCGCACCGTCGTGTCGACCCACCGTCCCCACGTCGGTGTCCTGGCTCTCCAGGGCGACGTCCGCGAGCATGCGCGCGTGCTCTCCGGGCTCGGCGCCGAGGTCTCCCTCGTGCGCCGGCCCGTCGAGCTCGCGGCGGTCGACGGGCTCGTCGTTCCGGGCGGGGAGTCCAGCGTCATCGACAAGCTCTCGCGCGCGTTCGGCATGCGCGAGCCCGTCCGCGACGCCATCGCCGCAGGGATGCCGGTGTACGGCACGTGCGCCGGGATGATCCTGCTGGCCGACCGCATCACCGACGGCATCGAGGGGCAGCAGACCTTCGGCGGACTCGACGTCACCGTCCGGCGGAACGCCTTCGGCAGCCAGGTGGACTCGTTCGAGACCGACCTGGCGGTGCCCGCGCTCGGCGCGGAGCCCGTGCACGCCGTCTTCATCCGGGCACCGCTCGTCGAGGAAGCCGGCCCCGGCGTCGAACGGCTCGCCCAGCTCGACGACGGGCGGATCGTCGCGGTGAGGCAGGGGAGTCTGCTCGCGACGGCGTTCCATCCCGAGGTGTCGGGCGAGCACCGCTTCCATAGGCTCTTCCTCGAGACGGTGCAACGGGCATGACGCGGGCAGTCGCATCAGGTTAGATTCGGTCGCATGACGATCAACGACTGGTGGCGCGAGCATCCCGAGGAGCGCTACTGGATGATCGCCCCATCGAAGGGGATCGTGGGCGACGCGCTCTCGGCCCCGAAGTCGCAGGACGATCGTCGGTTCGAGTGGTCTCACGAGCTCGTCGGCTACACCGAGCCCGGGGACACCCTTTTCGTCTGGGACCGCACGCTGCCCATCCCCGGCATCGGGGCATGGGGACGCGTCCTGGGACCCCTCGGCGAAGAGACCCGCACGCGCCGCGGCGACGAGCTTCCGCATTGGCGCATGCCCGTCAGCGACACCCTGCGACTCGCGAGTCCCATCACGCTGTCCGGTCTCCGGCGGATCGGCGGAGAGATCGTGGCGGTGCGCGACGAGGTCGAGGCCCTGACGGAGGGGCCGGTGTACTTCCCGTTCATCGGATCGCCCGAGACGCTCGCTCCGGCGCCCGCGTACCTCACCAAGGTGCCGCGCGACCTCGTCGCGCTGCTCTCATCGCGGTTCGGGTTCGAGTTCGCCCTCTGATCCGATGACGACGACCTGGATCGCGCTGCTGCGCGGCGTCAACGTCGGCGGCATCACCATCCGCAGTGCGGAGCTCGCGCCCGTGTTCACCGACCTGGGTTTCCGCGCCGTTCGCACCGTGCTAGCGAGCGGCAATGTCATCTTCGAGACGGATGCCGCGGCATCCGCTCGAGCGAAGCTCAAGATCTCGATCGAGAAGGCGCTGCGCGGGAGGTTCGGCTACGACGCGTGGATCGTCCTCGTCACCGAGGACGAGCTGAGGGCGGCCGCGGACGCCTTCCCCTTCGACGAGGACGATGCCTCACGCCAGCCGTGGGTGATCTTCTGCGTCGACCAGGCGACGCGCGACGAGCTGGTGGCGGCCGCCGAGGCGATGGATGCCGCGGCCGACCCCGTCGCGCCCGGTCCGGGTGTCGTGTACTGGAACCCCGTGAAGGGCACGACCGTCGACACGCCGTTCGCGAGGCTGCTCGCGAAGGCCGCATACAAACCGCGGACGACGAACCGCAACCTCCGCACCCTGCGCAGGATCGCCGGCTGACCCGCTCGCCCCGCCGCACGCGCCGAGCCCACAGGTTTAGAATGGTCAGCCGGTGGCGCAGCCCCGACGCGCGATGCCGCGGTCGGACCCGCCGACCACCGCGAGCTGATCAGGAGAAGTATGTCCGGGCATTCCAAGTGGGCGACGACCAAGCACAAGAAGGCCGTCATCGACGCACGCCGCGCCAAGTCGTGGGCGAAGCTCATCAAGAACATCGAGGTCGCGGCGAAGCTGGGCGGCCCCGACCTGCAGGGCAATCCGACGCTGTTCGACGCCGTCCTCAAGGCGAAGAAGACCTCGGTCCCCAAGGACAACATCGACCGCGCCATCAAGCGGGGCGCCGGCATCGGCGGCGAGTCGGTGGAGTACTCGTCGATCATGTACGAGGGCTACGGCCCCAACGGCGTCGCGCTGATGATCGAGTGCCTCACCGACAACAAGAACCGCGCCGCGGCCGAGGTGCGCACCGCGCTCACCCGCAACGGCGGCACACTCGCCGATCCCGGCAGCGTGGCGTACAACTTCACGCGCAAGGGCGTCATCGTCGTGTCCGGTGAGGGCACGAGCGAGGACGACGTCATGATGGCGGTCCTCGAGGCCGGCGCCGAAGAGGTGGAGCCGCACGCCGAGGGATTCGAGGTGATCACCGAGGCGACCGATCTCGTCACGGTGCGCAGCGCCCTGCAGGACGCCGGCATCGAGTACGAGTCCGCCGACGTCGAGTTCGTGCCGAACCTCAAGGTCGAGATCGACGCCGACACGGCGCGCAAGATCTTCCGTCTCATCGACGCCCTCGAAGACAGCGACGACGTCCAGAACGTGTTCAGCAACTTCGACCTGAGCGCAGACGTGCAGGCAGAGCTCGAGAACGACGAGTAGTCCGCGACCCGTGGCGCGCCTGGACCCCGGGCCGCCCGGGCGCGCCTAGCGTGGGGGAGTGGCCTCCCCTTCCTCTCGCGGCGTGCTCCGCGTCATGGGCGTCGACCCGGGACTCACCCGGTGCGGCGTGGGGGTCGTCGACGTCGCACCCGACCGCTCCGCCCGCCTCGTCCACGTGGGTGTCGTCCGCTCGCATCCGGATGCGGCCATCGAGCAGCGCCTGGCGCTCATCGCCGCGGGGCTCCGTGCCGTGATCGACGAGCACGCTCCACAGGTGGTCGCCGTCGAGCGCGTCTTCGCACAGCACAACCGGCAGACCGTGATGGGCACGGCGCAGGCGAGCGGCATCGCTCTGCTCGTCGCCGGCGAGCGCGGCCTCCCCGCCGCGACGCACACGCCGTCCGAGGTGAAGGCCGCCGTGACCGGCTACGGCGCGGCCGACAAGCGCCAGGTGCAGACGATGGTCGCCCGCGTGCTCCGCCTCGACGAATTGCCGCAGCCCGCCGATGCGGCGGACGCGCTGGCTCTGGCCCTCTGCCACGCGTGGCGCGGCGGACGCGCCGCCTCCGCCGCATCCGGTCCGCTGACCCCGGCGCAGCGCGCGTGGGCCGACGCGGAGCGCCTCGCCCGACGCTGAAGCTGCAGGTAGCCGCTGAGCGTGTCGCTCGAACAAACGTCCGAACACGGCCGTAGGCTCGAACCATGATCTCCTCACTGCGGGGCACCGTCGTGCACGTCGCGCCGGATTCCGTCGTGATCGAGGTCGGCGGCGTGGGCCTCACCGTGGCCGTCACGCCCCAGATCGCGCACGCCGCGCACGTCGGCGAGCCGATCATGCTGCACACCACTCTCATCGTGCGCGAGGACGCGCTCTCCCTTTTCGGCTTCGAAGACCGTGAGGAGCTGGTGGTCTTCACGCAGCTGCTGGGCGTCACCGGCGTCGGTCCGAAGTCCGCTCTGGGCGTTCTCGCGACCCTCACCGTCGCGCAGATCGCCGACGCGGTCGGCGCCGACGACGATGCGCCGTTCCGTCGCGTCTCGGGCATCGGCCCGAAGACGGCGAAGCTCATCGTCGTGCAGCTCGCCGGCAAGATCGTGGCTTCGCGTCCTGCCGTCGCGGGTCGAGCGGACGTCTCGCCCGCCGTCCCCGCACAGGTCGTGCAGGCCCTGGTCGGCCTCGGCTGGTCGGAGCGCGTTGCCGCCGAAGCCGTCGAGTCGGTCGCCGCCGACGCCTCCGCGTCCGAGGCCGCATCGGTGCCCGCGCTGCTGCGCCTCACGCTCTCGGTGCTCGGGCCCGCGCGCAAGGAGCCCGTCGGTGGATGAGTTCCGCGACGCCGCCGAGCCCGTCGACGAGACCGAGCTCGCGATCGAAGGAGCCCTGCGCCCGACCTCGCTCGCCGAGTTCGTCGGTCAGCAGAAGGTGCGCGGCCAGCTGCAGCTGCTCCTCGATGCGGCGCGCATCCAGCAGCGTCCACCCGACCACATCCTGCTCTCCGGTCCGCCCGGGCTGGGCAAGACCACCCTCGCGATGATCGTGGCGCACGAGAGCGGGAGGCCGCTGCGCCTGTCGAGCGGTCCCGCGATCCAGCACGCCGGCGACCTCGCGGCCCTGCTGTCGAGCCTCACGCCGGGCGAGGTGCTGTTCATCGACGAGATCCACCGCATGGCCAGGTCAGCCGAAGAGATGCTGTACCTCGCGATGGAGGACTTCCGCATCGACATCATGGTCGGCAAGGGCGCCGGCGCGACCAGCATCCCGCTGGATCTCGCTCCGTTCACCCTCGTCGGCGCCACCACCCGCTCGGGACTGCTGCCCAACCCGCTGCGCGACCGGTTCGGCTTCACCGCGCACCTCGAGTACTACGAGCCCGAAGAGCTGGAGCGGGTCATCGAGCGCTCGGCCGTCATGCTCGGCGTGTCGGTCCCCGGCGAGCCGCGCGCCGAGATCGCCCGCCGCTCGCGAGGCACACCGCGCATCGCGAACCGCCTTCTCCGGCGCGTCCGCGACTACCTCATCGTGCACGGCGACGGCAAGGCGGCCGACGCCCGAATCGTCGATGCGGCCCTCGAGCTCTACGACGTCGACGCGATCGGCCTCGACCGGCTCGACCGGGCGGTGCTCGACGCGCTCGTGCGTCGGTTCCGCGGCGGCCCGGTCGGACTCGGGACGCTGGCCGTGGCCGTCGGGGAAGAGGCCGACACGATCGAGTCGGTCGTCGAGCCCTACCTCGTGCGCATCGGATTCATGGGGCGCACGCCGCGCGGGCGCGTCGCGACGCCCGAGGCGTATGCGCATCTGGGCGCCCGGCCCGTCGAATCGGTGCTCGACTTCGATGACCTATAATCGCTGGAGGCTTTCGCCCACCCTCCTTCTCACAGGCAGCGCCGCCCTGGTGCGCGCCTGACCCGAAAGGTCACCTCACCTCCATGAACGACTTCTTCACCAACTACGGCCTCATCATCCTGCTGGTCGTGCTCCTGGTCTTCATGTTCTGGAGCTCGCGCCGTCGGATGGCGAAGCAGAAGCTCGAGCAGGAGGAGCGCGCGCGCAACACGGTGCCCGGCGCCGAGGTGCTGCTGCAGGGCGGGCTGTACGGCACGATCGTCTCGTACGACGCCGACAACCTCGACCAGCCGGCGATCGTCGAGATCGCGCCCGGCGTCGACATCAAGGTCCACAGCCAGGCCATCCTGCGCATCGTGGCGCCGACCGACGACGTCCAGACCGAGGACGACTTCGTTCCGGAGGCGACCACCCCCGCCGTCGCTCCGGCGGCCGACGAGTTCGCACCGGCCGATGACACCCACGCCACGGGCGAGGCGGCCGACGCCGCCGACCCGGACGCCGAGCCCGGCACCAAGCCCCAGGCCTGACCACCGGCCCGTTCGGGCTGCCTTCCAGAAAGCGGAATCAGTGGCGACTTCCACTCCCGTCCGGCATGCGTGGCGCGCGCTGACCGGTCTCCTCGTCATCACGGCGCTCCTCGCCGCGATCAACGCGCTCGGCGTCTACGTGTTCCAGCAGAGCTCCTGGACCCCCGAGCTCGCGCTCGACCTCCAGGGCGGCACGCAGATCGTGCTCGAGGCGCAGACCGAGGACGGCGCGTCGCCGTCCGAGGAGCAGATGAACCAGGCGGTCACGATCATCCGCCAGCGCGTCGACGCCTCGGGCGTCGGCGAGGCGGACGTCACCACGCAGGCGGGCAACCAGATCGTCGTGCAGATCCCCGGACAGGCCGATGAGGAGACCCGCAACCGCATCGAGGCCTCCGCGCAGCTGCAGCTGCGGTCGGTGCTCTACACCGGCTCGCCCGTGACGTCGTTCGTCGGCGAGGACGGCAAGGAGACGCCGTTCCCGACGCCCGACCCGACGCTGCAGGCGACGCCGACGGCCGAGCCCACCGACGGCAGCGACGTCGCGTGGATCACGCCCAAGCTGCAGGCCGAGTTCCTCGCCTACGACTGCGCGAACCCGTCGAACGACCCTGCCGACGCCCCGACCGACCAGCCGCTCATCACCTGCGATGCCGACGGTGCGTACAAGTACATCCTCGGCCCGGTCGAGCTCGACGGATCGTCGATCGACGACGCCACCTTCGGCCTGCAGCAGCAGAACGGCCTGTGGGCGGTCAACCTCCGCTTCGACGAAGAGGGCACGCGCATCTTCGGCGAGATCAGCCAGCGCCTCTACGGCGCCGAGCCGCCGCTGAACCAGTTCGCCTTCGTGCTCGACGGGTACGTGCTCTCGGCGCCGTCGATGAACGCCGTCATCCTCGGCGGAGACCCGAGCATCACCGGAAGCTTCACGCAGGAGACCTCCAAGGTCCTCGCCGACCAGCTCAAGTACGGTGCGCTGCCGCTGAGCTTCAGCGTCGAGAGCTCCAACTCGATTTCGGCCACGCTGGGCTCCCAGCAGCTCCAGATCGGCCTCATCGCGGGTCTCATCGGTCTCGCGCTCGTCGCGGTCTACTCGCTGATCGTCTATCGCGCGCTCGGCTTCGTGATCATCGCGTCGCTCGCGGTGATGGCCGTCCTTACCTATCTCACGCTCTGCATCCTCGCGTGGCGCATGGGCTTCCGCCTGTCGCTCGCCGGCGTCGCGGGTCTCATCGTGACGATCGGTTTCACGGCGGACTCGTTCATCGTCTACTTCGAGCGCATCCGAGACGAGCTGCGCGACGGCAAGTCGATCACGAGCGCCGTCGAGGACGGCTGGGGCCGCGCCAAGCGCACGATCTACATCTCGAAGTCGATCAATATCCTGGCCGCCGTCGTGCTGTACATCCTCGCCGACGCCACCGTGAAGGGCTTCGCGTTCACGCTCGGCCTCACGACGGCGATCGACGTGCTCATCTTCATCCTGTTCACCCACCCGGTCATGCAGCTCCTGGCACGCACGAGGTTCTTCGGAAGCGGGCACCCGCTGTCGGGTCTCGACCCGACCGCGCTCGGAGCCGTCTACCGCGGGCGCGCGCAGTTCCGTGAGCCCGTCGCCGCCACGGCGACCACGGCCGCCGGCCGGCGCGCGGTCAAGTCCCGCAGCGAAGCCGCCCGACGCCAGACGATCGCCGAGCGCAAGCAGGCGGAGCTCGCCGCGGCGTCGACCTCCGACAAGAAGAGACCCGGCACGACCGCCAAGGAGGGAGACGACTGATGCGCTCCATGAGCCAGTTCGGAAACGACCTCTACACAGGCAAGACCTCCTTCCCTTTCATCGGGCGGCGTCGCCTGTGGTTCCTCATCGCCGCGGTCCTGGTGATCGGCTCGGCGCTGGTGCTCTTCGTGAAGCCGCCGCAGTTCTCGATCGAGTTCACCGGCGGGTCCCAGTTCACCGTCAACGGGGTGGAGAGCGCAGACCAGCTGATCGCCACCGAGGCCGTGCAGTCGGTGGTCCCCGACGCGACGACGAAGGTCGTCACGATCGGCCAGGACGCGGTGCGCGTGCAGACCGACCAGATGACGGATGCCGAGAGCCGTGAGGTCTCGGCGGCCCTCGCGGCGGCTTACGACGTGCCCGAGTCCGAGGTCAGCTACTCGTTCATCGGGCCCAGCTGGGGCGCCGACGTCACCCGCACGTCGCTGTGGGGTCTTGCGATCTTCCTCGCTCTGACCTTCCTCATCCTCGCGATCTACTTCCGCACGTGGAAGATGTCGGTGTCGGCCATCATCGGCCTGGTCGACGTGCTCGTCATCACGATCGGCGTGTACGCGCTCTTCGGGTTCGAGATCTCGCCCGCCGCCGTCATCGGCTTCCTGACGATCCTCTCGTACGCGCTGTACGACACGACCGTCGTGTTCGACAAGATCAGGGAGAACACGAGCGAAGACGGAGAAGTGTCGGGCCGCACGTTCGGCGAGTCCGTCAACCTCGCCGTCAACCAGACGCTGGTGCGGTCCATCAACACGACGGTGGTGGCGATCCTCCCGACGGGTGCGATCCTCTTCATCGGCGTGGTGTGGCAGGGCGCTCAGACGCTCACCGACCTGTCACTCTCGATCTTCGTCGGAACGATCGTCGCCGCGTACTCGACGATCTTCGTCGCGTCGCCCCTGTACTCGCTCCTCCGTGAGGGCGAGCCGGCAGTCAAGGCGCGCGACGAGCGGGTCCTGGCGGCACGGGAGCTCGCGGGCACACCGGCCTGACCGCGACGGGCGCGGGCGTAGGATTGTGAGATCCAGCGGAGGGGAGGGGATCGGATGACCGAGACCGTCCCTCCCGCCCAGACCTCCTCGCTGCGCCGGCTCGTCCCGCGGATCTTCTCGAGGTCTGCTCGCCGCGACGACGTCGAGCAGCTGCTGCGGACGGTACGCACGCACCATCCCAAGGGCGACCTGTCGATCATCGAGCGTGCGTACGCCGTCGCCGACAACGCGCACACCGGGCAGACCCGCCAGAGCGGCGAGCCGTACATCACGCATCCGCTCGCCGTCGCGCAGATCCTGGCCGACCTCGGTCTGGGTCCCAAGGCGATCGCGGCGGCGCTCCTCCACGACACCGTCGAGGACACGGGGTACGCGCTCGACGCGCTGACCGCCGAGTTCGGCGACGAGGTCGCCATGCTCGTCGACGGCGTGACCAAGCTCGACAAGGTCAAGTACGGCGAGAGCGCGCAGGCCGAGACCGTCCGCAAGATGATCGTCGCGATGTCGCGCGACATCCGCGTGCTGCTCATCAAGCTCGCCGACCGGCTCCACAATGCGCGGACGTGGGGATTCGTGCCGCCCGAGAAGGCGCGCAAGAAGGCCACGGAGACGCTCGAGATCTACGCCCCGCTGGCCCATCGGCTCGGCATCCAGGCGATCAAGTCCGAGCTCGAGGACCTCTCGTTCGCCGTCCTGCATCCGAAGCTCTACGCCGAGATCGAGAGCCTCGTCAAGCAGCGCACCCCGCAGCGCGAGCAGTACGTGCAGAACGTGATCGACGCGGTCGACACCGACCTGCGCGAGCTGCGGATCCGCGGGCGCGTGATGGGGCGGCCGAAGCAGCTCTACTCCGTGTACCAGAAGATGGTCGTGCGCGGGCGCGAGTTCGACGACATCTACGACCTGATCGGCATCCGGATCCTCGTGGGCAGCGTGCGCGACTGCTACGCCGTGCTCGGCGCCATCCACGCGCGCTGGACCCCGCTCCCGGGGCGGTTCAAGGACTACATCGCCACGCCGAAGTTCAACCTCTACCAGTCGCTGCACACGACCGTCATCGGTCCGGGCGGACGCACCGTCGAGATCCAGATCCGCACCAACGAGATGCACCAGCAGGCCGAGTACGGCGTCGCGGCGCACTGGAAGTACAAAGAGCGGATGAACGGCGGCAAGTCCGACGCCAAGGCGCTCGACACCGACATGGCGTGGCTCGCGCACATCTCGGACTGGCAGGCCGAGACCGCCGACCCCGGAGAGTTCCTCGATTCGCTGCGCTTCGAGATCGGCGCGAAGGAGGTCTACGTCTTCACGCCCAAGGGGCGCGTGATCGGCCTGCCCTCCGGCGCCACGCCGGTCGACTTCGGGTACGCGGTGCACACCGAGGTCGGCCACCGCACGATGGGCGCCAAGGTCAACGGCCGCCTCGTGCCGCTCGAGTCCGAACTCAAGAGCGGCGATGTCGTCGAGGTGTTCACCTCCAAGAATCCGGATGCCGGGCCCAGCCAGGACTGGCTCGGATTCGTCAAGAGCACGCGGGCCCGCAACAAGATCCGCGGGTGGTTCACGAAGGAGCGCCGCGAGGAGGCGATCGAGCAGGGCAAAGAGGCCATCGCCCGCGCGATGCGCCGCCAGAACCTGCCCCTGCAGCGCCTGATGAGCCAGGACTCCTTCACCGAGGTGGCGCATCAGCTTCGTTACGAGGACGTCTCGGCCCTCTACGCCGCCGTGGGCGAGGGTCACGTCTCGACGCAGTCGGTGATCGAGAAGGTCACCGCGCTCGTCAGCGCGAACGACACGAACACGGGTCCGATCGAGCTGCCCGGCATGGGGCGGCCGCGTCAGCCGCGGGGCGGCGATTCCGGCATCCTGGTGCGCGGGGCGCCCGACATCCTGGTGAAGCTCGCCAAGTGCTGCACGCCGGTTCCCGGCGACCAGATCATGGGGTTCGTGACGCGAGGCAGCGGCGTGTCGGTGCACCGTGCCGACTGCACCAACGTCACGTCGCTCATGGCCGACCCCGAGCGCATCATCGACGTGGAATGGGCTCCGACCACGAAGAGCGTCTTCCTGGTGCAGATCCAGGTCGAGGCGCTCGACCGCTCGGGCCTGCTCAGCGACGTCACGCGGGTGCTGAGCGAGCACCACGTCAACATCCTCTCGGCGTCGGTCTCGACCTCGAGCGACCGCCTCGCACTGAGCCGCTTCGTGTTCGAGATGGGCGACATCGTGCACCTCGACCGCGTGCTCAACGCGGTGCGCCGCATCGACGCCGTCTACGACGTGTACCGCGTCACCTCGTCGTAGCCGCAGCCTCCGCCGCCGCGAGACCTCGCAGGAGCACGATCGCCGCGTGCTTGTGGGGGAGCACTCCGCGCTCGAGACGATCGATCGCCGCGTCGATGAGCGCCGGTCGACCCTCGACGAGGAGCCGTGCGGCGCGGGCGTGGTCGTCGTCGGCGACGCGGCAGAGATCGACCAGCGTGCGCAGGAGCGTCGTCACCCGCACCCCGCCGACCAGCTCGAGGTCATCCTGGTCGACGGCCAGGTCGCGATAGACGAGGTGCCGCACGGGAACGTGATGGATGCGGCGCGCCACGGCCCGCTGGACCGTGTGCATCGCGGGCGGCTCGGGGAGCGCACCGTGCACCCAGGCGGCGGTGAGATGGGTGGCGGCGAGCGTGTCGCCGAGGAGACCGGTCAGCGACCCGGCGCGCAGCGCGTGCGTCTCGACCGCGTCGGCGGGGATGAAAGCGTCTCCGAGCTCCACCACGTCGCCGTCGAGCCGCGCAGCCGACAGCTCGGCGAGGGACAGACGGTCATCGACGAAGTAGAGGAACGGGGATGCCATAGCGGCAGTGTGCCGCACGACCGACGGGCGGCGGACGCTGCTCCGGTGAAGCTGTGGAGAACATCCGCCGCGCCGGCGGTCGGGGGTCAGCCGCCGAGGGCCTTGAGCCAGGCCTTGCGGGCCTCGAGCGCCTCGGTGGCGTTCGCGATGGCCTTCTTGTCGCCCGACTTCTTCGCCGCGGCGAGTTCGTCCTCGAGCTTCTGGATCGCGTCGGTGAGCTGGCGGGTCATGTCGTTGGCCCGCGCCTTGGTTTCGGGGTTGTTGCGCTTCCAGTCGGCGTCCTCGCGCGTGCGGAGGGCCTGCTCGATCTTGCGCAGGTCGTCGTCGAGCGAGCGCTCGGCGTCGCGCGGGAAGATGCGCCCGATCTCGTCCCACCGACGCTGGATGCCCGTCAGGAGCGCGCGTGCCTTCGCGATCTCGCGCTCGTCGGAGACCGCCTTCGCCTCGTCGAGCAGAGCGCGCTTGGCCTCGATCTTCTCGCGTGAGGCCTCGGCGTCGGCCGTCTCGCGCTCGACGCGCGCCGAGTACAGCGCGTCGCCGGCCGCCTTGAAGCGCGCCCACAGCGCATCGTCGACCTTCTTGCCGGCGCGACCCGCGGTCTTCCACTGGTCGAGCAGCTCGCGGTAGGCCGGGATCCCGTCCTCGCCCTTCGGCGCGAGAGCCTCGGCGCGCTCGACGAGCTTCGACTTGCGCTCGCGAACTCCCTTGTGCGCCTCATCGAGCTCGGCGTAGAACTCGCGACGGTGCTTGTCGACCGTGGAGCGGGCGTCGCGGAATCGCTTCCAGAGCTGCTGGGCGGTCGCCTTGGGAAGACGCGGACCGTTCTGCTGCTGCGACTGCCACTGCTCGAACAGCTCGTTCAGCTCGACGGTGGCCTGCTTCCATTGCACGGTGCGCGGGTCGCGCGCCGCGAGGGCCTCCGCCTGCTCGACGAGCTCGGTGCGCGAGCGGACGGCGTCGTCGACAGCCTCGCGGGCGGCGGCCGCCTCCGTCTCGGATGCCGCGGCCAGCGCCTGCGTGAGCGCGGCGACGCGCGCCTCGAGGCCCGCCAGGTCGCCGACGGCTGCTGCGCCGTCGAGCTTCGCCGACACGGCACGCGCGGCGCCCCGCAGGTCGGACGCCGAAGCACCGCCGCGACGGTGGCGCACTTCGAGGAGGGTGACCTCGCTGGCGAGGTCGGCGTACTTGCGCTCGAAGTAGGCGAGGGCTTCTTCGGGCGATCCGTCCGGGAACTGCCCGACCACGCGCCAGTCGTCGCCCTCCCGGACGGAGACGGTGCCGTCGTCGTCGACGCGGCCCCACGGCTCAGTCGGCGTGGTCGACGACGAGCCCGCGGCCCGTGCAGACGGTGAAGGCCGGGGGCTCGGGACAGGCCGTGCCGCGGGTGCCGCTGCTTCTGCCGCATCCGCCGTGTCGACCGGAGCCACCTCGGGTTCGGCCTCGGGTTCGACCTCGGGCTCGGCGCTCGTGGGTTCGGCGCTCGTGGGTTCGGCGCTCGTGGGCTCGGCGTCGTCTTCGACGGGAGCGGCGGCGGTCTCGCGGACCGCGTCGGCGTCGGGGGCGTCGGCCACGGGGACCGCGTCGGCCTCGAGGGCGTCGGCTTCGGCGGCCGGGATCTCGGTCTCGACAGCCTCGGATTCGAGCTGATCGGACACCGTCTCAGGACCGGAGGACTCGGGAGTGGACTCTGCTGCAGCAGTCACGGGATGCACCTCATCGCGGCACACGCCGCCTGTGGGGGATGGACGGCTAAAGCCTAGTACGGCGGAGCCGTCCCCTCAGGTGCGACAGAGGACCCGGTTCAGGGTGTCGGCGTGGGCGTCGGCGTGACGCTCGTCGTCGGCGTGACGCTCGTCGTCGGCGTGGGCGTCGAGGTCGGCGTGGGCGTCATCGCGGGCGTGGTCTCGGCCGGCGTCGGGACGGGGGCGCCCGGACCCGTGACGAAATAGGCGGTCTGGGCCGCGAGCACACCGACGATCAGCAGGCCGCCCGCGATGCCCGCGATGAGGTTGTCGCGCGTGCGCCGACGCGCCTGCCCGGCGTGGAAGTCCTGACGCGCCTGATACAGACGGGCGCGCTCGCGCGACTCGCGCGTGCCCCGATCCTTGCCACCGTTCGCCACGGAACCTCCTCCGCTCCGGGTCGCTGCCCGGGCCGGGTTGATCCTACGGTGCGCCGTCACCGGCGGCAAAACACGCGCCGCGTCCGGCGTCGCACGCGCCGACTAGCCTGGAACAGTGACCATCCCGACCGCGCTCTTCCAGGGGCAGACGCCCCTCGCGGTGCGGATGCGTCCCATCTCGCTCGACGAGGTCGCCGGGCAAGGCCACCTGCTGCGTCCCGGGTCGCCGCTGGTGACGCTCGCGAATCCGGATGCCGCGGCCCGCGCCGCCTCGTCGGTCATCCTGTGGGGTCCGCCGGGCACCGGCAAGACGACGCTCGCGCAGGCGATCGCGCGCTCGTCCGGCCGCCGGTTCGTCGAACTCTCGGCGGTCACCGCCGGCGTCAAGGACGTCCGCGAGGTGATGCAGGAGGCGCTCACGCAGCGCGACCTCTACGGGCAGTCGACCATCCTGTTCCTCGACGAGATCCATCGCTTCACGAAGGCGCAGCAGGACGCCCTGCTGCCCGGTGTCGAGAACGGGTGGGTGGTGCTGATCGCAGCGACCACCGAGAACCCGTCCTTCTCGGTGATCTCGCCGCTGCTGTCGCGGTCGCTCCTGCTCACGCTCAAGCCGCTCACCGACGACGACCTGCGGATGCTGATCGACCGCGCGGTCGCCGATGCGCGGGGGCTCGCGGGATCGGTCGCCCTCGGCGACGACGCACGCGACGCCCTCGTGCGGCTCTCCTCAGGCGACGCGCGCCGGGCGCTGACGGCACTCGAGGCGGCGGCATCGTTCGCCGAACCCGTCGAAGACGACGCCGAGGCCCCGGCCATCACCTCCGAGCACGTCGCCCAGGCCGTCGACCGTGCTCTGCTGCGCTACGACCGCCAGGGCGACGAGCACTACGACGTCATCAGCGCGTTCATCAAGTCCATCCGCGGCTCCGACGTCGACGCGGCCATGCACTACCTCGCACGGATGATCGAAGCCGGCGAGGATCCCCGCTTCATCGCCCGGCGCCTCATCATCTCCGCGGCCGAAGACATCGGCCTCGCCGACCCCCAGGCCCTCGTGATCGCCGTCGCCGCCGCAGACGCGGTGCAGCTCATCGGCATGCCCGAGGGGCGCATCCCGCTCGCCGAGGCGACGGCCTACCTCGCGACGACGGCCAAGTCCAACGCCGCCTATGTCGCGATCGACGCGGCGATCGCCGACGTCCGCTCCGGAGGCTTCGGGCGGGTGCCCGTCCACCTCCGGGACGCGCACTATCCCGGCGCGAAGCGGCTCGGCCACGGGAAGGGCTACGTCTACCCGCACGACTCCGAGATCGGCGTCTCGGCCCAGCAGTATCTGCCCGACGAGCTCCGCGGCCGCCGCTACTACGAGCCCACCGCCCACGGGCAGGAGCGCGACGTGCAGGCGCGGCTCGAGAAGATCCGGCGCATCCTCGCGGGGGAGCGCTGAAGCGCGGCATCCGCTCTGCTCGTCGCGAAGCGCCCGTCTGGTAGACTTGAGCGGCTCGAAACACAGTTTTCGGGCATCCCCTCTCTTCTTCACCTACCTTCCGGCATGCCCCGGCGTGCAGTCCGGACAGGGCGAAGACAGGAGATACGCCCGCGAGCCGTGATCGACACGGCCGCGTCATCGAAAGGAACACTTCGTGGCAACGAAGTCCCAGGACCGCCGCAAGGTCCGCCTCTCCCGCGCCCTCGGCGTGGCCCTCACCCCGAAGGCCGCCAAGTACCTCGAGAAGCGCCCCTACGCGCCCGGCGAGCACGGCCGCACCAAGCGCAAGCAGGACAGCGACTACGCCGTCCGCCTCCGCGAGAAGCAGCGTCTGCGCGAGCAGTACGGCATCCGCGAGAAGCAGCTTCGCATCCAGTTCAACGAGGCCCGCCGCACCCAGGGCCTGACCGGTGAGAACCTGGTCGAGCAGCTCGAGATGCGTCTCGACGCCCTCGTGCTCCGTTCGGGCTTCGCCCGCACCACGGCGCAGGCTCGCCAGATGGTCGTGCACCGTCACATCCTCGTCGACGGTCAGCTCGTCGACCGCCCGTCCTTCCGCGTGAAGCCGGGTCAGCTCATCCACGTCAAGCCCAAGAGCGAGGGCACCGAGCCCTTCCAGGTGGCGGCGCTCGGCGGCCACGCCGAGGTCCTGCCCCCGGTTCCGGGCTACCTCGAGGTCGAGCTCGACAAGCTGCAGTCGCGTCTCGTGCGTCGCCCCAAGCGCGCCGAGGTCCCCGTGGTCTGCGACGTCCAGCTCGTCGTCGAGTACTACGCAGCTCGATAACGAGCAGCGGATCGAATCGCGCGAAGGGCGTCGGGGAGACCCGACGCCCTTCGTCGTTTCCGCCTACGATGGGGGGATGCCGCGTCCGGCGGCCCCGCGAGGAAGTGGTGACATGAAGAACGTGCTGTGGTTCCTGTTCGGCATCGCCGGTGGGTTCGTCGTCGCACACCTCATGAACAAGGACCCCCGCGGTCACGAGCTCCTGGCAGAGGTGGACGCCCGCATCACGGAGTTCACCGACCGCATCGGCGACGCGTACCGCGAGCAGGAGGCCCGCATGGCGGGTCTGGTCGACGACGTGAAGGGCGCTGCCGCCGACGCCGTCGAGTCTGCCCGGTCCGCGGCATCCGACGCCGTCGACGCGGCCGCCGACGCCGCCAAGAAGCTCACCGACTGACCAGCGGCACCCCTGCCCCGGTGATCCGGGGGAGTGGACCGCGCATTTTGCGAGGACCCGAATGAAGACCGCCGAGATCGCCCAGCGCTACCTCGACTACTTCGAGAAGAACGGCCACACGATCGTCCCGTCCGCCTCTCTGGTGACCGACGACCCGGCCCTGCTGTTCACGGTGGCCGGGATGGTGCCGTTCATCCCGTACCTCTCGGGCGACGTGCCCGCGCCCTATCCGCGCGCGGCCGACAACCAGAAGTGCATCCGCACGAACGACATCGAAGAGGTCGGCAAGACGCCGCGTCACGGCACCTTCTTCCAGATGCTCGGCAACTGGTCGTTCGGCGACTACTTCAAGGAGGGTGCCATCCGCTACGCGTGGGAGCTCCTCACGACGCCGGAGGCGGACGGCGGACTCGGCTTCGATCCGAAGGACCTGTGGGTCACCGTCTATGAAGAGGACGACGAGGCCCGCGATCTCTGGCTGAAGCTGACCGACCTCCCCGAGGAGCGCATCCAGCGACTCGGCAAGGACACGAACTACTGGAGCACCGGCCTTCCGGGCCCCGCGGGCCCGTGCTCGGAGATCTTCTTCGACCGGGGCCCCGAGTACGGCATCGACGGGGGTCCTGCCACCGACGATGACCGCTACGTCGAGATCTGGAATCTCGTCTTCATGCAGTACGAGATCACGAACGTCCAGTCGAAGTACGACTTCGACATCGTCGGCGAGCTCCCCGCGAAGAACATCGACACCGGCATGGGCCTCGAGCGCATCGCGTTCATCAAGCAGGGCGTCGACAACATGTACGAGACCGACCAGGTGCGCCCGGTGCTCGACCGCGCCGTGGCCCTCTCCGGGCGGACGTACGGCGCGAACCACGACGACGATGTGCGCTTCCGTGTGGTCGCCGACCACGTGCGCTCGTCGCTCATGCTGATGACCGACGGCGTCACGCCGTCCAACGACGGCCGGGGCTACATCCTCCGGCGCCTCATGCGTCGCGCGATCCGGTCGATGCGCCTCCTCGGGGTCGAGGGCCCGACGTTCGCCGACCTGTTCGCCGCGTCCCGTGACGCGATGAAGGATGCCTATCCCGAGGTGGCTGCCGACTGGCCGCGCATCTCGCAGTACGCCCTCGCCGAGGAGGCGACGTTCCTGCGGACGCTCGCCGCCGGAGAGTCGATCCTGGACGACTCGCTGGTGCAGACCAAGGCCGCCGGCGGCACATCGATCCCCGGATCAGAGGCGTTCCTTCTGCACGACACGTACGGGTTCCCGATCGACCTGACCCTCGAGATCGCCGAAGAGGCTGGCCTCACGGTCGACCGTGCGGCGTTCGACACCCTGATGCAGGAGCAGCGGGAGCGCGCGAAGGCCGACGCGAAGTCGCGCAAGCGCCAGCTCGCCGACACGAGCGTCTACCGCGACTTCCGTGCGCAGGGCGAGACGGTCTTCACCGGGTACACCGACCTCGAGACCGAGTCCCGCGTGCTCGGCATCCTGGTCGACGGCGTCTCGGTCGCCCGCGCGACGACGGGGCAGATCGCCGAGGTCATCCTCGCCGAGACGGCGCTGTACGCCGAGTCGGGCGGACAGGTGGCAGACAAGGGCGTCATCGTCGGCCCCGGCTACGAGCTCGAGGTCATCGACGTGCAGAAGCCCGTCGCGGGTCTCATCAGCCACACGGTCGAGGTCACGATCGGCGAGGTCGCAGTCGATCAGCCCGCCACGACGGTGGTGGATTCCGCGAACCGGCGCGCCGCGCGTCAGGCGCACTCCGCCACACACCTCGTGCACGCCGCGCTGCGCGACACGCTCGGCAAGACGGCCACCCAGGCAGGGTCGCTCAATCGCGCCGGCTACATGCGATTCGACTTCACGTGGGGCCAGTCGCTCTCCGACGACACGCGGAGCGAGATCGAGGAGATCGCCAACAACGCGGTCCGCGACAACCTCGAGGTCACGACGCGCGTCCTCGCCCTCGACGAGGCGAAGGCGCTCGGCGCGATGGCGCTGTTCGGCGAGAAGTACGGCGACACGGTGCGCATGGTCGACATCGGCGGGCCGTGGTCGCGCGAGCTCTGCGCCGGCACCCACGTGGCGTCCAGCGCCGAGGTGGGGCTCATCAATCTCGTCGGCGAGTCGTCGGTCGGAGCGTCCAACCGCCGCGTCGAGGCGCTCGTCGGACTCGACGCGTTCCGCTCGCTCGCGGCCGAGCGCGCGCTCGTCTCACAGCTGACATCGACGCTCAAGACGCCGCGCGAGCAGCTGCCCGCGCGCATCGCCGAGCTCACCGCGAGCCTGAAGGCGGCGGAGAAGAAGATCGCCGCGTTCGAGGCGAAGGCACTGGGCGACCGCCTGCCCGCCCTCGTCGCGGCAGCGCAGCCGGTCGGCGCGCAGCTCGTCGTCGCGGAGTCGCTCGGCACGGCGGCGTCTGCGGACGACGTCCGCTCGCTGGCGCTCCAGGTGCGCGAGCGCCTCGGCTCGCAGGCATCCGTCGTCGCACTCGGCGCCGAGGTCGGCGGACGCCCCGTCGTCATCGTGGCCACCAACGACGCGGCGCGCGCTGCCGGAGCGAAGGCCGGCGTGCTCGCCAAGGCGGCCGCCGGAGTGCTCGGCGGAGGTGGCGGCGGTCGAGACGACGTCGCGCAGGGCGGGGGGGCGGATGCCTCGGCGCTGCCCGCCGCGCTCACTGCAGTGAAGGACGCGCTCGGCGCGTGAGCGGCTTCCGTCGCGGGACGCGGCTCGGCATCGACGTGGGCCGGGCCCGCGTGGGTGTGGCCCGGTGCGATCCCGACGGTCTCCTCGCGACGCCCGTCGAGACGGTCGCGCGCGACGACGGCTCGGTGGCGCGGATCGTCGCCCTCGCCGTGGAGTACTCCGCCGTCGAGCTCCTCGTCGGGCTGCCGCTGAATCTGCGCGGCGAGGACACCCCCTCCACCGCGGATGCCCGCGAGTTCGCCGGCGCACTGGCGGAGGCATCCGCGCTGCCGGTGCGGCTCGTGGACGAGCGGCTGTCGACGGTGTCGGCGCATGCGGCACTGCGGGAATCGGGCAGATCCCAGCGTTCGTCGCGTACGATCGTTGACCAGGTCGCCGCAGTCGTGCTGCTCCAGCAGGCCATCGACGTCGAGAAGAGCACCGGCCGCCCGCCCGGAACCCCCGTCTCCCAGGAGCCAGCCTGACATGCCCGATTCCCCGTCCGATGATCCGTTCGCGGATCTCTTCGGCAAGCTGCCCGATCCGCGAGAGCGGCCGCTGAGGTCGAACGGCGACGACGCCGGCTACGGCACGCCCGCAGCACCCGCCGGCGGCGCGCCTGTCAGCGCAGACGGCGCGCCTCTGTCGCGTCGGGCCGCGCGCGAAGCCGCCGCGCGGCA
>NZ_JSYE01000035.1:0-95961 GCF_054824025.1 Microbacterium sp. HJ5
CGCGTTAACAACCCCACAGCGGAAGGATCGCACGCCGGTAGACTCGAGGGATGCCGGCACTTGATCTCACCGCGACCTCTGCCGACCTCACCCGCACCATCTGCGACATCCCGAGCGTCTCGGGCGACGAGAAGGTGCTGGCCGATCTGATCCACGAGGCCGTCTCGGCGCTCCCGCATCTTGACGTGTTCCGCGATGGCGACACCATCGTCGCGCGCACGTCCCAGGGGCGGGCGCAGCGTGTCGCGATCGCCGGGCACATCGACACCGTGCCGATCAACGCGAACGTGCCGACGCGCGATCTCGACCTCGAGGGCGAGCAGTACATCTGGGGACGTGGCACCGTCGACATGAAGGCGGGGGTCGCGGTACAGCTCAAGCTGGCCGCCGAACTCGTGGCCCCCCGCGTGGACATCACCTGGATGTGGTACGACCACGAAGAGGTCGACGCCGACCTGAACGGCCTCACGCGGCTCGCCCGCACACGCCCCGATCTGTTCCAGGCGGACTTCGCGATTCTCGGCGAGCCGTCCAACGGCGAGGTAGAGGGCGGTTGCAACGGCAACCTGCGCGCGATCGTGCGCACCCACGGCGTCCGGTCCCACAGCGCCCGCGCCTGGATCGGCGAGAACGCCATCCACAAGGCGGCGCCTGTTCTCACACGTCTCGCCGAGTACCGCCCGCGCGACATCGCCGTCGAGGGCCTCGTCTATCGCGAGGGGCTCAACGCCGTGCGCATCGGCGGCGGCGTGGCGGGCAACGTGATCCCCGACCTCTGCGAGATCGAGGTCAATTATCGCTTCGCGCCGAGTCGCGACGCCGCCGAGGCGGAGCAGCACGTGCGCGACGTCTTCTCGGGCTTCGACGTCGACGTCGTCGACCTCGCCGTCGGCGCCCGCCCCGGTCTCGATGCCCCGCTGGCGCAGGAGTTCGTCGCCGCCGTCGGCGCCGAGCCGCGGCCGAAGTACGGCTGGACCGATGTCGCCCGCTTCAGCGCGCTCGGAGTGCCCGCCGTCAACTACGGGCCTGGCGATCCTCACCTCGCCCACCACGACGAGGAACGAGTGCCGATCGCGCAGATCGAAGCAGTGGAGCGTGGTCTGCGCGCGTGGCTGACCAGCAGCTGATTACCCCCGTTCGGGAGAGGGCGGGCGCCGGGGCGGTGGCGCTGCGCATTGCGGTGATCTACCTCGTCGCTCGTGTCGTCACGACCGCGTTCCTTCTTCTCGCGGCGAACCTGTCAGGCTTCGAATCCCGTTTCGGCCCCGAGCCGGGCCTGGGGGATCTCGTCCTCGGCTGGGACTCCCGCTGGTACTGGATCGTGGCCGAGGTCGGCTATCCATCGGAACTGCCGCTCACGGACGCGGGCGCCGTCGCTGAGAACGCGTGGGCCTTCATGCCCGTGTACGCATTCCTGGCGAAGTTCGTGGGGATGCCGTTCGGGCAGTGGGTCGTCGGGGCGTTCCTCGTGTCGCTGGTCGCGGGGTACGCGGCATCCGTCGTCCTCTTCCACCTTCTGCGTGCGAAGATCGACGACACCGCGGCGATGTGGGCGGTCGTCTTCTTCGCGTCGGGTCCGCTGGCGGCGCTCTTCCAGGTCGGCTACGCCGAGACGCTCAATCTGCTGTGGCTGTTCCTCGCGCTGTGGTGCGTCGTGCGCAGGCGGTACGTGTGGCTGTACGTGCTCATCCCGCTGATGGGTTACACGCGGCCCGGAGTGCTGGCGTTCGCGCTCTTCCTGGCACTGTTCGGTATCTGGCGGTGGTTCTCGCGACGGCGCGAAGAGCTGCGCGTGCCGGAGATCGTGCACATCGTGGTCCTCGGACTGCTGGCAGTCGCCGTCGGGTTCTCGTGGCAGCTCCTCGCCGGCTGGGTCACGGGTGACAGCGGCGCGTACCTCGCGACCGAGCTGGCGTGGCGGCGCAACTGGATTCCCGGCGAGGCGGAGTTCTTCCCGCTCGAGGGGTTCCTCAGCGCGAGCACCTTCTGGTTCGGCGCCGTGTGGGGCCTGCCGGCCGAACTGGGCTACATCGTGCTCGCGGCATCCGTCGCCGGCGTCGCCGCCGCACTCCTCTTCGTGCCGCCGGTCAAGCGGCTCGGGATGGAGATCCGGCTGTGGAGCGCGAGCTACCTCGTCTACCTTCTTCTCGTGTTCTTCCCGCAGTCGAGCATCTTCCGCCTCCTCGTGCCGCTGTCCCCGCTGTGGGGCGCCTTCGCCGTTCCGCGCTCCACGGCGTGGCGGGTGGGCGTGCTGGGCGCCTGCCTGCTGGGGCAGTGGTGGTGGATCTACAACATGTACGGGCTGGGGAATGCGATCTGGCAGATCCCGTGACGTGACCGTTTGAGACTGGGTGTCCCCAAGTGTCGCCCAGGCGTCCCAGCCTCACGATAAACTTGTGGGTGCAGACCATCGATGTAAAGGAGCCGCAATGGCAGCCATGAAGCCGAGAACCGGAGACGGGCCGATGGAGGCCGTGAAGGAGGGTCGCCTGATCATCGTGCGCGTGCCGCTCGAGGGTGGCGGTCGTCTCGTCGTCTCCGTCAACGACGCTGAGGCCAAGGAGCTCTACGACGTCCTGGGCGGCGTCGTCAGCCCCGCCTGATCGAATTCCGCAGAACGGCCGGTCCTCGGACCGGCCGTTCTCGCGTTCACGGGCGACGCGTTCAGTCGGAGGGGACGGTCGTGAGCTGCAGGAGACCCTCGCCCACGATCGAGAGGGCGCCGATCACCGCCGGCGACGCCTGCGTCTCCTGGATGAGTGAGCGGTAGGCCGTCGTCACGGGGTCGCGGCGCACCGGATCGGCCACCGCGCCGCCGGCCATCACCCGCGGCACGAGCACGGTTCCGCCGGCGCGGACGAGTCGCAGACCATGCTCGACGTACTCGATGACACCGTCCGGGTCGGCGTCGACGAGGACGATGTCATAGGACGCCTCGTTCATGCGCGGCAGCACGTCAGCCGCCCGGCCGGTGATGAAGCGTGCGCGGGCGGGCGGGATCTTCGCCTCGGCGAACGCCTGCCGTGCGGCGCCGAGGTGCTCCGGCTCCTTGTCGATGGTCGTGAGCGTGGCGCGCGGGGATCCGCGCAGGAGCCAGAGACCGGAAACGCCGGCGCCGGTTCCGATCTCGACGATGTTGAGGGCCTGGGATGCCGCGGCGATGAGCGCGCATTGCGCGCCGACCGGCGGGCTGACCGGCGCCGCACCGAGCTCGAGCGCGTGCGCGCGCGCCCTCGCGATGTGCTCCGGCTCGACGGTCGCCTCGGCGGCGAACCGCTGATTGGCGTTCTGCTCTCCCACGGGATCCTCCGCGGGAAAGCCTACGGGGCGAGTGTGCGCTCATCGGTCAGGCGCGGCGGTAACCTGATCTCATGTTCTTCGGCCTCACGATCGAGAAACTGCTGTTGATCGGGTTGGTCGCGGCGCTCATCGTCGGCCCCGAGCGCCTCCCGCGATACGCCGAGTCCCTCGGCAGCTTCACCCGCCGTGCCCGTGACTGGATCTCGTCGGCGCGCACGCGCGTGCGGGACGAGATGGGCGAGGACTTCGACGACGTCGACTGGCGGACTCTCGATCCGCGGCAGTACGACCCGCGCCGGATCATCCGCGAGGCCCTCCTCGACGACGCGCCGGTGCCCACGGTGCGGGCCGCGCAGGCGGGAGCGGCCGTCGCGTCGACCGGAACCCCGCCGCCGCCCCCCGTGCGTTCGCCGTTCCGCGGCCCCGAGGACGGCCCGACGCCGTTCGACTCCGAGGCCACCTGAGCCCGGGCGAGGGATCAGCCGAGTCGCAGGGGCAGCGAGCGCCCCGCAAGGCCGCGCGGTTCCGCCGCGATGGCAGCGGCAACGCTCGAGATCGCCTTCGAGGCGGGATCGTCGGGGTGCGACAGCACGGCCGGGGTACCGGCATCCGCGGCGCTTCGCAGTGTCGGGCTCAGCGGAACCGAGGCCAGCAGCGGCACCCGCGCCCCCTCGACGCTCAGCGCGTCGGCGACCGCCTGCCCGCCACCGGAGCCGAACAGGTCGAGGGACGTGCCGTCGGGCAGCGTCATCGCCGCCATGTTCTCGACCACGCCTATGACGCGCTGGCCGGTCTGTCGCGCGACGAGGCCGCTGCGCACCGCGACGTCGGACGCTGCTGTCTGCGGCGTCGTGACGACGAGCACGTCCGCGTTCGGCAGGAGCTGGCCGACCGAGATCGCGACGTCGCCCGTCCCGGGCGGCATGTCCAGCAGCAGCACGTCCAGATCGCCGAAGTACACATCGGTGAGGAACTGCTGGACGGTGCGGTGGAGCATGGGCCCGCGCCAGGCGACGGCTCCGAGAGGTCCTTCGCCGTGGCCACGGCGAAGGAACATCCCGATCGAGATGACCTTCACGCCGTGCGCCACCGGCGGCAGCATGAGGTCGTCGATCCGCGTCGGCTGCGGCGGCGATCCGTCCGCGCCGACGAGCCCGAGCTGACCCGGGATCGAGAAGCCGTGCACGTCGGCGTCGACGAGCCCGACCGCGAACCCGCGCGCCGCCAGCGAGGCGGCGAGGTTCGCTGTGACCGTCGACTTCCCGACGCCTCCTTTGCCGCTCGTGACGGCGATCACTCGCGTCAGCGTGCCGGGTCCGAACGGCATCTCGCGAGTGCGTCCGCCGCGCAGCCGCTCGGTGAGGGACTGCCGCTCCTGCGGAGACATGACGCCCACATCCACGGCCACGTCCGTCACTCCCGGGACGGATGCCGCGGCCGCCCGCACATCGGACGTGATGCGGTCCGCCGCCGGACAGCCGACGATCGTGAGGACGATCCCCACGTCGGCGCGCCCGCCCGCGACGGCGATCTGCCGCACCATGTCCAGTTCGCCGATCGGGCGCCGCAGCTCGGGGTCGAGCACGGCGCCGACCGCCCGGCGGACGTCGTCCGCAGTCGGCGACGTCATTTCGCGGTGCCGTCCTCGGTGTCGCCGCGGAGCTCGAGCTTGTCAAGCAGCGTGCGCAGCTCGGCCCGCAGCACCTCGCGTGTGACGACCTCGTCGGAGAAGTCGGTGACGGCCATGCGAAGCGCGACGACCTCACGGGCGAGGTACTCGGTGTCGGCGAGGTTGCGCTCGGCGCGCTGGCGGTCCTGCTCGATCTGCACGCGGTCGCGGTCGTCCTGACGGTTCTGCGCGAGCAGGATGAGCGGGGCGGCGTACGACGCCTGCAGCGACAGGATCAGCGTGAGCAGCGTGTAGTTGTACTCGCGCGGATCGAACTGCAGATCCCGTGGCGCGAAGGTGTTCCAGGCCAGCCACAGCACGACGAAGACCGTCATGCCGATGAGGAAGCCCGAAGTGCCCATGCCTCGCGCGAACGCCTCGGAGAACCTCCCGAAGCGGTCGCGGGACGGCTGAGGCGTGCGCTGCAGCATGCCCGAGCGACCCCGCGGTGCGTCCAGCGCCACCTGGCGCGTCTGCCGGCGGGCCATCAGGCGCGCCTCGGGATCGTCGAGGTCGACGTCGACACCGCGAGCGCGGGCTTCGCCTCGCCGTGCGAGCGCCAGTCGTCGGGCAGCAGGTAGTCGAGCACGTCGTCGATGCTCACGGCGCCGACGAGGCGGTGGGCCTGATCGATCACCGGTACGGACACGAGGTTGTAGCTCGCGAGCAGGCGCGCGACCTCGGCGGCCGAGGCGGAGGCGGGCATCGGGTCGAGGGTGTCGTCGATGATGGCGCCCAGCCGCTCATGCGGCGGGTACCGCAGCATCCGCTGGAAGTGGACCGTCCCCAGCAGCCGCCCGGTCGGCGTCTCGTAGGGAGGCAGCGTGACGAACACCGCGGCGGCCAGCGCGGGGTGCAGCTCGTGCCGGCGGATGAGCGCCAGAGCCTCGGCGACGGTCGCGTCGGCGGAGAGGACGATGGGCTCGCTGGTCATGAGACCGCCCGCCGTGTCGGGGCCGTATTGCAGGAGCGCCCGGACGTCCTCGGCCTCTTCGGGCTCCATGAGGTCCAGCAGCTCCTCGGAGCGCTCTTCGGGAAGCTGCCCGAGGAGGTCGGCGGCGTCGTCCGGCTCCATCGCGTCGAGGATGTCGGCGGCGCGCTCGTCGCCGAGCGCCTCGAGGATGTGGACCTGCTCCTCTTCGGGCATCTCTTCGAGCGCATCCGCGAGGCGATCGTCGGGGAGCTCCTCGGCGACCTCGATCAGACGATCCTCGGGAAGGTCGAGCAGCGTGTTCGCGAGGTCGGCCGGCTTGAGGTCGGAGTACGTCGCCACCAGCTGCTCGGCGGACTGCGCCTCACCCGGGTTCTGCTGCTCGCGCACGTCCTGCCAGGCCGCGAACGTCGTGGGGCCCTTCGCGAAGGGCGAGCCGCTGGTGCGCGGCCGCCGCAGGAACAGCTGGCCGATGTCCCATTCGCCGAGGCGGTTGCGCTCGATCGCGACGTCCTCGATGACGGCGGTTCCCGTGCCGTCGTTCAGGTACACCTTTCGGCCGAGCAGCTCGGCCATGACGCGCACCTCGCCGCCGCGCTGCTGGAAGCGCCGCACGTTGATGAGGCCCGTCGTGATGACCTGGCCCGTCGCGATGGACGTCACACGCCCGATCGAGACGAACACGTGTCGACGACCGGGGATCTCGACCACGAGACCGATCACGCGCGGCGGATCGTCTTTGCGATAGATGACGACGACGTCCCGGACCTTGCCGAGCCGGTCGCCCGCGGGGTCGAAGACGGAGCACCCGGACAGGCGCGCCACGAATACCCTCTGCGTGCTCACGCGTTCCAGCGTAGCCCGGACCCCGTGGGAGGATGGGGAGATGAGCATGATCGGAGGCAGGTTCCCGCAAGGATCCGACGAGGTCGGTCAGACGGTCGCGAGCTTCCCGACGTACGACGCCGCGCAGAAGGCCGTCTCCTCGCTCATCGCCGCCGAGGTGCCGGCCCGCGACATCGCGATCGTGGGTCAGGGACTCCGCTCGATCGAGCGCGTGACGGGGCGACTCGGCTACGCATCGGCCGCCCGCTCGGGCGCCATCAACGGCGTGCTGCTCGGCCTGCTGTTCTCGGCCATCCTCGTGATCGGATCGCCCTCGGTGCCGATCCAGGCCTTCGTCGGGGTGCTGTTCGTCGGCATCGCGATCGGCATGCTGCTCAGCATCATCACCTACTCGCTCGTGCGGCGTCGCCGCGACTACGCCTCGGTCATGCAGGTGGTCGCCGACCACTACGAGGTGACGGTCGCCGCCTCGAGCATCCAGCGCGCGCGACAGGTGCTCGGGCCGCACGCTCCGGCCGAGCAGCCGGCGCCGCCGCCCGCCGCCCCTCGCGACGACCCGGCCGAGCCGCCGAAGTACGGCGAGCGGGTCGTCCCGCCCGGCGACGACGCCGCGGACCTCTCCGCCGACCCGGCCCCTGCATCGGATCCGGCGGTCGCACCGGAGCCCGCGGCCGTCGACGACGGGCCGTCGCCGGACGAGGAAGCCGACGGATCTGCCGCCGGCTCGCACGCCCCCGCGAGCCGCGACGGCGGCGCCGAGCGCCGATGAGCACGCCGGAGGCCGATCTGCGCGTCGCGGTCGAGCTTCCCCAGGCCACCGTCGAGGTCTCGGCCGCCCTCGGCATCCCGGCGGATGCGTGGGCGCTGCTGGCCGTCGCCCACGGCGCGGGCGCCGGCTACCGGCATCCGTTCCTCTCGGGATTCGTCGAGGCGCTCCACGAGAGCGGCGTCGCGACGCTGAGATTCAACTTCCCGTACATCGAGGCGGGGCGACGGATGCCGGGGCCTGCCGCGCATTCGATCGCGACGTGGGCGGCGATCGAGGCGCACGCAGCGGCGGCGGCGCCGGCCCTGCCGTTCTTGGCGTCGGGCAAGTCGTACGGAGGACGCATGGGCTCGATGGCCGCCGCCGAGGGCCGCATCGCGCCACGCGGGCTGGTGTACCTCGGCTACCCGCTCCACCCGCCGGGCGACCCCGAGAAGGCGCGGACCGCGCACCTGCCCGACGTCGTCCCGCCGCAGCTGTTCGTGGAGGGCTCGAACGATCCGTTCATCCAGCCCGTCGAGCAGCTCGAGGCCGCCGTCGCGTCGTGTCAGGACGCCGAGATCCTCTGGGTGGACGGCGGCGGGCATTCATTCGAGATCAAGGGACGCAAGCGACCGGCCGACGAGATCGGGGCGGAGCTCGCGCCGCTGGTGGCACAGTGGATGCGCCGGCGGGCGTGATCCCCGGCGCTCAGCGACCCGCCGCGTAGCCCTGCATTCCGCGCGGATTCGCGGCCGCCCACAGCACGCCGGTGGAGGCATCCTGTCCCACGGCCGACACCCTGCCCAGCGCCCAGTCGCCCGCACGCGTCACGGCATGCCCGCGCCGCTCGAGTCCGGCGATGACATCCTCGCCGAGGCGCGCCTCGACCACCGCTCCGGCCGGTGTCCACGTGCGCGGCCAGAAGGATTCGGGCATGGCGGTCGTGTGAAGGGCCGGGGCGTCGATCGCCTCCTGCGGCGAGTAGCCGCCGACGATCATCCGCAGCAGGACGAGCAGCTGCCACTGATCCTGCTGGTCGCCGCCTGGTGAGCCGAGGGCGAACTCGGGCGCGCCTCCGCTGAGCACGAGCGTGGGCGTGAGGGTCGTGCGCGGGCGCGTACCGGGAACGAGCGAGGACGGATGCCCCGGCTCGAGCCATGTCATCTGCAGCCGCGTGCCGAGGCAGAAGCCGAGCGAAGGGACGGTCGGCGACGACTGGAGCCAACCACCGGACGGCGTCGCCGAGACGATGTTGCCCCACCGATCGACGACGTCGAGGTGGCAGGTGTCGCCGCGCGTCTCGCCGTTGCGGGCGACGGTGGGTTCTCCGCTGGACACGGAGGCCGTGCCGTGGCTGGTGCGCAGTGGAGGGCGGAAGGTCGTGCGCCCGGGCAGGTCGCCGGGTCGGAACTCGGCCGAGGCGCCGCCGCCGATGAGCTCCCGCCTCGCCGCCAGGTAGTCGGGAGCGAGAAGGGCGTCGAGGTCGACCTCGGTGTCGCCGAACCATGCGTCACGGTCGGCGAGGGCGAGCTTCTGCGCTTCGAGGATGGTGTGCGCCCCGGCCTCCTGCGACGGATCGAGGAGGTCGTCGTCGAAGGGCTCCAGCAGCGCGAGCGTCTGCAGCAGCGCCGGGCCCTGGGTCCATGCTCCGGCCTTCGCGATGGTGCGACCGCGGAATTCGCGTGTGACCGCGGCCTCGTAGCCCGCGTCGAACCCGGCGAAGTCGTCGACGGTGAGGACACCGCGATGCTCTCCGCCGGTCGAGTGCCGGTGCGGCTGCGACAGGAACGCCGTGGACTCGTGGGCGACCCGCCCGGTCTTCCACTCGTGGCGGGCGGCGTCGATCCGAGCGGCACGACCGATCGGTCCGTCATCGCGCACGGTGCACGACGCATGCACGAGGTCGTCGAGAACCTGGGCGTAGGCCGGATTGCGCGCCACGTCGCCGGCTGACGGCGGCACGCCCCCGGGCATCCAGAGGTCGCGGGAACTCGTCCAGTCCTGCGCGAACAGCTCGGCCACGCGTGCGATCGTGGCGGCGGCCTGCGCGACGAGCGGATGCCCGTCGCGGGCGTAGCCGATGGCGTAGGCCAGCACATCGCCGAGCTCCCACGTCCCGTGGTCGCGCAGGAGCAGCAGCCACGCGTCGACGGCGCCCGGCACAGCGGCGGCGAGTGCGCCGGACCCCGGCACGAGATCGAGGCCTTCACCGCGGAAGTGGTCGATCGTCGCCCCGGCAGGGGCAGGCCCCTGCCCCATGAGGACCGTCGGGGAGGCCGAATCCGCCGTCTGGAAGATCCCGACCAGGTCGCCGCCCGGCCCGTTCAGGTGCGGTTCGACGACGTGCAGGACGAAGGCCGCCGCCGTCGCCGCGTCGAACGCGTTGCCCCCGCGCTCGAGCACCGACTGTGCGGTCGCGGTCGCCAGCCAGTGCGTCGACGCAGACATGCCGAACGTGCCCGACAGCGTCGGGCGCGTCGTGAACGAGGACGGCGGGGTGTAGGTCACGCTCGGGCGGAGAGCCGTGCGATCCAGGCCTCGACCTCGTCGGCGGTGCGGGGGATGCCCGCGGACAGGTTCACGGGTCCATCGGCCGTCATGACGATGTCGTCCTCGATGCGCACGCCGATGCCGCGGTACTCCTCCGGGACGGTGAGGTCGTCGATCTGGAAGTACAGGCCGGGCTCGATCGTGAAGACCATGCCCGGCTCGAGGAGGCCGTCGTAGTACATATCGCGACGAGCCTGCGCGCAGTCGTGCACGTCGATGCCGAGGTGGTGGCTCGTGCCGTGGACCATGTAACGGCGGTGGTGGCCGCCCCTGTCGGCGTCGAGCGCCTCCTCGGCGGTGACCGGGAGCAGACCCCACTCGGCGACGCGCGTGGCGATGACGCGCATGGCGGCCTCGTGGACCGAGCGGAACTTCACGCCGGGCTGGGCCGCGGCGAACGCGGCGTCGGCCGCCTCGCGCACGGTCTCGTAGATGCGTCGCTGGATGTCGGTGAACGTGCCGCTCACCGGCAGGGTGCGCGTGATGTCGGCCGTGTAGAGGCTGTCGACCTCGGCCCCGGCGTCGATGAGGATCAGGTCGCCGGGGACGACGGCGCCGTCGTTGCGGGTCCAGTGCAGGTAGCACGCGTGGGGGCCGGAGGCGGCGATGGTGTCGTAGCCGATGGCGTTGCCGTCGCTGCGCGCCCGCTGGTGGAACACGCCCTCGACGATCCTCTCGCCGCGCGGGTGCGCGATGATCGTCGGGAGGTTCGCGACGATGTCGTCGAACCCGCGCGCGGTGACGTCGACCGCCAACTGCATCTGGGCGAGCTCGTACTCGTCCTTGACGAGGCGGAGCTCGGACACGAAGCGGGTCAGGTCGTCGTCCTCATCGAGAACGAGCTCGCCGTCGCGCGCCTCGAACTCGTCGATGTGCGCGGTCGCGAGGCCCAGGTCGGCGGCGACGCCCGCGAGGGCGGGCCGCGGGCCGATCCAGAACTCGCCGATCGAGGCATCCGAATAGAACTCCGCGGTCGTGCGGTCGGCCCGCTCGCGGAAGTACAGCGTCACGTCGTGGCCCGCCGCACCCTCACGCGGCTCGAACAGGAGCACCGAGCCGGGCTCGGCGTCGGAGGCCCAGCCGGTCAGGTGCGAGAAGGCGGAGTGCGCGCGGAAGGGGTAGTCGGTGTCGTTGCTGCGCTGCTTGAGGTCACCGGCCGGGATCACCAGGCGCTTGCCGGGGAAGGCGGCTGACACGGCCTCACGGCGGGCAGCGGTGTAGGCGGCCTGATCGCGGGCCGGGGGAGCCGTCTCCGGACGCTCGGCCCAGCCCTCGGAGATCGTGTCGAGGAAGCCCTGGCCATAGGGCTGACGTCGGTTCGTGCTCGTCGAGGCGGGGGTCTCGGCGTCGGTCTGCGCGATCGTGTCGCTGTCGCCTGTGGTGCTCATGCCCTCCAGTCTGTCACGCGAGGGCGACACGACCGAGGGGTCAGTCCACAGGCTCCAGCTGCACGATGAGCGGCCGGTGGTCGGAGCCCGAGTCGTCCATCGACCGCAGCACGAGCGAGCCGGTCGCCCTCCAGTGCGTCGACGTCATGACGTGGTCGATCGGGGCGCCGAGCATCGACGGCATCCCCGCCGACCATGTGCCGATCGCCCCGTTCCCGGTGGCGATCGCGGCATCGTCGCACAGTCCCAGCGTGCGCCCGTCGACCCCGAGGCCGCTCATGTGGTCGACCGTCGCGTTGAAGTCGCCCGCCATGATGACGTTCGCTTCCCCGCACTGGTCCGCCAGCCACTGCAGGTCGTCACGCCATTCCTGCATGTAGCTCGGGCGCGGGGCGACTGCGTGGGCGGCGACGACGATCGGTCCTTCGCCGCTGGTGGGCATGGCGACCGCGCTCGGCACCGTCGAGGTGTTGCTCGTGCCGTCGATCGACGACTCGATCACGGCGTAGTCGCCGAGGTCGGGCGAGATCAGCAGCGTCGTCGAGCCCGCGTCCCACTCGGTCGACGGGTCTTCGGCGTGGTGGGCCCACATGCGGTGGCCGAGCTCGCGCATCGCGATGGCGACCTGCTCGCCGGTCTCGATCGTGGTCTCGGGCAGCGCGACGATGTCGGCGTCCATCGCGACCGCGATCTTGGCGATCGTGTCGGGTGGGGTCGCCGGGCCGGCGGTGTTCCACGTCATGATGCGGACCGCGGCGTCCGTCTTGGCGGGAAGGGAATCGGTGCCCATGCCTCCGCGGGAGACCACGATCGCCCCGTTTGCCACGGCCGCCACGCCGGCGACGACCGCCAGTGACAGTGCGAGGGCGCGGATCGGGCGCACGACGGCGAGGAGGAGGGCGATCACGGCGGCGACGGCGAACGCGAGCACCAGGATGCCGCGGAAGGACACCATCTGGGCGACGGGATAGAAGCGCTCCACGCGGAAGAAGCCCGGCCAGGTCAGGACGGCCGCCGTGATCGCGCAGAGCACGGTCACGAGGATCCCGAACAGGCGAAGCACGACGGCGACTCTATGCGAGCAGGCTGGGAGATCGGTCAGCGCGTGGCCGCATGTCGCCGCGGTAATCTCGGAGGATGCCGGGACCGCAGCGCTTCGAGGGGCCGAGCGACCTGCACCTCCACTCCGTGCACTCCGACGGCACCGAGTCGCCCGCCCAGGTGATGGCCGCCGCGCACCGGCACGGCCTGCGCACCGCGGCGCTGACCGACCACGACACGACATCCGGGTGGGCCGAGGCCGCCGAGGCCGCGTCGTCTCTCGGCATGACGTTCCTGCCCGGGATGGAGCTCTCGGCCCGCCACGAATGGCGCAGCGTCCATGTGCTGGCGTACCTCGTCGACCCCGATGATCCCGCGCTGCGCGCCATGACCGAGCGCATCCGGTCCTCGAGGCTCGACCGGGCGCGGCTCATGGCCGACCGGATCTCCCGCGACTACGACCTGGGGTGGGACGACATCCTCGCCCAGACCAGCGACGGGGCGACCGTCGGGCGCCCGCACATCGCCGACGCCCTGATCGCGCGCGGCCTCGTCCGCGACCGCGCTGAGGCGTTCTCGAGCATCCTCAGTCCTCGCGGCGACTACTACGTCGCGCTCTACGCACCCGACCCCGTCACCGCGGTCGGACTCGTCGCCGGCGCCGGGGGAGTGCCCGTCATCGCCCACCCCGCCGGGCGCGCGGGTCTGCTTGCGATGCCGCTGCTGGAGCGGATGCTGGACGCCGGCCTCGCGGGGTTCGAGCTGGGCCATCGGGAGAACCTCGCGTCGGGCATCCGCACCCTTCGTTCTCTCTGCGAGAAGCGCGACCTCATCGTCACCGGCTCGAGCGACTACCACGGACTGGGCAAGCCCAACCAGCCGGGGGAGCACACCACCTCGGACGCCATGGTCGCCAGGATCATCGACCGCGCAACGGGGAGCGCCCCCGTCTACCCGTGAGGGAGGACGAGGGCGCTCACGCTGCGGAGAGCGGATGCCTCAACCGAGCGCCTTCGCCTTGAGCGCGTCGAACTCGGCCTGCGTGATCGTGCCGGAGTCGAGGAGGGCCTTGGCCTTGGCGATCTCGTCGGTCGCGCTCGATCCGCCCGCGACCTGCTTGATGTAGGCGTCCTGCGCCTGCTGCACCTGACGGGCCTCGGCCGCACCGCGCTTGGCCATGCCGTTGCCGCGCGCGATCAGGTAGACGAGCAGTGTGAGGAAGGGGACGAAGATCAGGAAGATGATCCAGACGGCCTTCCACCAGCCGCTGAGCTCGTGGTCGCGGAACAGGTCGCCGATCACGGCGAACAGGGCAAACAGGTACGCCACGAAGACGAAGACCCAGAGGAACCACCAGATGATGTCTCCGAGGGAGCCCCAGAAGCCCTGGTATTCGTAGCCGGTCGTGACGGCGTCGATGAATCGCACGATGTGTGCCTTTCTGCATGCGAGGTGGCGGCGCGGCATGCGCCGCCTGCGCTCACGATAGCGCCTCGCCTCGACCGCGATCCGGCATTTCTGCGGAGTCGGCGCGGCGCGTCGGGTCGCTCTCTTCGTGCGTGCCTCTGCGCCGTCTCCGGCTCAGCGGCCTCAGGCGCCGGCGACGGGCGCCCCGCCGCGCGAACCGCCGCGGCGGCGGCGACGGCGACGGGGAGCGGCGTTGCCGTCGTGGTGCTCCTTGCCGCTTCCGTCATGCGTGCCCGCGCCGTCGGCCGCGTCGCGCGAGCCGTGGTCGGCGGGCACATCGGGAGCGGCATCCGCCGACGGCCGTCCTGTCGGCGAGGTTCCCTCGCCTTCGCCCCCGCGCCGACGACGCCGGGTGCGGGGGGACGAGCTGCCGTCACGCGGTGCGGCGGGCTCCTGCGTCTTCACCGTCTGCGTGCGCGGGGCCGTCGCGATGCGACCCTTGGTGCCGGCGGGGATGTCGAGGTCGCTGTACAGGTGCGGGCTCGACGAGTAGGTCTCGACCGGCTCGGGCTGGCCGAACTCGAGGGCGCGGTTGATGAGCGCCCACTTGTGCAGGTCGTCCCAGTCCACGAAGGTGACGGCGATGCCGGTCTTCCCGGCGCGACCGGTGCGGCCGGCGCGGTGCAGGTACGTCTTCTCGTCGTCGGGGATCGTGTGGTTGATCACGTGCGTGACGTCGTCGACGTCGATGCCGCGGGCCGCGACGTCGGTCGCGATGAGGACGTCGCGCTTGCCCGCCTTGAACGCGGCCATCGAGCGCTCGCGTGCTTCCTGGCTCATGTCGCCGTGGACGGCCGCCGCGTTGAAGCCGCGGTCGCCGAGTTCGTCGACGAGCTTCTGCGCGGCGCGCTTGGTGCGCGTGAAGATGACGGTCTTGCCGCGGCCGTCGGCCTGCAGGATGCGGGCGATCACCTCGTCCTTGTCGAGGGAGTGCGCGCGGTACACGAGGTGGCGGATGTTCGCCTGCGTGAGGCCCTCGTCGGGGTCCGTCGCGCGGATGTGGATGGGGTTCGTCATGAACCGGCGGGCGAGCGCCACGATCGGACCGGGCATGGTCGCTGAGAAGAGCTGCGTGTGGCGGACCGGCGGCACCTTCTGGAAGATCTTCTCGATGTCGGCGAGGAAGCCGAGGTCGAGCATCTTGTCGGCCTCGTCGAGCACGACCTCGGTCGCCTTCGAGAGGTCGAGCAGGCGCTGGTTGTTGAGGTCGATCAGTCGACCGGGGGTGCCCACCACGATCTGGGCGCCGGCCTTGAGCTGGTCGATCTGTCCCTCGTAGGCCTTGCCGCCGTAGATGGCGACGACGCTCGTCGCTCGACCCGACGTGAGCATGTCCATGTCTTCGTAGACCTGCACCGCGAGTTCGCGGGTGGGTACGACGATGAGCGCCTTGACGCCGGGCTCGGGGTTCGCGCCGAGACGCTGCACGACCGGGATGCCGAAGCCGAAGGTCTTGCCGGTTCCGGTCTTGGCCTGACCGATGATGTCCTGGCCGGGGAGGCCGAGGGGGATGGTCTGCTCCTGGATGGGGAAGGCATCGACGATGCCCTTGCCTGCGAGGACATCGACGATGTCCTGGTCGACGCCGAGTTCGGCGAAGGTCGTCACGATGTGAGCCTGTCCGGCAGTGAGATGCTGCCTGGTCCGTGCCCTGGCGCGGTCGTTGGGGACCCGGCGCGGGCGGAAGTGCGATCCACGCCCTCTCTCAGCCACAGGCGCGGGAGTCCCGATCCGACGCCGGGACGCCGTCAACGATACCGGAGGACGCTGTCTCGCGGCATTTCCGGAGAGCGGATGCCGCGCCCGGCACGCCGCGAGCCTAGGCTGTAGCCCGTGGTCAAGTGGTTCTGGCAGCGTCAGGAGACCGGGCGCAAGCTGCAGCTCCGGTCCCGTGACGACCTCGGCGACGCCACGCGCGTCGACTTCGAGGAGCTCGCCCCCGAGATCGACACCTTCCTCGGACAGGCCGCCTACCTGCAGCTCGGCTACTTCGAGACTCTCAGCGAGCTGATCGCCCTGACGCCGGAGCTCTCCGACAAGGAGGCGCTGTCGCGCGCCGCCGGCGCCGCGCTCACGAAGCACGAGGAGCTCGTCGCGCTCATCCGTGAGCGGGGCGACGATCCGACGGACCTCATGCTGCCGTTCCGCGAGCCTCTCGATGCCTTTCGTCGCGAGACGCACGGAGTGCGGCCGCAGGAGACGATGCTGTCGGTGCACATCACCGCGGGCATGCTCGACGACTTCTACCTCGCCCTGTCGGCGAGCTACGCCGACACCGGCCGACGCGTGGCGCGGATCCTCCGCGCCGACGACGACCGCGAGGCGATCGTCGAGATCATCGGGCGCACGATCGCGAGCGATCCCGAGTGGAAGTCGCTGCTGGCGCTGTGGGGGAGGCGTCTCGTGGGCGACACCCTGCTCATCGCCCGCGCCGCCCTCCGCCCGGCGACCCTCAAGGTCGCCGACGAGGCCAAGGTCGAGCCGGTGTTCACCGAGCTCATGGCCGCGCATTCCCGTCGCATGGATGCGATGGGCCTGGCCGCCTGAGCGACCTCACCTCACGCCCGGCGGCTCAGCCGATCTTGAGTCGGGCGCGCTCGGCCGCGTCGTGCTCGACACGCACCCGCGCCAGCACGACGAGCACCGGATAGACGACCACGAGCGGCGCCACGAACATCGACAGCCAGAGCCAGATGCTGTCGGTGCCGATGCCGGCCCAGGTCAGGATCGTCCACGCGAGAGCCGCGGCGAGGGCGCCGAGGACGGGCCCGACGACGACGCCGCGGGTCGACCGGTGCGCGACGAGGAAGTGGATCGCGAGGCCGATGACCGCGCCGACGATGACCGCGAGGATGATCTGCATCGGCGGGAGGTCAGGCGACGAAGCCGACGCGGCGGGACTCCTCGGTCCCGAGCTCGATGTAGGCGAGGCTCGCCGTGGGGACGATGTAGTTGTTCCCCTTGTTGTCGGCGAGCATGATGTGCGTGGCGCCGGCGTCGAGCGCGGTGGCGACCGACTTCTTCACGTCGGCCGCGGCCTCGTTCGTCTCGAAGTTGAGCTCGCGTCCGGTGTTCGCGATGCCGATGCGGATCTCCACGTGACTGCCTCTCTCCCGCTGCGCGCGCCGGGTTCCCGGGCGCATGGCAACTCTACGACACGGGCGGACGCGCCCAGGCCGCGTCACGCTCGCTCTGGGCGAACGGCGGTGTCGCCGGTGCGCGCTACCGTCGATGGCATGGTGTCGCGGGACGGATCCGGTGCGATGGCCGCGCTGGACGACCAGCAGCGCGCCATCGCCGCACTCCCGCGCGACGCGTCGGCCGTCGTCGTCGGCGCTCCCGGAACGGGCAAGACCACGGCGCTCGTCGCGCGTGCGGCCGCGCTGGTGCAGGCGGGGCTCGACCCCGACGCGATCCTCGTGCTGACCCCGTCCCGCCAGACAGCCACCGCCCTGCGCGACCGCCTCGCGCTCGCCGTCGGGCGGGCGACCTCCGGTCCGATGGCGCGATCCGTCGCATCCTTCGCCTTCCAGCTGGTGCGTGCTCACGCCGTCGCCGTCGATGCCGATCCTCCGCAGCTGCTGACCGGAGGCGACGAGGATCAGCTGATCCACGACCTCCTCGACGGAGACGCCGAGGACGAGCAGGACGGGCTCGCCTCGCGCTGGCCGGAGTGGCTGGGGCCGGGCATCCGCTCGACGACGGGCTTCCGCACCGAGGTGCGCACCTTCCTCGCGGAATGCACCACGCTGGGGATCGAGCCCGCCCGGCTGCACGACCTCGCCCAGCGGCAGGACCGCCCGGTGTGGACATCGCTCGCGTCGTTCATGCGCGAGTACCTCGACGTGCGGGCCGACATGCGCGGAGCGCATCGCGACGCGGCCGGCCTCGTCCGCGAGGCGGTCGGACTGCTCCGGACGAGCGGCGAGGGCGTGCCGGCGATCGATCGACTCGAGGTGATCCTCGTCGACGACGCGCAGGAGCTGACCCTCGGCGGGGTCGAGCTGCTCGAGACCGCCCGGGGGCGAGGCATCCCCGTCGTGGCGTTCGGCGATCCCGACGTGGGGGCGGGCGCCTTCCGCGGTGCCACTCCCGAGAACTTCGCCCGCCTGGCCGCGGGTCTCGGCTCGATCACCGTCCTCGACCAGCGGCATCGTGGCACGCCCTGGCAGTCAGAGCTCGTGCGGCGCGTCACCCAGCGCATCGGCGCGGTGGGCGTCGTGGCCCACCGCGGCGGAGGGAGCGGCGTCGAGCCCGACGACACGGTGCGCGCCCTGCTGCTGCGCTCGCCCGCCGAGGAGTACGACGCGATCGCGCGGCTCCTGCGCGAGCGGCACGTGCGCGACGGCGTCCCCTGGGGGTCGTGCGCGGTGATCGCGCACGACACGCGCCAGGTCGCGGCGCTGGAGGCGGAGCTCTCGGCACGCGAGGTCCCGGCGCGGTCCAGCGGCCCCGGACGGGCGCTCGGGGCCATCCGGCCGGTCAACGACCTCCTTCGCCTGATCGAACTGGTCGCGCGCGACGACCGCACATTCGACGATGTGTCGGCGGCGCTTCTGGGCACGTACGGACGACTCGACCCCATCGAGCTGCGCCGGCTGCGCTCGACGCTGCGTCATGCCGAGCTCGCGACGGGCGGCGAGCGGCCGGCGCGCGACCTGCTGCTGTCGGCGATGGAGCACCCGATCGAGTTCGACCTCGTCGACACGCGGGAGGCGCGCCGAGCAGCGGCGCTGGCGCGGACTCTGCTCTTCCTGCGCGAGGAGCTCGACCGCGGGGCCACGGCGCACGAGCTGCTGTGGGCGGCGTGGGACCGCAGCGGGCTCCAGCGCGCGTGGACCGAGCTCGCCCGCGGGCATGGTCCGCTCTCCGAGCAGGCGAATCGCGATCTCGACGCCCTCGTGGCCCTCTTCCAGGCGGCCAAGCGGTTCGTCGAGCGCTCTCTCGACGCCGACCCCCGCGTCTTCGTGCGCGGCATCCTCGATTCGGGCGTCGCGGAAGACCGGCTCACTGCACCCGTCCGAGACGACACGGTCCAGCTGCTGACGCCCGCCGGTGCGCTCGGACTGGAGTTCGACACGGTGGTCGTCGCCGGGGTGCAGGACGGCGTCTGGCCGAACACGCGCCTGCGCGGCAGCCTGCTCGAGACGTGGCGCCTGGCCGACGCCGCGACACGAGCCGCCGACGACGCTCCGGGCGTGTTCGACCGCCGGCGCTCCGCCATGCACGACGAGCTGCGCCTCCTGGCCCGCGCGCTGTCACGCGCGACCGAGCGCGTCGTCGTCACCGCCGTCGACGACGACGACTCCGGACCCAGCGTGTTCTTCGAGTTCTTCCCCGATCCCGAGCGCCACACCGTCGACCACCCCCTGTCGCTGCGCGGACTGGTCGCGCGCCACCGGCGCGTGCTCACGGATCCCGCGGGGCGGGGCAGCGCGGCCCGCGCGGCAGGCCAGCTCGCCCTGCTCGCCGACGCCGGTGTGCCCGGCGCCCACCCTCGCGAGTGGTACAGCGTGCTTCCGCCGACGTCGGCCGGCCCGCTTCGCGACCTGGCGAAGGAGGACGTGCGCGTGTCGCCGTCCCGGCTGCACACCCTCGAGGAGTGCGAGCTCAACTGGGTGATCGGCGACCTCGGCGGCGACCCCGGCGGCGCGACGGCCGGGCTCGGCACGATCCTGCACGCCGCGCTGGAGCACGCGGCCGATTCGGGAGAAGCCGCGCTGTGGGCCGAGGTCGAGTCGCGCTGGAGCGAGCTGACATTCGAGGCCGACTGGCGCGATCGGGCCGAGAGGACCCGCGCCCGCGACCTCGTGCGCCGCCTGCACCTGTACCTGCGCCGGTTCGAAGCCTCCGGGGGCTCACTGATCGGCGCCGAGCCGCACTTCGAGGTGGCCATACCGCTCGATGATGCCGACGCCTTCGAGTATGGGGCGATCCTCTCGGGGTACATCGACCGCGTCGAGCTGACTCCCGAGGGCACGGTGGTCATCATCGATCTGAAGACCGGCAAGCGCGAACCGCAGACCGACGCGAAGGTGATCGACAACCCGCAGCTCGGCGCCTACCAGCTGGCGTTCGAAGCAGGGGCGATCCCCGCCGCAGCCGGGCGCGAGCCGGGCGGGGCGAAGCTCCTGGTGCTGCGCCCGACCGCGACGAAGTCCGACTATGCGACGCCGTGGCAGCCGCCGTTCGACGACGAGCGACGCGACGCGTTCCTCGCGCGCCTGCGCTCCGCCGTGACGACGATGCGCGGCACATCGTTCACCGCGCCCTACGAGGAGCACTGCCGGGACGAGCACTCGTACGGGCTGTGCAGGATCCACACGATCGGGTCGGTGAGCGCGTCGTGATCATCGACCAGACATCGGCGGCATCCGACTCCCCGTCGACGGCGGCGCCCGCGCTCTCCGCGCGTGTGATCGCCGCCGCGCTCGGCCAGTTCCCGCCGACCGACGAGCAGATCGCCGTGATCGAGGCGCCGCTCGCGCCGGCGCTCGTCGTCGCGGGCGCGGGCAGCGGCAAGACCGAGACGATGGCCTCGCGCGTGGTGTGGCTCGTCGCCAACGGGGTCGTGCGCCGCGACGAGGTCCTGGGTCTCACGTTCACCCGCAAGGCGGCCGGCGAGCTCGCGGAGCGCATCCAGCGCCGGCTCGCGCGACTGGCAGAGTTCGAGCGGCGCGGACTCATCCCCGCGCTGCCTGCCCTGCATGAGGCCGGAAGCCTGGCGGTCTTCGGCGAGCTCGAGCGCTCGGCCGGCGACGGTGCTCGTGCGGCGCAGACGCGCCACGAGGCGATGGAGGCGCTCGCGCGATCGGTCGGCGCCGTGGCGCGCGAGGCCGACGACGACTCGCTGCTCCACCGCCCGACGGTGTCCACCTACAACAGCTTCGCCGACCAGATCGTGCGGGAGCACGCGGTGCGCATCGGGCGGGATGCCGAGGCCGCCGTGCTGTCCGAGTCGGCCGCGTGGCTGCTCATGCGCCGCGTGGTGTTCGCGTCCGACGATCCGCGACTCGAGACGCGTGGCGAAGCGGTGCGCAGCATCATCGACGCCGCGCTGCGGATCGCCCGCGACGGCGTCGACAACCTCGTCGACCTCGATGAGCTCGCGGCCTTCCCCGACCGCTTCCACCGCGTGGTCGAGCTGCCGTCGACGAACGCGCGGACCTCCGTGTACGCCGAGGTGACGGAGGCGGACGAGAAGGTCGGGGCCCTCGCGCTGCTGTCCGACCTCGCGCGCGCATACGCGGCCGAGAAGCGACGCATCGGCGTGATCGACTTCTCCGACCAGGTGGCGGGTGCGCTCGAGGTCATCGCAGGGCACGGCGCGGTCGCCGCCGAGATGCGCGATCGATACCGCGTCGTCCTCCTCGATGAGTACCAGGACACCTCGGTCGTCCAGACGGACCTGCTCGCGGCCCTCTTCGCGGGGACGGGCGTGATGGCGGTCGGCGACCCCCACCAGGCGATCTACGGCTGGCGTGGGGCGAGCGCCGGCAACCTCGGCGGGTTCCCGTCCGCCTTCGCGCCGGCGGGCGGATGCGCGCACTACGCGCTGCTCACGAGCTGGCGGAACAGCGCTGACGTCCTCACCGCGGCCAACGCCGTGCTGGCCCCGCTTGCGAGCTCCGCGGCGGTGCCGGTGCAGGAGCTCCGGGCGCGTCCCGGTGCGCCGTCCGGGGCGGTGTCGCTCGCGTTCGACTCCGATCTCGACACCGAGGCCGACCGGGTTGCCGCATGGTTCGCCCAGGTGCGCGGCGAGCGCACCCGCGGCGGTCTGTCGACCAGCGGCGCCATCCTCTTCCGCAGCAAGAAGCACATGGTCCGCTTCGGCGACGCGCTCGGCCGCCGCGGCATCCCGCATCGCATCCTCGGTCTCGGGGGACTCCTGTCGACGCCCGAGGTCGTCGACGTCGTCAGCGCGCTGCGCGTGGTGAGCGATCCGAGCGCCGGATCGGCGCTGATCCGCCTGCTCGCCGGTCCGCGGTGGGCGATCGGCCTCCCCGATCTGCGGGAGCTCGCCGCGCTCGCGCGACGCCTCGCGCGCCACGACGCCGCGCTGAAGCCGCTCGCCCCCGACGTCGTCGAGCAGATCCGATCGGGCGCCGGCGACGACGGCGGCTCGCTGGTCGACGCGCTCGACTTCGTGCTGCGCCATCCGCCGAGCCACGGGTGGCTCGAGGGTTTCACGCCCGACGCGCGCGAGCGGCTCCGCGAGGCGGGGGCGGTGTTCGCGGGTCTTCGACAGGCGGTGGGCGTCCCGATCCCCGAGCTGGTGCGTCTGATCGAGATCGAGCTGCGACTCGACGTCGAGCTCGCCGCCAACGAGGCTCGAGGGCCGGCGCGCATCGCGTCGGCGCAGCTGCGGGCGTTTGTCGACGAGCTCCACGCCTTCCTCGCCGCCGACGAATCCGGATCCCTCTCGAGCCTGCTCGCGTGGCTCGATCACGCCGAACAGCTCGACGAGTTCGCACCGCGCACGGAGCCGCCCGAGGACGATGTCGTGCAGCTGCTGACGATCCACGGCTCGAAGGGACTGGAGTGGGATGCGGTCGCGGTCGTGCGGCTCGTGAAGGACGAGCTGCCGAGCGCGCCCCGCGACACGAAGGCCTGGCTCGGCTTCGGTATGCTTCCCTATGCCTTCCGCGGCGATTCGGCGTGGCTTCCGGAGCTCGCCTGGCGGGGCGCGCAGTCGCAGCAGGAGCTCAAGGCGGCGTTCGAGGACTTCGTCCTCGCCAACCGCGCGCGCCAGCTCGACGAGGACCGTCGCCTGGCGTACGTGGCCGTCACCCGTGCCCGAGATCATCTGCTGTTGACCGGATCGAGCTGGTCGGGCACGAAGCGCGCACGCGTACGGAGCGCGTTCTACGAGGAGATCGCGCACGCACTCGAGGTCGCCCTGCCGCCGGATGAACCCGGTGAGAACCCCTATCTCGGCGAGCGCCGCGTGCTGCAGTGGCCCATCGATCCGCTCGGAGCGCGCCGACGCGGCGTCGAGCACGCGGCGCGCACGGTCGAGGCGGCGCTCGAGGCGCCACGCTCGGAGCCGGATCCCGATGCGACCCTCCTTCTCGCGGAGCGCGAAGCCCGTCGACGGACGCCCGTACAGTCCGCCCCGACACGCATCGCGGCGTCGCGCTACAAAGAGTTCGTCGCGGACTACGCGGGGACCGTCGCCGCCATCGCGCGTCCCCTGCCGGAGCGGCCGTTCCGTCAGACCCGGCTCGGCACGCTCTTCCACGCGTGGGTCGAGCAGCGCGCCGGGCGGCCGGGCCTCGGCGGGTCGATCGACGATGCGCTGTGGGAGTCCGATGACGAGCTGCCGGGGACCGCGTCGTCCGTCGAGGACGCGGCCGCCCTCGAGGCGCTCCAGGCTCGCTTCCTGGCCTCGGAGTGGGCGTCGCTGCGTCCGCTCGAGGTCGAGACGGAGATCGACTTCACCCTCACCGGGCTCGACGGACGCCCCCATGTGGTGATCTGCAAGCTCGATGCGGTCTACCGGCGCGACGACCGCGGCGGGCGCATCGAGATCGTCGACTGGAAGACCGGCGCGGCTCCGCGAACCGACGCCGAGAAGGACGAGCGGATGCTGCAGCTCGAGCTGTACCGCGCCGCGTACCACGCCAAGCACGGCGTGCCGCTCGATCAGATCGACGTCGCGCTCTATTACGTCGCGGACGACCTTGTGCTGCGCGCCTGAGACCGCGCAGACATCATGTCGTCGCGGACCACCTCGTGCTGCGCGCCGGGGACCGCGTCCACGGTCGTCGGATCCACGGCCGCCGGACCCACGGTCGTCGAGCCTGCGGGGCCTGCGTCGCGGTCACCCGCGGCCCGTCACTCGGCGAGCCACCTGCGCAGAGCGGCCTCGGACGCGCGCTCGGCCTCGGCCGCGGCGTCGCCATCATGGCCGTCGCGGACCTCGGTGTCGCCGGCGTCGCGGCTGACGGAGCCGCCTGGCGCCTCCGGCTCGTCGCTGCCGTGCGCGCCCACGATGGCGATCGGGGAGGTCGACACGTCGTCCGCTCCGCGTCGCGACGGTCGGACCTCGTCGTTCAGCGAGCCGAGATCGATCTCGGCGGTGTCCTCGGGCTCGGGCGCGTCCTCGTCGGCCGCCGTCGACACCCAGAGCGACAGCTCTTCGGGGTCGTAGGCGTCGGTCTGCATCGACGTGTCGACCACCGCGGCCGATGCCTCCGGCATCCGATCGAGCAGTGCGATCGCGTCGTCGACGTCGAGCGGACGGTCGCCGACGAGATCGTCGTCGGCCACGCCCGAAGCCAGGGTCTCGAGCAGACCGGCGGCGTCGTCGATGACGTCGGCGCGACCGGTCTCGTGACCGTGGACGAGCCAGGATGCGAACTCCAGCTCGGCGTACAGGCGCGCCCGCTCGCGTGCCCGGGAGTCCGGCGCGCGTCCGCTCGAGGCCACGTAGGCCGCGTAGACGTCGTCGGCGGCGGCCGGTGCCGACGCGAGCCACTGCAGATCGGTCGCCGGATCGCCGACGGAGAGGCCGTGCCATTCGAGCAGCCCGGTGACCTGGGGAGCGCCGTCGACGTCCTCGAAGAGGAAGGATGCTGCGCCGGCTCCGCCCAGCACGACCGCGGACTCGAAGCGCCACAGCTCGTCGGTGTCGAGCGCCCGCTGCCAGCGGTGCGCGAGCGCGACGGGCAGTCGCCGCGTGGCCTGCGCGCGATCGATCAGCCGCGCCGTGTCGGTGCGCACCTGCTGCGGCGTGCGCACGGGCAGCCCTTCGGTGCGCACGATCGACAGCGGGAGGGCGTGGAGAGCGGCGAGCGCCGCGCCGAGCGAGGTCGCGGCGCCGCGTCCGGGCGGCAGATGCGCCGCATCGACGCGGTAGCCGGGGAGGAAGTCGACGACGACGGCTCGTGCGTCACCCAGCCCCGTCTCGCCCAGCAGTTCGGGCGCGCGGAACGGGAGGAGACCGCGCACGCCGGGCGTCAGCGCGCGCAGGGCACGCACCTCGGCGGCGAGCTCGGGGATGGCGGTGGAGTCCGCGGGAGCGCGCACGACGACGCGGCGACCGTCGTCGAGGTCGGCGATCGCCGAGTCGTACCGGCCCCCGGTGCCTTCGGTGAGTGCTCCGACCCCCACGACGCCGACCCGGGGCAGAGCCGACGTCACGGACGCGGCTAGAGTGAAGGGTGAGCGTGCCATGTGCCCAGGGTAGGTCGGCCGCGCTCGTCCATCCCCGCGCCACGCCCTGGCTCGTCGAGCAGGTCCGTCCCCGTGATCGGCCCGCCCGCCGGGGCCGCGCCGATCGAAGAAGCGGAGATCCTCGATGGCGGCGCCCGACAGCACCCGGCTCCCACCGCTCGCCGCTGCCGCGGTCGATCGCGCGGCCGAAGAGCGCGCGACGCCCGGTCTGATCGATGCGGCGCGAGCGGATGCGGCCGCCCGCGTGCTGGTGATCGCCGGCGACTCCGCACCGCTCTCCACGCCGTCCGCGCTGTCGTGGGTCGCGCCGGCCGCTGTCCCGGACGGAGCCGAATGGGCGTTCCTCGGGCGCGCCGACGACGGCACCCCGCTCCTGACCGCGGTCTTCGCAGCTCAGGAGGACGAGCTGTTCGCGGCGCCTGCCGGCTGGGCCGGCCTGCGTGCCGTGGGCGGATCGTTGGGGCAGGCGGATGCCGGTGCGTTCGTCGAGGCGCTGAGCCTGGGGCGCTGGCTGATCGACGCGCCGTTCTGCCCCGCGTGCGGGGCGCTCACGATGCTCGGCGACGCCGGATGGTCGCGCCGGTGCCCCTCGTGCGCACGCCAGCACTTCCCGCGCACCGACCCCGCGGTCATCGTCGCGATCACGAGCGCCGAGGATCCGGACATCCTGCTCCTCGGCTCGAACGCCCTGTGGGGCGCGAATCGCTTCTCCTGCTTCGCCGGCTTCGTCGAGGCGGGGGAGTCCCTCGAGGGCGCCGTGCGGCGCGAGGTCGCCGAGGAGTCGGGGATCGACGTCGCGTCGATCGAGTACCGCGGCTCGCAGGCCTGGCCCTATCCGCGCTCGCTCATGCTCGGCTTCCTCGCGACCGCGGCCGACGACGCCGCGGCGCGCGCGGACGGCGAGGAGATCGCGGCGGTCCGCTGGTTCACGCGCGACGAGATCGGCGCCGGGCTCGCCGGCGAGGGCGACATCGTGCTGCCGGGGCGCGCGTCCATCGCGCACCGCCTCATCCGCGACTGGCACGCGGGGGAGTCGTGAGCCGCGCTCTCGCAGGCCTCGACGAGCGTCAGCTCGAGGCCGTCCAGGCGCTGCGCGGCCCCGTGGCCGTGCTCGCGGGCGCCGGCACGGGCAAGACGCGTGTGATCACGCACCGCATCGCCCATGGCGTCGACACGGGCGCCTACTCGCCCGGCAGGGTGATGGCGGTGACCTTCACCGCGAAGGCTGCGGGCGAGATGCGCGGGCGCCTGCGCGCTCTCGGTGTCGAGGGGGTGTCGGCCCGCACCTTCCACGCGGCGGCGCTCGCGCAGCTGAACTACTTCTGGCCGACTCTCGCCGGCGACACCGCGCCCGGCATCGTCGACAACAAGGTGCGTCTGCTCGCCCACGCCGCAGACGGCATCGGGCTCACCCCCGACACCCCCACTCTGCGCGACGTGGCGAGCGAGATCGAATGGCGGAAGGTCTCGATGCTCGGCATCGACGCCTATGCCGCGGCGCGGCCGAACGGCATCGGCCGCCTTCAGGTCGACCGGGTCATCGCCCTCCAGCGAGCGTACGAGAAGCTCAAGGACGAGCGCCGTCAGCTCGACTTCGAGGACGTCCTCCTCGCGTGCGCGGGGATGCTCGAGGCCGAGCCGCACGTCGCGCGGGCCGTCCACGAGCAGTACCGGCACTTCACCGTCGACGAGTTCCAGGACGTCTCGCCGCTGCAGCACCGGCTGCTCGAGCTCTGGCTCGGCGACCGGCATGACCTCTGCGTCGTGGGCGACGCCAGTCAGACCATCTACTCGTTCGCGGGCGCCGATGCCCGGTTCCTCCTGGAGTTCGCGAGCCGGCACGACGATGCCCGTGTCGTGCGGCTCGAGACGAACTACCGATCGGATGCCGCGATCCTGTCGGTCGCGAACGAACTCATGCGCAATCGCCCCGGCGCGCTGCACCTCGTGGCGGCTCCGGGGCGCGCCGTCGCCCATGACGCGCCGAGCGTCGTCGCGTTCGGCGACGACGCGGAGGAGGCCCGCGGCGTCGCGGACCGGATCGCCGGGCAGATCGCTGCGGGGACGGATCCGCGGGACATCGCCGTGCTGTACCGCGCGCACGCCCAGTCGGCCGAGCTCGTGCGGGCGCTCGCCGACGCCGGCATCGCCTCGACCGTGCTCGGCGGACGCCGGTTCTTCGACCTGCCCGAGGTGCGCCAGGGGATCATGGCACTGCGCGGCGCGTCCGTCGCGCCCCTCCAGGGGTCTTTCGTCGAGAGCGTCCGCGACGTGCTGCGCTCGCTCGGTCTGACCGACGAGCCGCCGCAGGCGGGCGGTGCGCTGCGTGACGCGTGGGAGCTGCGCGCGGCGATCCTCCGCCTCGCCGAGGAAGCCCCGCCGGGTACGACGCTGCGCGAGTTCACCGACGAGCTGACGGCGCGCGCACGCGCGCACGACGAGCCGGCGCTGCGCACCGTGACCCTCGCGACGATCCATGCCGCGAAGGGCCTCGAATGGGACCACGTCCACGTGGTCGGCCTCGCCGAGGGACTCCTCCCCATCGGCTACGCGACGACGTTCGAGCAGATCGACGAGGAGCGCCGCCTGGCCTACGTCGCGATCACGCGGGCCGCGCGAACGCTCTCGGTCTCGTGGGCTCGAGGCGTACGGGAACGGCAGCCGTCTCGATTCCTGCGAGAGATCGGCAACGGCAGTCTGCGTGCGGCCGGTGCTTCCGCGCGGTCCGCCGCAGCGACCCGGCGTGGAGCGTCAGGGAGCGGCTCTTCGCACGAGGCGACTCCGCGTCGCTGAGCAGCCGGGCGGCGACGATACCGGCCTCCCAGTCGACGGAGGGATCCACATCGGGCAGCGGGCGACCGAGCAGCTGCGCCACGATCGTCGGCCACTGCGGGTCGTCGTCGCGGCGCCGGGCCGCCAGGCACGAGAGGCACGCCGTTCGCCCCGGCGCGACGAAGGGGCCCACATCGGCGCCCGTCGCGGTGAAGACGATGGGCAGGTGCGGGCGGTCGTCGGCCATCAGCGCGGCGGCGAAAGGCGGGGGGACGAGATGCTGGGCGACGACGACCACGATCGCGCCGGTGGAGCGCCCGCCGGGAGAATCGTACTCGTGCGCGCGCTCGACGTCGCAGCCGCCGAGCGAGAGCGCGCGCACGACGGTGTCCGCGCGTTCCCGGGGCACCTCGCCGGCGGTCTGCACGATCACGCGTCGAGGCGACGACGGCGGCGTCTCGAGGACAGCGCGCAGCCGCCCGACGAGCTCCTGCGCGGCGTTCGGCGCTGCTCCGAGCGACACCGCGAACGGCACGGCCGCATCGTCGGGCATGCCGCGCTCGAGCTCGCGCACGAGGCGCTGCTGCCAGGGTGGCGGATCATGCAGGACGACGGTGGGCTCGAGGCCGAACTGCAGGGTGGTCGCGGTGCGCCACAGCGGCGGTCGGGCAGGGTCGATCCGGAGCATGCACCGATTCTGGCGAGCGTCCGCGCGGCGAAGAGCCGTTTCCACAAGGCCGGACCCTCGACCGGCGTGGCGCCCGAGCCTGGGGAGGAGGCGGTGCAGGGTCAGACCGGGCGGTGATCCTCCGGCGAGCCCGCGTCGTCCTCGTCGCCGGGGCCGTCGGCGCCGGGGCCGTCGGTGCCAGGGCCGTCGGTGCCACTGGAGCCGTCGGTGCCACCGGCACGGCGCTCCTCCGAGTCCGCGTCCCCGTCAGCAGCCTCCGCCGACGGCGTCTGGCCCGCCAGCAGGCGGGCCAGGGCGTCGTCGAACTCGTCGGGGGCGGGCTCCTCGCCGCGCGCCCGCGCCTCGAGGCGTGCGACGAGCGCTGCAGGGTCGTCGATGTCGTCCGCACCGGGCATGAGATCGGGGTAGTCCCACAGCGCATCGCGGGCGGCCGGGCCCACGGCATCCGTCACCGCTCGCCACATCGCCGCAGCCTCGCGCATGCGTCGCGGTCGCAGCTCGAGGCCGACGAGCGACCCGAGCGCGCGCTCGGCCGGGCCGCCGACGGCGCGTCGACGGCGCACGGCCTCGGCGATGCGGTCGGCCGCCGGGAGGCGCGACGTCGCCTGCGCGGTGACGACCTCGACCCACCCCTCGATGGTCGCCAGCAGATTCTCGAGCCGCGCGAGCGCCGCGTTCTGCGCCTCGGACCGCGCGGGCAGCAGCGCGCCGCTCTCGAGCGCGCGGCGCAGCTCGTCGGGCTGGGACGGGTCGAAGCGGGATGCCAGGTCTTCGAGCGCATCGGTGTCGACATGCACGCCGCGCGCGAAGTCCGTGACCTGCGAGATGACGTGCAGCCGCAGCCATCGGGCGTGCCGGAACAGGCGCGCGTGAGCGAGTTCGCGGGTGGCGACGTAGAGGGCGAGCTGGTCGTCGGGAACCTCGAGGTCGCGGCCGAAGTCGGCGAAGTTCTGGGGCAGGATCGCCGCCTCGCCGTCGGGCATGAGGGGGATGCCGACGTCGCCCCCGCTCACGACCTCCTTCGAGAGGCTGCCGACGACCTGGCCGAGCTGCGAGGCGAAGAGGGACCCGCCGACGGTGCGCATGAGGCGCCCAGCGCCCTGGACGAGCCCCTGCATGTCGTCGGGGGCCTGCTCGCTGAGCGCCGCGGTCAGGGCGTCGGCGATGCTCGTCGCGACGGGCTCGGCGAGCTGCTGCCACACCGGGAGCGTCGCCTCGACCCAGCCGCCGCGCGTGAGCGTCTTCGGGGGCTCGGCGAGCTCTGAGATCGTGGTCGCCTCGCTGAGCCACAGCGTCGCGAGGGCGAACGCCTGGTCGAGGTCGGTGCGCTGGCCTGCCGTGATGCCCAGGCCCTCCTGATTGGCGATGTGCAGCGCTTGGCGCTCGGCGAGATCCCACGAGATCCCGCCTTCGCCGCGGCCCGCCGCGAACGCACCCTGGAGGTGCTGCATCACGGTCCGCATCATGGCGGGATCGATGTTCATCCCCGACAGTGCGGAGAGCTGCTCGGGATCGAGCTCGCCCGATCCGCCGCCGAACAGCTGGCGGATGAGCTCCTGGAACTCCTCTTCGGGAGTGCGGTCGTCGTCTGCCACTTCAGCCGCCTTTCAGCCGGTTCATGACGTCGCGCTCTACGCTAGTCGCAGCATCCATCGCACTCCCCGGCCGAGCCTCGAACTCCTTACGCCGGTCGCGAACGACCAGGCAGAGAGAGGTCCCGCGTGGCCCTGTTCGACGAGAACGTCACGATCACGCCCGCGCCGCGGCGGCGCATGCCCCGCGGCGCCGTGATGGGCGTGTGGGCGCTGGCCGTCGCCCTCGTGGTGCTGCTGGTCATCACGTTCCTGCCGACCTCGTACGTGATCCAGCGACCGGGGCCCGTGTACAACACGCTCGGCACCGCCACGTCGGCCGATGGCGAGAAGGTGCCTCTCATCTCGGTCGAGGGCGCCGAGACCTTCGAGACCGACGGTGCCCTCGACCTCCTCACGGTGCAGGTCGTCGGCAACCGCGAGCGCACTCCCTCGTGGTTCGAGCTGGCGCTGGCGTGGTTCGACCCGAGCAAGGCGGTGCTGCCGATCGAGGCCGTCTTCCCCGAGGGCACCACGACCGAGGACCGCAACGCCGAGAGCGCCCAGATGATGGTCGACTCCCAGCAGGACGCCACCGCGGCGGCTCTCACCGAGCTCGGCTACGACGTCGGCGCCCAGATCTCCGTGCACTCGATCATCGAGGAGTCCGCCGCGGTCGGCATCCTCGAGGAGGGCGACGTCATCCTCGCCGCGAACGGCGCACCCGCGACGGATGCCGCGGCCCTCCGCGACATCGTCAACGACGGCGAGGGCGCTCCCATCGAGCTCTCGATCGAGCGCGACGGCGAGGAGGAGACCGTCTCGGTGACCCCCAAGGAGGCCGAGATCGACGGCGAGAAGACGCTTCTGCTCGGCGTGAACCTCATCACCGACTACGACTTCCCGATCGACGTGACGATCCAGCTCAACAACGTCGGCGGCCCGAGCGCGGGCATGATGTTCGCCCTCGGCATCATCGACACGCTCACGCCCGAGCAGCTCAACGGCGGCGAGAACGTCGCAGGGACGGGCACGATCACCGGCGACGGCGTCGTGGGGCCGATCGGCGGCATCCGTCAGAAGCTCTACGGGGCGAAGGATGCCGGTGCCGACTGGTTCCTGGCGCCGGCGGAGAACTGCGACGAGGTCGTCGGCCACGTGCCGGACGGGCTGCGCGTGTTCTCCGTCGAGACGCTCGACGACGCGCTCGACGTGCTCGACGCGGTCCGCGAGGACGGCGACCTCGACGCGCTCCCCACCTGCACGGCCGGCTGACCCGGGCTCTCGAAATCTCCGGGAGTACGCCCAGCGCGGACACGGCGGCCCCCCAGAACCGCCCGCCTAGGATGGGACGGTGACCACGACCTCGGCGCCGACCCCGGCCACACCCTCCCGCTCCCGACGCATCATCGCCATCTCGCTCGCGATCATCGCGGCCCTCGTTGTCGCGTTCTTCGCCTTCGCGAACCTGTACGCGGACTTCCTCTGGTACGACCAGCTCGGGTTCGACTCGGTGCTCCTCACCCAGTGGGTCGCCCGCGTGGTCATGTTCGTCGTCGGGTTCCTCGGCATGGCGGTGCCCGTGTGGCTGGCCATCCAGCTCGCGTATCGCCTGCGTCCCGTCTACGCCCGTCTGAGCTCGCAGCTCGACCGCTATCAAGAGGTCGTGGAGCCGCTGCGCCGTCTGGCCATGTGGGGCATCCCGGTCTTCTTCGGCTTCTTCGCCGGGTTCGCGGCATCCGCTCAGTGGGAGACCACCTGGCTGTGGTTCAACGGCGTCGCCACCGAGGTCGTCGACCCCGAGTTCGGTCTCGACACCGGCTTCTACATGTTCGCGATGCCGTTCTACAGCGCACTGATCGGGTTCGTCTCGGCCGTGCTGCTCGTGTGCCTCCTCGTCACCGCGCTCGTGTCGTACCTCTACGGCTCGGTCCGCATCGGCCAGCGCGAGCTGCGCATCTCGAAGTCCGCGCGCATCCAGCTCGCGGTGATCGCCGGCCTCTACCTGCTCGTGCAGGGTGCGAGCCTCTGGCTGGACCGCTACAAGACGCTCGTAGAGCCCGGCGACCGCATCACCGGCCCCGGCTACACCGGTGTGAACGCGATCATCCCCGGCCAGACGATCCTCGCCTTCGCCGCCGTGATCGTCGCGATCCTCTTCTTCATCACGGCGATCATCGGCCGTTGGCGCTACCCCCTCATCGCGACCGCGCTGCTCGTCATCTCGGCGATCGTGCTGGGCATCGGCTACCCGTGGGTCGTCAACACGTTCCAGGTGCAGCCCAACCGTCTCGCGCTCGAGCGCGAGTACTACCAGCGCAACGTCGACATGACGCACGAGGCGTACGGGGTGGACACCCTCGAGAAGCAGGACTTCCAGGCGGTGACCGACGCCGAGGCCGGGCAGTTGCGCGAAGACGCGGCCACGACCGCCCAGATCCGCATCATGGACCCGGCGATCATCTCGCCGACCGTGCGCCAGCTCGAGCAGTTCCGCGGCTACTACCAGTTCGCCGACCCGCTCGACGTCGACCGCTACGACATCGACGGCGTGTCGCAGGACACCGTCGTGTCGGTCCGCGAGCTCGACCTCGCAGAGCTCGGCAACGCCGCGGACTGGCAGAACTCCGCCGTCGTCTACACCCACGGCTACGGCCTCGTCGCCGCCAAGGGAAATGACCGCACGGGTGACGGCGACCCCGTGTTCCTCGAGCGCGGTATCCCCGCCGCGGGCTTCCTGTCGGATCAGGAGAACTTCCAGCCGCGCGTGTACTTCGGCGAGTACTCGCCGACGTACTCGATCGTGGGCGCTCCCGCCGACTCGGAGCCCGTCGAGCTCGACTACCCGACCGGCGGCGACGGCGGCGGCGAAGTGAAGACGACGTTCGAGGGCGACGGCGGCCCGAGCATCGGCAGCGTGTTCAACCGCCTCATCTACGCGCTCAAGTTCCAGGCCGAGCAGATCCTCTTCTCGGACTACGTCAACGAGGAGTCCCAGATCCTCTACGACCGCGACCCGCTCACGCGCGTGCAGAAGGTCGCGCCCTACCTGACCCTCGACAGCGACCCGTACCCGAGCGTCGTCGACGGTCGGATCGTCTGGATCATCGACGGCTACACGCTCAGCGCCAACTACCCGTACTCGTCGACGGTGAGCCTCGCTTCGGCGATCTCCGACTCGTCGAACCCGGCGCCGCGCTTCGCGCTCGACGACATCAACTACATCCGCAACTCGGTCAAGGCCACGGTGGACGCGTACGACGGCTCCGTCACGCTCTACGCGTGGGACGCGGAGGACCCGGTCCTCAAGTCGTGGCAGAACGTCTACCCGACGACGGTCGAGCCCATCAGCGAGATGTCGGCCGAGCTCATGAGCCACGTCCGGTACCCGACCGACCTGTTCAAGGTGCAGCGCACGGTGCTCGGCGTCTACCACGTCGACGACGCCACGTCCTTCTTCCAGAGCGACAACCGCTGGCAGACGCCGAACGACCCGCAGGCCGACTCGCAGCTGCAGCCGCCGTACTACCTGACGATGCAGATGCCGGGTCAGGACGCCCCGACATACTCGATGTTCACGTCGTTCATCCCCTCATCCACGACGGGCAACGCCCGCAATGTGCTCATGGGATATCTCGCCGTGGACTCCAACGCCGGAAGCGAGGCGGGCAAGAAGGCGGCCGACTACGGCAAGCTGCGCATGCTGGTGATCGATGCCGACACGACGGTGCCCGGCCCCGGACAGGTGCAGAACACCTTCAACGCCGATCCGCAGGTCTCGTCGCAGATCAACCTGCTCAAGCAGGGCCAGTCCGACGTGCTCAACGGCAACCTGCTCACGCTCCCCGTCGGCGGCGGCCTGCTCTACGTGCAGCCGGTCTTCGTGCAGTCCTCCGGCGCCACGAAGCTGCCGACGCTGCAGAAGGTCCTCGTGTCGTTCGGCAACGACATCGCCTTCGAGGACACCCTGAACGAGGCGCTCGACGCCCTGTTCGGCGGCGACTCCGGCGCGGCTGCGGGTGATGACGACGTCGAGCCGACGCCGGGTGCGACCCCGACGCCCGAGCCGACCGATCCCGAAGAGCCCACGGTGCCGTCCGACGAGTACCAGGAGGCGCTGCAGGACGCGCAGCAGGCGATGCTCGATCGCGATGAGGCGCTCCAGGCGGGCGACCTGACCGCGTTCGCCGAGGCGGATGAGCGACTGACGGCCGCCGTCGAGAAGCTCATCGAGCTGGGCGCGCTCGAGCCGTAAACTCCACCGACGAAGGCCGGTCCCCGCGTGGGGACCGGCCTTCGTCGTTCGGCTGGTCCAGGCGGTTCAGGCGGTCAGGAGCCAGAACCAGATGAGCAGCAGTGTGACGAGGAACCCCGCGAGCTGATTGAGCCACAGGAACCGTCGCCAGCCGGCGGTCGCCGTGACGGCCGTGTCGTCGGTGACGTCGCGATAGGGCCAGACCGCGACGAGGTAGGGCACCGCGACGAGAGCCGCAAGCGGGCCCGGCCACGCGGTCGCGAGCATCACGAGACCGGATGCCGCGTAGCAGGCGAGGGCGAACCGCACGGTCCACCGGGCCCCGCGTGCGGTCGCGATCGACGAGATGTCCGCTTCGCGGTCGGCGACCACGTCCTGCACCGCGCCGAAGGCGTGCGAGGCGACGCCCCAGAGCGCGAACGCGACGATCACGGCGACCAGCTGCCAGGTCCAGTCGGCCCCGGCGAGCACGAGACCGTACACGGCGGGGGAGAGGAAGTGGATGCTGCTCGTGACCGAGTCGGCGAACGGCACCTCCTTGAGGCGCAGCGGCGGGGCGCTGTAGAACACCACGAAGAAGAGGCTCCCCGCGAGCACGATCCACGACAGGGGATCGCCGACGATCAGGAGCCACACGACGAACGGCGCGCACGAGAGACCGGCAGCCCACAGCGTGATCTTGTGCAGGCGACGGTCGAGCACGGCGCCGTGCGCGCCGCCCTTGCGCGGGTTGCGGAGGTCCGACTCGTAGTCGAAGACGTCGTTGATCCCGTACATCGCGAGGTTGTAGGGCACGAGGAAGAAGAGCGTCCCCACGATCAGCGTCGCGTCGATCTGCCGGCTCGTCAGCAGATATGCCGCCGCGAACGGGTATGCGGTGTTGATCCAGCTCACCGGTCGCGAGGAGACCAGCAGCTCGCGCAGCACGGCGGCCGGCCGCAGCGGAGTCGCCGCCGTCACGTCTCGCCCTCGGAGCGCACGGTCCGGGCCGGGAGCAGCGTGAACACGGCGGGCACGAGGAAGGCCGCGCACACCGCGTAGGAGAAGTCCTCGATCGGAGCGAGCCCGATCCGCAGCCCGCTCAGGTGCTCCGGCGGGTAGACGACGAGTCCGGCGGCGATCATCGCGGTGTCGAAGACGGCGGTGAGCACCACCAGCACGGCGGCGGCGATGCCGGAGGCGGCCATGCGGCGGCCGAAGCGCGGGCGCCGGATGGTGGCGAGGGTGACGATCGCGGTCACGGCGATGAAGGGCAGGACGATCAGCGTGTAGGTCACGGGCGTCCGCCCTCGCGAGTGCGCGGGGGCGCGGCATCCGTCCGCTCCGATCGCGCCAGCAGACGCTCAGCGCCGCCCCACACCACGAGGGCGAGGTAACTGAGGAACGAGAGGAAGAAGACCTCCTCGAGCGGGAGGTGCGGCGCGAGGTCGATGCCGAGGAGCGCGGCGCTGTCGCCCTTGAGGAAGACGCCCGTCGCGATGCCGACCGCGTCCCACGCGAGGAAGAACGCGACGCCGATCGCGACGGCCGCTGCCGTGCGGCCGGGAGCGCGCCACGCGGCCAGGCGCCATCGTCGGTCGATCAGCGCGATGCCCGTCGCCGACACGAGGATCGTGAGCAGGTAGAGTCCCGGCACGTCACACCCTCACGGGTTCGGCGATGGGCCCGGGGGAGCGGTCGCCCCGCAGGCGCTTGACCACGAGCTCGGCCGAGATCAGGCACATCGGCAGTCCGATCCCCGGCAGCGCGGACCCGCCCGCGTAGGCGAGCCCGGCGATCTTGCGCGAGGCGTTGCGCGGGCGGAACATCGCGCTCTGGCCGAGTGTGTGCGCGAGGCCGAGAGCGTTGCCGCGCCACGCGTTCAGGTCGGCGGCGAAGTCTCCGGGAGCGATGGTGCGGCGCACCACGATCCGGTCGGCGAGGTCGGGGATGCCGCACCACGACGACAGCTGCGCGATGACGCGGTCGGCCGCCGCCTCGACGGACGGGTCGCCGTCGCCGTCGGTGCCGCCCCGGCCGAGCGAGGGATCGGCGGGGATGGGCACGAGCACGAAGAGGTTCTCGTGTCCGGCGGGCGCCACGGAGCGATCGCTCGCACTCGGACGGCACACGTACAGGGAGGCCGGGTCGGGCACGCGCGGGTGCGCGCCGAAGATGTCGTCGAAGTTCGAGCGCCAGTCCTCGGTGAACAGGAGCGTGTGATGCGCGAGCTGGGGGAGTTCGCCCTCGACTCCGAGCAGGAGCAGGAGGGCGCCGGGGCTCGGCTCCTTCTTGGCCCACCACGACTCGGGGTAGGTCTGCCGGCCGGGCTCGACGAGCGCCGTCTCCGTGTGGTGAAGGTCGGCCGCGGACACCACGAGGTCTGCCGAGACGCGTCGCCCGTCGGCCAGCCGCACTCCCGTCGCGCTCTTGCCCGCGGTCTCGATCGCGACGACGCGGGCGCCGGTCTCGATGACGGCTCCGGATGCCACGGCCAGGCGCTCGATCGCGCGGATGATCTCGATGAACCCGCCGCGGGGGTAGAGCACGCCCTCGTCGAGGTCGAGGTGGCTCATCAGGTGGTAGAGGCTCGGCACGCCATACGGCGAGCCGCCGAGGAAGACCGCGGGGTACCCGAGGATCTGGCGCAGCCGCGGATCGTCGAAGCGCCGCTCGACGTGGGAGGCGAGGCTCCGCGTCAGGAGGGGTGCAAGCTGCGGGACGCGGCGCAGGAGCGCGGGATCGCGCAGGCCGGCCGTCGTCTCGTACGTGTCGTAGAGGAAGCGCGTGACGGCGAGCTCGTACGCGTCGCCCGCCGAGTCGAGGTAGGCGTCGAGCCGCGCGCCCGCACCCGGCTCCACGCTCTCGAAGAGGGCGGTCGCGGCGTCGCGCCCCGACCGCACGTCCAGCGGCGCGCGACCCGATCCCGGGTCGGAGTACACGCGGTACGCGGGGTCGAGCGGCACGAGGTCGAGCTGCTCTTCCGCCGTCGTGCCGAGAAGCCGGAAGAAGTGCTCGAAGACCTCGGGCATGAGGTACCAGCTCGGGCCGGTGTCGAAGCGGAATCCGTCCTGCTCCCAGCTGCCTGCACGCCCGCCGACCTCGTCGCGCGCCTCCAGCACCGTGACAGACCACCCCTCGGCGCCCAGGAGCGCCGCCGTCGCGAGGCCGGCGATGCCGCCGCCGACGACGACTGCGCGCCCCGTCGGGCGCGGTGCGCCGCCGCTCACGCGCGCACGTCCCGCGGCGCGAATCCGAGCAGGGCGCGAGCGGCGAGGCGGGCCTTCACGACATCCGGGACACGGACGCGCTCGGTCGCATCCGGCGCGGCCCGCAGCCGTGCCGAGAGCTCGGCGAAGAGGTCGTGCGCGGCGGTGACGGCGCGGCGGCAGTCAGGCGGGAGCCGAGGCACGACGGCCGCCGCCGCGGCGAGATCTGCGTCGATGCGATCGAGAACGGCTTCGCGCGTCGAGGCGCCTGCGCCGAGGCCGAGGTAGTCCCGTCCGAGTGCGGACGCATCGTGATCGAGGTCGCGCAGGAAGTTGACGTCCTGGAAGGCCGCGCCGAGGCGCCGCGCGCCCTCGACGAGGGCGGGATCGGGGGTGAGCGGACGCTGCGCCCCCGCGTTCACGAACACCTGGAGGCACATCAGTCCCACGACCTCCGCCGACCCGTAGACGTAGGCGTCATGAGAGGCGTCGTCGTGGCGGTGCGTGGAGAGGTCGGTGCGCATCGAGGCGAAGAACGGGCGGATGAGATCCTCGCCGATGCCGCACTCGCGTGCGGTGCGGCAGAAGGCGTGCACCACGAGGTTGGTGCTGAAGCCGCGCTCCACAGCGGCGAGCGTCTCGCTCTCCAGCTCGTCGAGCACGCGGCCGGCGGCCTCGGGGCTGAGCCCCGCGGCCTCGGCCGGGCCGTCGACGATCTCGTCGGCCACGCGCACGAGGGCGTAGATGTTGCGCACGTGCGGTCGCGGGCGCGTTCCGAGCAGACGGCAGGCGAGGCCGAACGAGGTGGAGTAGCGCGCGATGACCGTGGCCGCGGCATCCTGCGCCGTCTTGTCGTACAGATCGAGACCCGTCGGTGCGCCCGTGCGCGGGCGGGCGGTGCGCTGACTCACGGGATGCGCCTTTCGATGCCATCGGCGAGGTCCTGCAGCAGGCGTCCTGCAGCCGGGGGGAGCGCGGTCTCCTGCGAGACCGCCCGGACCTCTTCCAGAGTCTCGTCGATATAGCGTCGCAGCCGGTCGGGCGCGCCGCTTTCCTTGAGGGCGACCTGCGCTTCGCGCACGGCGATCGGGCCGGTGTGGGCGACCGCCAGCGTCTCGTCGACCCGCGCGCGGGTCGAGGTCTGCCGTGCGAGGGCGACGAGCGGGGTGCGCTTGGACTCGCGCAGGTCGCCGCCCGACTCCCTGCCGGCCTGCTCGGCCGAGCCGAAGGCGCCGATGAGGTCGTCGACGAGCTGGAAGGCGAGGCCCAGCCGGCCGCCGGCGGACTCGAGGAGGCGACGCGCGCGGTCGGGTGCGCCCGCCAGCACCGCCCCGGCGAGCAGAGGCGCCTGGAACGAGTAGACCGCCGTCTTGTTGAAAGCGGCGTCGAAGAGGTCCTCGGTGGTCGCATCGGCCGCGACGACGCTGTTCTCGACGTCGGCGAGCTCGCCGGCGGCGGAGACGTATACGGCGTCGTCGACGAGGGCGTGCAGCTGCTCGTGGGCGACCGGATCGACGTCGGCGAACGCGATGAGCCGCAGCGACTCGTGCAGCAGCAGGTCGCCCGCGAGGATGGCGGCCGCGTCCCCGAGGAGGGCCGCGCCGGCGGCATCCGCTCCCTGCGCCTCAGCCCGCTGCCGGAACTCGCCCGCCACATTCGGGATGCCGCGCCGCTCGATGTCGTGGTCGATGACGTCGTCGTGCACGACGAACGCCGTGTGCAGCAGCTCGAACGCCGCGGCCACCGGGTACAGGCCCGGCGCGGATGACGGGTCGCCGCCGAAGGCGCGGAACGATGCGGCGACGAGCGCGGGCCGGAATCGCTTGCCGCCCTGCGCTGCACGGGAGAGCGCCTCGCCCAGCGCACCGAACCGAGGACCGAGCGCGCTCGCGCGCGCCGTGATGCGGGCGACGGATGCCTCGATCGCGGCGTCGATGGCCGGGTCGGCGGGAACGGAGATCATGACGCGCGGAGTCGCTGCGAGACGGTGTCGAAGAGGTGCAGCTGCTCTGCCTGGAGGACCAGCCAGGGGCTGAAGGCCCAGGGCGTCGTCTGCAGCGACGCCGCGAGCTCGGCGGGGTCGACCCAGCGGGCATCGACGACCTCGAGCGGGTTGAGCACCGGCTCGTCGGAGGTCAGCGCCGTGTACACGGGGCACACCTCGTGCTCGACGATGCCGTTCGCGTCGGTTGCGCGGTAGCGGAAGAGGGGGAGGGCGAGCTCGATCTCGGTGAGAGTGATCCCGAGCTCGAACTCGGCGCGCCGGTGCACGGCGGTGAGCACGGGCTCGGCCGGCTTGGGATGCCCGCAGAAGGAGTTGCTCCACACTCCTGGCCAGGTCTTCTTGTCGAGCGCCCGCCGCGTGACGAGCACCTCTCCGTTCTCGTTCACAACGTGGCAGGAGAAGGCCAGGTGGAGAGCGGTGTCGGTGCCGTGCACACTGCTCTTCGGGGCCGTGCCGATCGCCTGGCCCTCGTCATCGAGGAGAACCACGTGGTCAGCATCGGTCATGGGATCCTCCTTCTATTTCGCTAGTTTAGCTAGCGATCTGGTGGCTCCGATGATACAAGGGTACGTAGGGAGTGTCCACATTGGTCCAGCCATGGGCGCCGCAGACGGCGCATGACCGGGCCGTGCTGCAGGTGCTGCAGGCGGTCCGCGCCTTCAGCGACGCCATGGACCGCATGCACGGCGGCATGAAGGACGACATGGAGATGAACGCGTCCGACCTCTCGGCGCTTCGGATGCTGATCATGCGCGAGCAGCGCGGTGAGTCGGTCAGCCCCCACGATGTGGCGTCGCATCTGAAGATCACGACGGCCTCGACGACGAAGCTGCTCGACCGCCTCACGGCCTCCGGGCACGTCGAACGGCGGCCGCACCCGAGCGATCGGCGGGCGCGCGTCATCGTCCTCACCGACGAGTCGCGTCGCACGTTCTTCCGGCACTTCGGGGAGCGGCTGCAGTCGATGCGCGGGGTGGCGATGCGCTACAGCGACGAAGAACTCCAGGTCATCGCGCGATTCCTGGACGAGATGGGCGACGTGCTCATCGAGGAGTGAGCCTTCGCGGCGCATCGATCCGGAAAGCGAGAAGGGCCCTCCGAATCGGAGGGCCCTTCTCTTTTCTGTTGCGGGGACAGGATTTGAACCTGCGACCTCTGGGTTATGAGCCCAGCGAGCTACCGAGCTGCTCCACCCCGCGGCACAAGAAGTTAGCCTAGCACGGTTTTCGAGCGGGTCGCGACGCGGGGTGCCTTCGCTTGCTCCGCGCAGGGCCGGAGGGCGAGGATGAACGCATGCCGACGCCCCGCGACCAGCACCCTCGCGACGACCGCGACGACCGCGACGACGGTCGCGACGAGACGCCCACGGAGCGCGCCGACCGCAACTGGAACGAGGTGCTGCAGGAGCTGCGCGTCCTCCAGACCGGCACGCAGATCCTCACCGGCTTCCTCCTCGCCCTCGCCTTCCAGCCCGCGTTCGCAGACCTCACCGAGGGCCAGCGCGCGATCTACCTCACCCTGGTCGTGATGTCGGCGCTGAGCGCGATCATCGCACTCGCACCGGTCGCGCTGCACCGCGTGCTGTTCCAGCAGCGGGCCAAGGCGGAGGTCGTCTCGTACGGGCATGCCGCGCTCATCACCGCGCTCTTCACCGTGTCGGTCCTCGTGGTGGGCGTGGTCGCGTTCGTGTTCGATGTCGTCGTCGGCACGTCGGCCGCGTGGTGGGCGCTCGGCGTCCTCGGCACCCTGATCGTGGTGCTGTGGCTGATCGCGCCCGCGATCATCCGCGCCCGCCTTCAATCCGGGACGACGCGATGAGCGCCGCGGACGCGATCGGCATCGGCGTCGCGCAGTTCGCCCCGACCGCCGACACCGACGCCAACCTCGCCTCGATCGCGCAGTTGACGGCGGCGGCATCCGCCCGCGGCGCACGGCTCGTGGTGTTCCCGGAGTACTCGAGCTACTTCGTCGACCCGTTCGACGCGTCCCTTGCGGAGAACGCGCAGGAAGCGGACGGCGCGTTCGTGAATGCCCTGACGGCGCTCGCCGCGCAGCACGACGTGCACATCGTCGCGGGCCTGCTCGAGAAGGCGCACGACCCCGCTCGCGTGCGAAACGCGGTGGTCGCCGTGAACGGATCGGGCCTGCTCTCGACCTACCGCAAGCTGCACCTCTACGACGCGTTCGGGCAGCGGGAGTCGGACTGGGTCGAGCCGGGAGAGATCACGGTCCCCGAGACCTTCGACCTGGACGGCCTGCGATTCGGGCTCATGACCTGCTACGACCTCCGCTTCCCCGAAGTCGCCAGGCGGCTGGTGGACGCCGGCGCGGACGTCTTCGTGGTGCCGGCCGAGTGGGTGCGCGGACCTCTCAAAGAGCACCACTGGCGGACCCTCCTCCATGCGCGCGCCATCGAGAACACCGTGTTCGTGGCGGCCGCCGATCACCCGCCGCCGCTGGGCGTGGGGTGCTCCATGATCGTCGACCCGCAGGGTGTGGAACTCGCCGCTGTCGGCACCGCGACCGATGTGGCGGTCGCGCATCTCGACCCCTCAGCCGTCCAGCGCGTGAGGAGGGTGAATCCCTCGCTGCGGCTTCGGCGGTTCGGCGTCGTCCCGCGGGAGGACTGAGCGGCGCCGGGCCGCGACCTCAGTGGGCGCGCGAGAGGCGGGATGCCGCCTCCTCGAGCACCTCGACCCGCTTGCAGGCCGCGAACCGCACCAGGGTGGCGTAGTCGGATCGGTGCTCGGACGTCGTGAAGGCGGTGAGCGGGATGGCGACCACGCCGGCGCGCGAGGGGAGCTCACGGCAGAACGCCGAGGCGTCGGACGCTCCGAGGGCGCGGGCGTCGGCGACGGTGAAGTACGAGCCGGCGGGCATCGAGACCTCGAAGCCGGCGGCGAGCAGACCGCGGCCGAGCAGATCCCGCTTGGCCCGCAGGCGCTCGGCGATCCCCTCGAAGAACGCGTCGCCGAGGCGCAGGCCGGTCGCCATCGCGGGCTGGAACGCGCTTCCGTTCACGTACGTCAGGAACTGCTTCACCGCGAGCACGGCCGACACGAGGGCGGCCGGCCCGGTGATCCACCCGATCTTCCAGCCCGTCGTCGAGAAGGTCTTTCCGCCCGACGAGATCGTGAGCGTGCGCTCCCGCGCGCCCGGCAGGGTGGCGATGGGAACGTGGGGTCCGTCGAACACGAGGTGCTCGTAGACCTCGTCGGTGACGATGATCGCATCGTGACGCTCCGCGAGGCGCACGATCTCGTCGCGCACCTCGGCGGTGAACACGGCGCCGGTGGGATTGTGCGGGTCGTTCACGAGGATCGCCCGCGTACGGTCGCCCACGGCGCGACGCAGCTCGCCGAGATCGGGCTGGAAGTCCGGCCAGCGCAGCGGCACGGTCACGAGCCGCGCCCCGCTCAGGGCCACGATCGCGGCGTAGGAGTCGTAGAACGGCTCGAACACGACGATCTCGTCGTCGGGCCCGTCGACGAGGGCGAGCAGAGCCGCCGCGATCGCTTCGGTCGCCCCGGCCGTGACCAGCACCTCGGTGCCCGGGTCGAGGGAGATCCCGTAGAACCGCCGTTGGTGCTCCGCGACGGCCGAGAGCAGATCCGGGATGCCGCGACCCGGCGGGTACTGGTTGACGCCGCGGGCGATCGCCTCGCGTGCAGCCTCGAGCACCTCGGCCGGACCGTCCTCGTCGGGGAAGCCCTGCCCGAGATTGATCGCCCCGGTTTCGGCCGCGAGTGCCGACATCTCGGCGAAGATGGTGGGGTGGATGGTCCCGTCGGAACCCACGAGCCCTGCGCCCGCCGCCGTGCGGTGCCATGCTCCGGGGATGTGTCGCATCGGACTCACGGTACTCGACCCGCTCAGGACGATTGCATAGACGGATCCCATCGGCGGCATAAGAAACGCACAGCATGGGTGGGCAATGTGGTGAGTGCTTGGCACCAGAAGGAGCAATCATGAGCGACGACCAGGGCAACGCCCCCGCAGACCAGACCCCCGCCGACGCGGCCGGCGACACCACGCCCGCCGTCGCGCCCTCGGCCGAGACCACCCCCGCCGCGCCTGCGCAGCCCGCGCCGCAGCAGCCCGTCGCGGCGCAGCATCCCGCGCCGCAGCAGCCCGCCGTGCCGACGACCGCCGCATGGCACGCGGCGCAGCAGGCATCCGCGCAGCCCGTCCCTCCCGCCGGGTACCCGGCCCATCAGCAGGCCTACGCCCGCCCGCAGGGCTACGCCGGCCAGCCCGCCGCCTACCCGCAGGCGTACGCCGGTCAGCAGCAGGGCGCCTCCTTCGGGCAGGCGGCCACCGGCACGCAGCCGACCGTCGCGCTCGCGCAGGGCGCGGCTCCCCGAGCACCCAAGAAGAAGTCCGGCGCGGGCAAGATCGCGGGCATCATCGTCGCCGCGGCGCTCGTGGGCGGTGCGGCCGGAATCGGCACGTCGTTCGCGGGTGCGCAGCTCTTCCCCCCGGCGAGCGTCGTCCCCGCCGCCGGCCCCGCGACGGTGACCGTCAACGACACCGACGCCGTCAACCAGACGACCGCCATCGCGGCCAAGACCGTCCCGAGCGTGGTGACGATCGCCGCCACCGGCGACGGCGGCAGCGGCACAGGTTCGGGTGTGGTGCTCTCCGAGGACGGCTACGTCGTCACCAACACGCACGTCGTGACCCTCGACGGCGCGACCGGCGACGCGACGATCCGCGTCACCACCTCCGACGGACGCGTCTTCGACGCCGAGGTCGTCGGGACCGACCCCACGTACGACCTCGCCGTCATCAAGCTCGAGGGCGCCGAAGACCTGACCCCCATCGAGTTCGCCGCCTCGTCCGAGCTCAACGTCGGTGACGCGACGATCGCCGTCGGCGCGCCCCTCGGCCTCGCCAACACCGTCACGACCGGCATCGTCAGCGCACTCAACCGCTCGATCGAGATCGCCTCGTCGGCCGCGCCCGAAGGCGGCGACGCCGGCGGCGACCAGGGCGAGGGCGAAGGCGAGCCGGAGGGCGAGCAGGGCAGCCCGTTCCAGTTCGACTTCGGCCAGGGCCAGGCGCAGCAGACGCCCAGCGAGTCGATCAAGATCGCCGTGATCCAGACCGACGCCGCGATCAACCCCGGCAACTCCGGCGGCGCGCTCGTCGACTCCGAAGGCAAGCTCATCGGCATCAACGTCGCCATCGCGACGGCGGGCGGCTCGTCCGACGGCTCCGGCTCGATCGGCGTCGGCTTCTCGATCCCGTCCGACATCGTCCAGCGCATCACCGACGAGATCATCGAGAACGGCGAGGCGAGCCACGGCCTGCTCGGCGCCAACGTTGTCTCGGCCGCTCAGGTCGAAGACTCGACCATCACGGGCGCCTACATCCAGGAGGCCGTCTCGGGCGGTGCCGCCGCCGAGGCGGGCCTGCAGAAGGGCGACGTCGTCACCGCCTTCAACGGCGTTCCGGTCACGGACTCGGTCGACCTGACCGCCCAGGTCCGCGCCGCCGCCGCAGGCAGCGAGGCGACGGTCACGTTCGTCCGCGACGGCGAGACCAAGACGGTCGACGTCACGCTCGGGACCCTCGAGCAGTAACGCGCCGCACGGCGCAGGACGCCACCCCACGAGAGCACTCCCGCGAAGCGGGACGATAGGCTCGCGGGGTGGCGTCCTTCTCGTTCGGCGCGGGAAATGCGCGAAAGCTCGCAGCCCTCCCGCTGTATGCCGCCGGGCGCATGCTCACCCTCCTCGTGCCGCGGTCCCGTGACGAGTGGGTCTTCGGCTGCGGTGCGGGCATCGGCGACGGGGCGCTCGCCCTGTGGCAGGTCGCCGCGGCAGACGGCTGCAAGGCGGTCTGGCTCGTCGGATCCGAGCGTGAGGCGACGGATGCCGCGGCCCGCGGCATCCCCACCGCGCGCAAGTCCTCGCCGCGCGGCCTGTGGCGCACGGCGCGCGCGCGGATCGTCGTGGTCACGCACGGGTTCGGCGACGTCAACCGCTACGCCGTCTCGGGCGCCTACATCGTGCAGCTGTGGCACGGCATCCCGCTCAAGCGCATCGGCCTCGACTCGCCCGTGACCCTCCGGGTTCCGCGGGCGGTCGCGCGGCTGGGCCTCGCCGCCCCGGCCCGGGCCCTGCTGGGGGCCATGTTCCGCGGCGCGGCTCGTCGCATCGCGCTGCTGCCCGCGGCATCCCATCTCGTGCGCGGCCGGCTCGAGTCGGCCTTCGCCCTGCCCGACTCGCGCGTCCCGGTGACCGGCGAGCCGCGCGTCGACGTGCTCTCCGCCGGCGCCGCGGACGAGCGGCGCACCGCCGCCCGGGCGGAGCTCGAGCGCCTGGCCGGCCGTATCGGCGCGGATGCGCGCGCGGTGCTGTACGCGCCGACGTGGCGCGACGGCGCGGAGGATCCCGCGGTGCCGACGCCCGGGGAGTGGGAGCGCATCGCCGAGACGCTCGAGCGCCTCGACGTCGTCCTGCTGGTGCGATCGCACCCTCTGGGCGCGGGCGAGTACCTGCCGCCCGGCGGGACCGACCGGGTGCGAGCACTCGGCAGCGATCTCGCCCCGGATGTGACGCCGCTGCTCGCGGGGGTGGACGTCCTCGTCACCGACTACTCCTCGCTGGCGTTCGACTCGTCGCTGGTCCCGCTGCCGGTGGTGTTCTTCGCGCCCGACGTCGAGGAGTACGCGCAGCGCCGCGGGTTCTACGGGCGCTACGCCGACGTCGCAGGCGACGACTGGGCGACGGACTGGAGCGGCGTGCTCTCGCAGCTCGAGGCGACGCTCACCGACGACGGCGAACGCGAGCGCCGACTCGATCGCGCACGGCTTCTCAGCGCGCGCGTCCACACGTTCGACGACGGCGGCAGCGCCCGAAGGGTGTACCGTGCGATCCTGGCCGGGGTCGGCGACGACGCCCGGCCGAGGAAAGGACCCGAATGACCGACGCCCGCTTCACGACCGACGGCGGACCGGCCCTCACCCTCACCGGCGACGGGCCGCGACCGACGGCGGTCGAGCTCGTCGGGCCTCGCGCCCGCGTGAGCGCGACGCTCACGGGGCGCGGCAAGACGTGGCGCGCGGTCCTGCCGCTGCGGGCATCCCGCTGGGGCGGTCCGGCGCTGCCGCTCCCGACCGGGGTCTACCAGGTCGCCGTGACGGGCGCGGACGACGCACCTGCGGCCGATCCGTCGCCCCTCGCGCTGACGCAGCTGGGCACCGTCCGCGCGCAGCTCGACGGATGGACGCTGCGCATCGGGCCCCCCGTCGACCCGGCCTACGACTCCGGCGAGGGTCAGGACGCCCTCGAGCGGCGTTACGCCCACCGCGGCGCCAGGCTCGAGAACGCCGTCTTCTTCGAGAGCTTCTACGGGCGCAACGCCAGCTGCAACCCGCTCGCGATCGACCGCGAACTCGCGCGCCGTGCCCCGGGCGTAACGCGCTACTGGAGCGTCGTCGACCTCTCGGTCGCCGTGCCCGAGGGGGCGATCCCGATCGTCGAGGGCAGCCCCGAGTGGTGGCGGGCACGCGGCTCGGCGCGCCTCCTCGTCGTCAACGACTGGCTGCGCCGTCGGTACTCGCGGCGCGCCGGACAGGTCGTGCTGCAGACGTGGCACGGCACACCCCTCAAGCGGCTCGCCCTGCACCGGCCGGGCTTCGACCCGCGGCGCGTGGCCGCCGTGGTCCGGGAGTCGCGGCGCTGGAACGTGCTCCTCGCGCAGAACCCCTACGCCGCGCGGATCCTCGGCAAGGCGTACGCGTTCCTGTCGCGGCCCGTCTGGGTGGAGGGCTATCCGCGCAACGACGTGCTCGTCGACGGCGACGGCGCGGTCACCCGCGCCGCGCTCGGCATCCGTGACGACGAGCGCGTGCTGCTGTACGCGCCCACCTGGCGCGACGACCGCGACGAGATCGTCGACTTCGTCGATCCGGCGGCGCTCGCCGAGGCCGCTGACGCCGTCGTGCTGGTGCGGGGCCACTCACGGACGCTTCTGCCCGGTCGCGACGCCGAGGGCCCGCGCGTGATCGACGTCACGGGCTTCCCCGACACCTCGCTGCTCCTCCTCGCGGCCGATGCGCTCATCACCGACTACTCGTCGGTCATGTTCGACTTCTCGGTCACCGGCAAGCCGATGTACTTCCTCGTCCCCGACATGGAGCACTACCGGGGCGAGCTGCGGGGGTTCTACTTCGACCTCGCCGCGCACGCGCCGGGCCCGGTGGTCCGCACGCAGGACGACCTGGTGGCCGCTCTCTCCTCCGACACCGGCGAGCACGCCGGCCGGTATGCGCAGTGGCGCGAGAAGTTCAACGCGCGTGACGACGGCCACGCGGCGGAGCGCGTCGTGTCTCGCATCATCGATCAGGGGCTCGTCGACGCCGACTGATCCGCGCGCCCGGGCCGTGACGCACATCGCGTTCTCGCGCCGGTGTCAGGGCAGCGGGGTGTTGCGCGAGCCGAGCCGCGACGTGTCGACGGTGTCGTGGGCGCCCCGCAGCACGCCCACGAGGAACCCCCAGCCCCACGACAAGTGCATCGTGGGCAGCACCGCGAGCGTCCACAGTTTGTCGCGCCACCCCCGGCCGCCGCCGGGGCCGAGTGCCACGACGACGATGAGGGCCGCATAGGCGACGACGGGCAGATAGGCGACGGATGCCGCGACCGCCCACCACCCCGAGAGCACGCCCGTCGCCTGCAGCACGCCGATGACGACGGCGAGCAGGATCGCGACGACGAGCAGCGGCGGCGCGAAGAACCGCAGCGAATTGCCGCGCCCGAAGCGGCGGACGAGCTCTCCGCGCCAGCGCCCCGTCGCCGAGAACTGCCGGACGAGGCGCGACCAGCTCTCGCGAGGCCAGTACGTCACCGACAGCGTCGGATCGAACCATACGCGATACCCCGCACGCCGGATGCGGAGGTTGAGTTCCCAGTCCTCGCCGCGGCGGATCGACTCGTCGAAGAGACCGACCTCGTCGAGCACCGCGCGCCGCAGGACGCCCAGGTACGCCGACTCGGCCTCACCCTCCTGGGTGCCCCCGTGGTAGGCGCCGCCGCCGAGTCCGATCGGGGAGTTGTACGCGCGGGCGACCGCGCGCTGGAACGGCGTGCGTCCGTCGGCCCGCATCACGCCGCCGACGTTCGCGGCACGCACGCGGTCCAGGGTGGCGAGCGCACGCCGGGCGTAATCGGGCTCGAGCTCGGAGTGGGCGTCGACGCGCACGATGGTGGGGTAGCGGCCGGCCGCGATCGCGCGGTTGAGCCCGACCGGGATGTCGGCGGCGGGGTTGTCGACGAGCACTATGCGCTCGTCGGCCGCCGCGAGCTCCCGCGCCAGCGCGGTCGTGCCGTCGGTGGAGGGCGCGAGGGCCAGGATCAGCTCGGCGGGGCCTTCGGCATCCTGCGCGAGCACCGTCTCGACCGCGCGGCGGAGGTACGCGCGCTCATTGAGCACGGGCATGACGTAGGTCACTCCGGCGCGGGGTGGGACCTCTGGAGCGTCCCTGCGCCCACGCTGCTCGACCTGCACGGGTCGATCATGTCACGTGTCGCCTGGGTAGGCTGGGAGCGTGGGTCTGGTCTCGGATGCGAAGAAGGCGGTGGCGCTCGTCCGCAAGGCGGTGCGCAGCCGGTCGGCTGTGAAGGACGTTCGCCGCACCCTGGCGTCACGGCCGCAGCATCCGCGATTCCACTACCGCGTCGCGGTGTACTTCGCCGACGGCGCGGTGAACATGTACCAGATGCGGCAGTGGTACAAGCCGCTCGCCGAGCTGTCGAAGATCTGGCCCGTCGTCGTGCTGAGCCGTGCGGCCACGGGCGCTCAGGCGCTGCTCGCCGAGGACTCCCCGCCGGTGGCCTTCGTGCCCACCGTGCGCGATCTCGAGCGGTTCATCGCGAGGCAGGACATCCGCGTCGTGCTCTACGTGAACCAGAACACCCGCAACTTCCAGATGTTCCGGTACGGCCGGCGCTGGCACGTGTTCATCAACCACGGCGAGTCCGACAAGATGTACATGACCACGAACCAGTACAAGGCGTACGACTACGCGCTGATCGCGGGCGACGCGGCGCGCGAGCGCCTGTCACGGGTGCTGTGGGACTACGACATCGAGCGCCGCACGATCGCCATCGGGCGCCCGCAGGCCGACCACTACTCGGGCACCCTGCCCTACACGCCCGACGAGCGCACCGTCGTGCTGTACGCCCCGACGTGGGAGGGCGATCGGCCCTCGGCCCACTACGGATCGGTCATCACGCACGGTGAGGCGCTCGCGTCGGCCCTGCTCGCGACGGGCCGGCATCGCCTCATCTATCGTCCGCACCCGCGCTCCGGCGTCGTCGACCCCGAGTACGGCGCGGCCAATCGCCGCATCGTCGCCGCGATCGCGGCGGCGAACGCCGCTGACCCGTCCGCCCGCCACGTCTACGACGACGGTCCCGACCTCGGGTGGCAGCTCTCCGCGGCCGATGTGGCGATCGTCGACATCTCGGCGATGGTCTACGACAGGCTGGCCGCCGATCGGCCGCTCATGATCACGCGCCCCGCCGACCCCGCCGCCGCGATCGACACGCACGGCTACCTGTCGGCATGCGAATGGCTGGATGCCTCGGCCGCGCCGTCGATCGTCGCCGAGACCGAGCGCGTGCTCGCCGACCCCGACGCCGTCGAGCGGCTCGAGCAGTGGGTGCGCCACTACTTCGGCGACGCGTCGCCGGGTGCTGCGACCGAGCGCTTCCACGGCGCCGTCCGGCACCTCATGGAGGAGTGGGACCTTTGGTACGCGCGATCGGTCGAGGAGGCCGACGACGACGAGCCCGATCCCGACGAGGCCGAGCTCGACGACGCGGTCGAGGGCTGAGTCAGCCGACCGGCGCCGGGCGCTCGACGAGCCGGGCGATGGCGCGCAGCGGGATCGTGACCCACGTGGGTCGGTTGCGGGCCTCGTAGATCGCCTCGTACACGGCCTTGTCGAGCTCGAGCGCCGCGAGGAGCGCGCTGTCGTGGTCGAGATCCGCGCCGGAGGCGAGGGCGTACCCCTCGAGGAACGCATCTCGCGCAGCGCGCGCCCACTCGCGCGCAGCCTCGGGGGAGCGGTCGGGATCGTCCAGGCGGATGGAGCCGGCGACGTAGTCGAAGGAGCGGAGCATCCCCGCGACGTCGCGCAGCGCGAGGTCCGCGCGCGTGCGCTCGACCATCGGACGCAACGGCTCTCCTTCGAAGTCGAGCAGCACCCACCCGCGACGCGGCACGTGCAGCACCTGACCGAGGTGGTAGTCGCCGTGGATCCGCTGGTGCGCGGGCCACGGCTCTCCGGCGGCGCGCTCGTAGACCGCCTCGATCGCCTCGCGGCGCTCGGCGATCTCGGGCACCTCGGCGATCGCGATCGTGAGCCGTCGCCGCCAGGACGCCGCCGTCGCCTCGCGGTCCGCGGGCAGCGTCTCGCGGGTGGGGAACAGCTCCGCCAGCGACACGTGCACCTCGGCCGTCGACGCGCCCAGCGCGCGTGCCGGTCCGCGGAAGTCCTCCGCGCGTGCCGCGGCGCGCAGCGCCACGCGCCACGCGTCCTCGACATCGGGAAGGAACTCCTGCGCGGAGGCGAGCGATCCGGTGACGGTGCCCTGCGCGGTCGCCGGATCCGGCCATGCGCCCTCCACCCAGCCGACCGCGCGGGGCACGTGGACGGAGCCGGACTCGGCGAGTGCGGTCGGCAGCTCGATGTCGGGGTTGAGCCCCGCGTGCAGCTGCCGGTACACCTTGCAGATGATCGGCATGCCGCTGCTGCGGTAGATGAGCGATGTGTTGGACTGCTCGCCGGTCACGACGCTCGCGCTGCGGGGCTCGTCGGCGGGGACGTCGCCGCCCGGATGGCCGGTCGCGACCGTGCGCGGACCGCTGCCGGTGCCGCCCAGCGTGACCAGCCTGATGAGGGCCCGGGCGTACGCGGGGTCGAACGGGCCGTCGATGAATGTGGTGCCCGGCTCAGGGCTGCCGATGAGGTGATCGGGCGGGGCGTCGACCGTCTCGGTCGCGCGCGAGACGACCGGGAGCTGATAGAGCACCGTGGGGAACGCCCCCTCGTCGGCGACGAGGAACGTGCGGATGCGCGCGCCGGCGTCCTCGGCGGCTGCGGGCTCGAGATCCCACCATGAGACGAGCCTCAGGCTCGGCAGGCGTCCCTTCGCGGCGTACCACCGCTGCCGCGGCATCCACGCCGCCAGGCACGCCAGAGTGCTGTCCATGGCTCCGAGCGTAGGCCCGACGGCGGGCGCGGGGCCAGCAGCGCCGCGTCAGGCGTCGGTGTCGGCGTGTTCGTCGGTGTCGTCGTCGCCCTCAGCGTCGTCGCCGTCGCCGTCGGTGACCGCGGGCTGCGCGACCTCGACCGTGCGCGTCACCGGGATCACGATGGATTCGACCGCCCCGCCGGCCGTGCTGCCGAAGCCGTCCAGTCCCAGCGCGTCGACCATCGGAGCCGCCTCGGCCAGGCGCTCCGCCTCGGTCTCCGCACGCGCGGGCTCGGACGGCAGTCCCGCCCACTCCTCGTTCTGCTCGGGTCGTTGTATGAACAGTCCCATACGACCATTGTGCGCGCCGCGGCGCTGTCAGGCGCTCACGATCGCCGACAGCACGGCGTACGCCACCTGCCTGCCGGTGACGTCGGAGTGGCCCGAGACGAACGCGTCCGCGTTCAGCGACCACACGTCGTGAGCGCTGAAATCGTAGGTGCCGCCGACGTCGAGGAGCGTCGCCGCCACGCCGCCCGGGGTCTTGAGGGCGCCGTTGCGCCCGATGCCGCCGTACGGGTCGTCGGCATCGCCGAGGGCCACGCCGATCTGGCGCGCGAGGCGCGAGGCGACCGGGTACGCCATCCCGACGGCCTTGTCGTTGCGGGTGTGCGTGACGATGATCGGGCCCGACACCTTGGCGGGCACCTTGGCGAACATTCCGCTCTTGCCCGAGCCGTCCCAGTCCTTCGCCATGCCGAAGTGGCTGTATGCGGCCTGCAGCAGCGACAGGGACGCGATGGGCGCAGACGTGGCCAGCGCGGCGGCCGTGACCGCCCTGCCGCCGAACGAGTGGCCGACCAGGTGCAGGCGCGCACCCCTCGCCTCGGCATGGATGCGCTCGAGAAGGGGCGCGATGCCCTTCTGCCCGACGACGCCGGCACGCTCCTTCATCGTGTAATAGGTCGACACGTTGACGAGGTTGCGCGCGGCGCCGACGATGCTGTCGAAGAACCCGGCGCCGCCGCCGTCGTCGAGCGGCGCGAGTCCTGCCGGATCGATCGATGCCGCTCCGCCGACCGCCGCGGGCGCGGCATCCGTCTCGCCCCCTCCTCTCGCCGCGTCGAGCACCTCGGCCGGCGGCGCCTTCTTGAGGGCGTCGAAGCCGGCCTTGTCCTCGCCCTTCGTCGAGCGGGGCAGCGTGGTGCGCAGCGCGGCCACGAACTCCTCCTGCGCGTCGGAGGAGGACTCGAGCCGCGGTGCGAGCGCGGTGAGCTTCGCCCGCACCGCCGGGTCCTCGATGCGCTGACCGATCTCGGCTTCGAGCGCCGCCACGTCGCCGCCGACAGAGGCGCCCGCACCGGAGTTCTCGTCCGGCGCCCACTGGATCGACGGCCACACCACCCCCACGACCGTGAAGCGCCGGTCTCCGGCGCCGGCCACGCGCGGGCGGACGGCGACGATCGAGTCGACGAGGCGGTCGTAGAGCTCGCGGGCCTGCCCCGCGGTGGTGTTCCAGCCGTGCGACACGACGATCACGTCGGTCGGCCGCCTGTCGGCGAGCAGCTTCTCGACCTCCTCGACCTGCTCGGGATGGACGAGTGCGCCCTTGTCGTCGAACTCCACGTCGGCGTACGGCAGCTTCATGATGCCTCCGGTCTGTCTTCTCGTGCCCTCACGGGGCGGGTTACACGCTCTGGATCGCGCGCATCGCGTCCACGAGGCCGCGGCCCTGGAACGTGCGCTCGCGGCCGAGGTCGCTCGCGGAATCCATCAGCACCCGCTTGACCTCGTCCGGCTTGCCGATGAACTCGCGGTGCACCGACAGGAACGCGGCGGCCACGCCCGAGACGTGCGGCGCCGACATCGATGTGCCCGAGTCCTCGACATAGGTGATGTCGGATGCCTTCTCGCCGGCCTTCAGCCGCACGTTCGCGCGCGCCTTCGCCAGCAGCTCGCCGGCACCGGCGCTCACGACGCGCTCGCCGGGAGCGACGAGGTCGGGCTTGAGCCGGCCGTCGCCCGTCGGACCCTTCGACGAGAAGTACGAGACGCCGGTCGAGTAGGGCTTGAGCGAGGTGGAGCCGACCGTGATCGCGCGCGCGGCGTTGCCGGGATCGTTGATGGTCATGCCGAACCCGAGCCGCATCTCGCGTCCCGACGTGTCGCGCGCCGCGCCGTAGCCCGTGTTGCCCGCCGAGACGACGACGCATACGCCGTTGGCGACGAGCCGGTCGACCTCCCGGCAGACCGGGGACAGGCCCGTGGCGAACCAGGATGGGTCGAACGGGTAGCCGAGCGACAGGTTCACGCCGTGGACGTTGAGCTCGCGGCCCCAGCGGTTGAGCTCCTGGATGTACTCGAGCGCCTCGAGCAGCGAGGCGAGGTCGCCGGTGCGGTCGTCGCGGAGCACCTTGATCGGCAGGATCTTCGCCTCCGGCGCCGTCCCGCTGATGCGGTCGAGCGCGACCCGCTCCACGCCCGTGGCGCCCTCCGCCGTGCGGTACCAGGTCGCCGCCGCGATCTTCCTGCCTCGCGGCGTCGCGGTCTGCCCTCCGGCGATGATTCCCGCGACGTGCGTGCCGTGGCCGTTCGGATCCTGGAGGGCGGCGGCGTCGGTCGTGCCCGGCACGAAGCTGCGCGGCCGCAGCCCCTCGGGCAGCCCGAGGGTGTCGTAGGTGCGGAAGTGCGCGTGCTTCGCGTCGATCCCGGTGTCGAGGACCGCCCATACGATGCCGTCGCCGGTCGCGTCGAACGAGCGCACGGCGGCGTCGGCCTTCGTGGTGATGACCGACCGGTGGATCGTCGCCCGCACCTCGAAGTTCGGCCACACGCGGTTGATGAAGCTGCGCGGCGCAGTCTTGGCCTCCTGCCGGTTCGAGCGGGGACTCGAGCCCTTGTCGGCGTCGATGCGCACGAGGGCGTGGATCTCGGCAGAGGTCAGAGCGGCCATGACGTAGCTGCCGGTGCGCCAGGCCGAGGCATCCCTCCCCGCCGCGGCGATCCGCACGAGCCCGAGCAGCTCCGCGACCGCGTCGTCGAGGGGGATGCCGCTGTCTGTGCGCAGCTCGATGACGACGCCGATCGGCTCGTCGGCGGCGGCCGACGCCATGCGCTCGGCGAGGGGCCGCGTGACGACGGAGTCGGTGACCAGCGACACCGTCGTCGGCATGTCGGGAAGCGAGAAGGCGGGCGGCGCGGTGGCGCCCTGCGGCGGCTCGGGGGAGGACTCGGAAGGGGGTCCTGCGGAGGGCTCCGAGGTCGGCGCGGGCCCTTTCTTCGCACGGGAGCGCGACGGGCCCTTCTCGCCCTGCGGCATCGGCTTCGGCGCGTCCGGCACGAGGTCCGGCTCCGGCTCGACCGCGCGGAACTCCTTCGGAAGGTGCTGACGATCTTCAGCGGACGCCATTGCCCCTCACCCTCTCTCCCCGCGGCGAGAGTACTCCCGCGCGGGACGTGTTCACCAGATCGAGGGCGGTGAGCGGATGCCTGATACAGGCGTACGTGCGGAGGGGTTCAGTCGTCGCCGAGGTCGTCGGCGTCGTCGGCTCCCGCGGGCAGCGCGCGACGCGCTGCGGGCCGGAGCTTCTTCGCGCCCTTGACGATCGCCTCGCCGGCATGCCGGATCGTGCGGCTCGCGGCGCGCTCCAGGCGCATCGCGCCCGGCCGCGGCTCGAGCTCGGGCGGCAGGATCGCCGGCGGCAGGCCGAAGGCACGGCGCGAGTTGACGAGCACGCGGCGTCCGAGGATGTTGTTCCCGGCTCCGCCGATGACGGCGCCCACGCCGAACGGGAGTGCCTTACCGATCCACGACGCCCCGCCGCGGGCGGCGAACTGGTGGATGAACGACGTCTTGAGCCGATCCACCAGCGGCCCCATCGCGGCGCGGGGGATCGTCTTGGTGACGAGCTCGCCCCAGTACCGGTCGCGCGTCGGCCCCTTGCCCATCGCCTGGCCGGCGAGCTGCGACACCAGGTCGACCCCCTCCTTGCCGAGCATGAGCGTCAGCACGAGCGCCCGTGCGCGGTCGGGGTCGGCGACCGGGATGCCGTGCACCTCGGTCACCGATTGGGCGAAGAGCGCGGTGGCCTCGAGGAACGCCACGGTCTCGACCCCGCTCAGCGCCAGCGTGACACCCGTCCCGATGCCCGGGACCACGGCGGTCGCGCCCACGGCCGCGCCGCCGGTCGTGACGGCGGTGAGGTAGCGCCGCTCGAGGATCCGCACGATGTCGGCCGTCGAGGCATCCGGATGGCGCAGACGGATGCTGCGCAGGTGCGCGAGCACGACCGGACGCTGGATCGCCAGCACACGGTCGAGGGCGCGGATGGTGCGGGGGTGCTCGTCGGAACCTGCGGGCGGCAGCCCGCCCTGCCACGGCGAATCCGTGGGCAGGGAGTGGATGCGGTGCACCTTGTCGGCCATCGGGCCGATCCTATGCTCCGAACCCTGAGCGAGCGCTCGGGGTTGACAGGTCAGACGAAGAGGTTCGCGCGCTCGAGGTCTTCGGCGAAGTCGACCTCGACGGCGTAGAGGTCGGAGATGTCGAGGGGCTCGAGCAGCACGCCGTCCTCGGCGATCGCGAGCTCGAGGCCGCGCTCGAAGTAGTCCTGGTCGTCGACGCGCGTGAGGTGGCGGATGAACGCCTTCTTGTCGCGGCTCGAGATGTAGTTGATGCCGACGGCCTCGCCGATGCCGCCCTTGACGGTCTTGGACAGCTCCTTGATGAAGCCCTCGGAGTCGACGGTGTACTTCACCTCTTCGTCGCTCACCTTGGAGGTGTTCACGGTCACGAACGACTGGTCGCGCTCGATGAGCTCGATCGCGCGGCCGAGCACCATCGGGTCGAAGACGACGTCGCCGTTCATCCAGAGCACGCCCCCCTTGCCCGTCTTGGCGAGGGCGCGGAGGAGGCTCTTCGAGGTGTTGGTCTGGTCGTAGCGGTCGTTGTAGACGTAGTCGACCGAGGGGAACGCCTCGACGATGGTCTCTGCGCGGTAGCCGACGACGGTGGTGATCTTCGCCCCGGCGCCGAACGCCGCGCGGATGTTGTCGTGCTGCTGCTGCATGATGCTGCGGCCGTCGCTGAGCTCGGTCAGCGGCTTCGGCAGGCTGCGGCCGAGGCGCGAGCCCATTCCGGCTGCGAGGATGACGGTCTGAAGGGTCAAAGGTCTGCTCCCTGAAGTGCGTGATTCACGGTCGGTTCACCGACTCGACACCCCTTCGTGCCGGGACCATGGTAGCGATGGCACCTGGGAACGTGCAGAATGATGCCCCGCCGTTGCCGTTTCGTGACATAACGGTGTTCGCGGGACTCGGGCCGGCGCATTGCCCCTTCCGCAGGACCGCTTGATACCTTGGATCGGTGACAGCCTCTCTACCGGTGCCGAACGACATCGATCCGGAAGAACCGGACGGTCACGACAGCGCGCGGATCGTGTCGCTGCCGTCGATCGCGAAGGCTGCGCCCGCTGAGCGCCCCGCGCCGCGTCCGTCCAAGAAGAAGAAGGCGGCGAAGGGCACGCGACCTGAGGTTCCCGCTCCGGCCGTCGAGCATGCTCCGGCCGACGGCGATCAGGCCGTCCCCGGTCCTCCGCCGCCGCTTCCCACCGGCCTCGATGCCGCTTCCGCGTCCGCGGACGAGCTGATCATCCCGCCCAAGCCCCCGCTTCCCGCGCCCGAGGCGCCGCCCGCAGAGGCCGCGCCCGAGCCCCGGCCCGTTCCCGAGTCCGAGGCGGCGCCGACAGACGTCGCGCCCGCGCACGAGGACGACGTGCCCGAAGTCCTCACCGCTCCGGCGGGCGCCGGAGACGTCCTCGTCCTGCGCGGTGTCTCCAAGCGGTTCGGCGACACCGACGCCGTGGACGGCATCGACCTGACCGTTCCGGCGGGGACCTTCTACGGGCTGGTCGGGCCCAATGGCGCAGGCAAGACCACCACGCTGTCGATGATCGCGGGGCTGCTCGAGCCCGACCGCGGCACGATCCGCGTCGCCGGTGTGGATGCGGCATCCGATCCTGTCGCCGCGAAGCGGGCGATGGGCGTGCTGCCCGACCGGCTGCGCACCTTCGACCGGCTCACCGGACGCCAGCTGCTCTACTACTACGGGGTGCTGCGCGGGCTCGCGCCCGCCGTGGTCGAGAGCCGCACCGCCGACCTCGCACGGGCGTTCGACCTCACCGAGGCGCTCGGCCGCGTCGTGTCGGACTATTCGGCGGGCATGACGAAGAAGGTCATGCTCGCGGGGGCGCTCATCCACTCGCCCCGCGTCCTGGTGCTGGACGAGCCCTTCGAGGCGGTCGATCCGGTCTCGAGCGCCATCATCCTCGACATACTCTCCACCTACGTCGCGCACGGCGGCACGGTGATCCTCTCGAGCCACGGCATGGAACTCGTGGAGCGCGTGTGCTCGCGCGTCGCCGTCATCGTCGCGGGTCAGGTTCTCGCCGAGGGGACGATCGACGAGGTGCGCGGCGAGCTGAGCCTCGAGCAGCGGTTCGTCGAGCTGGCCGGCGGGCTCAGCGACGTGGAGGGCCTCGAGTGGCTGCACACGTTCTCCGACTGAGGCTCGCGCTGCTCTTCGGCGCCCTCCGCGGCGATCGGGCTCACGTCACGCGCGCCGTCGCCGGCTTCGTGGCGCTGACGGTCGCGACGGTGGCCGCGTGCTGGGCGCTGCTGACGCTGCAGCATTCCGACACCGACGTCGTGCTCGCCGTGCTCGTGCTGGGTGGCTCGGCGGTCACGCTCGGCTTCGCGCTGGCGCCGCTCATCGGCGCGGCCGAGGATCCGCTCGACCCCCGCCGCTTCGCGCTCCTCGCGCTGCGTCGCGGCCGTCTCGCCGCCGTCCTGGCGGTCGCCGGACTCCTCAGCGTGCCGGTCTTCGCCCTCCTCGCCATCGCGATCTGCGCCGCGGTCGTGTGGGTCGAGCACGGGACCCCGTGGCCCGTGGCCGCCGCGAGCGTCGTGCTGGGGGTGCTCACGTGCGCCCTGCTCGCGCGGGTCTGCATGGCCGTCGCGTCGCTGTTCCTCCGAGAGAGGCGCTCGCGCGAGCTGTCCGGGCTCTTCCTGCTCGCGATCGTCGTGGTGGTCGTGCCGGTCGGGGTGTTCCTCGCCTCGCTGGAGTGGCGGGGGACCGTGCCGTCGCAGCTGTCCGAGGCGGTGCAGGCGCTCGCCCTGACGCCGATCGGCGCCGCCTGGGCCCTTCCGGGGCTCGCGGGTACCGATCCCGAGCGCGCATGGCTCTCGCCCCTGGTCGCCGTGGGCACCCTCGCCGTGCTCGGCCTCGCGTGGGCGTGGGCGGTGCGCCGGCTGCTCACCACGACCGAGCGTCCCGCGTCGACGCGCGAGCGCGGCGGCCTCGGCTGGTTCGCCGTCGCGCCCGGTACGCCCGGCGGCGCGGTCGCCGCTCGCAGCCTCGTGTACTGGTTCGGCGACCGGCGCTACATCGTCAACATGCTGGTGATCCCGGTGGCGGCCGCGGCCACGGTCATCCCGCTGCTCATCGCCGGCGTGCCGTTCGAGCTCGCCGTGCTCGTTCCCGTGCCTTTCGCAGCGCTGCTGCTGGGGTGGCTTCCGCACAACGACCTCGCCTACGACTCGACGGCGGTGTGGATGCACATCGCCAGCGGGATGCGCGGTGTCTCGGATCGCCTCGGGCGCCTCGTTCCGGTGCTGCTCATCGGCATCCCGGTGCTGGCGGTGGCGATCCCCGTCGCGATGTCGCTGCACGGGCGGTGGGCGCTGCTGCCTGCGATGGTCGGCGTGTGCGCGGCGCTGTTCTTCGCCGGACTGGGGCTGTCGAGCATCGCCTCCGTGACGGCGCCGTACGCGGTCTCGCGCCCGGGCGAGAGCCCGTTCGAGCAGCCGCAGCGCACCGGTGCGACCGGTGCCATCTCCCAGTCCCTCGTCATGCTGGGCGCGATCGTCGTCAGCGCACCCGCTCTCTGGTGCGGCTGGATCGCCCTGACCCGCGACGTCGACGCGGCGATGCTCGCCCTGTGGGCCGGTCTCGCCGCGGGACTCGGCGTGCTGGTGATCGGCGTGGGCGCCGGCTCGATGATCTTCTCCCGTCGCGGCGGTCGCCTGATGGAGTTCGCGGAGTCGACCTGAGCCGGACCCGACACCCGCTCCGCGGGTACACTGGCTGACCATGAGCACCCCTCTCGAAGGCCCGGACCACGGCGGTCTGGCCACCCTCGACCGAGAGCTCGAAGAGCTCATCCGCGAAGAGAACATCGAGCCCGGAGACCACGAGCGCTTCTCGCACTACGTGAAGAAGGACAAGATCCTCGAGTCGGCGATCACCGGCAAGCCGGTGCGCGCGCTGTGCGGCAAGAAGTGGACGCCGGGTCGCGATCCGGAGAAGTTCCCCGTCTGCCCGACGTGCAAGGAGATCTACGAGTCGCTCGCCAAGTAGCGCGCGTCACTCCGCGTCGGCATAGACCGTCGGGATCGCGGGGTCGGACCTGCTGAGCGCGAGTCCCCGCACCGGGAGCTCCTCGCGCGCGAAGGCGTGGTGCGCGCGAGCCGCCTCGACGCCGTCGTGGCCGAGGTACGAGGCATCCGCTTCGCCGTCGATCATGAGCGCGACCTGCAGCGGTCGCGCATCGGGGTGGGATGCCGCGGTGGCGACCTCCTCGAAGCCGTCGGACACCACGATGAGCTCGCTCGTCGCCGTGCCCCGGTCGAGCGTGCGGAACGCAGCCTTGCGTCCGCCCTTCGAGCCCTTGTCGGTCGACGCCTTCGCGACGGCGACCCATCCGCCCGCGGAGTCCTGGCGGGCGACGAGCTTGTAGACCATGCCCGCGGTCGGAGTGCCCGACCCGGTGACGACTGACGTGCCGACCCCGTACGCGTCGACGGGGGAGGCGGCGAGGGCCGCGATCGCGTACTCGTCGAGGTCGCTGGTGACGGTGATCCGGGTGCCGGTCGCGCCGAGCTCGTCGAGCTGAGCACGGACCTCGGCGGCCACGAGCGGCAGGTCGCCCGAGTCGATGCGCACGCCGCCGAGTCCGGTTCCCGCCACCCGCACGGCCGTGGCCACGCCCTCGCGGGTGTCGTACGTGTCGACGAGAAGGGTGGTGCCGGTACCCAGCGCCTCGACCTGCGAGCGGAACGCCTCCTCCTCGGTGTCGTGCAGCAGGGTCCACGCGTGGGCAGCGGTGCCCATCGTCGGGATGCCCCAGCTGCGGCCCGCCTCGAGGTTGGAGGTCGCGCCGAAGCCCGCGATGTAGGCGGCGCGCGCCGCGGCGACGGCCGAGGACTCACCCGCACGGCGCGAGCCCATCTCGGCGAGCGGGCGGTCGCCGGCGGCCACGGCCATACGGGCCGCGGCCGTCGCGACGGCGGAGTCGTGGTTGAGCACGCTGAGTGCCAGCGTCTCGAGCACGACGGCTTCGGCGAACGTCCCCTCGACGGTGAGGACGGGGGAGCCCGGGAAGTACAGTTCGCCCTCGCGATACCCGGAGATCGTGCCCGTGAACCGGTACCCCTCGAGGAAGTCGAGGGTCGCGGCATCCACAACATTCTCGTCGCGGAGGAAGCGCAGCTCGTCGTCGCCGAACCGGAAGTCCTCGATGAGGCTCAGCAGGCGCCCGGTGCCCGCGACGACGCCGAAGCGGCGACCGGCCGAGAGGCGCCTGCCGAACAGCTCGAACACGCAGCGGCGGTCGGCGGTGCCGTCGCGCAGGGCGGCGTCGAGCATCGTGAGCTCGTAGCGATCGGTGTGCAGTGCCGTGCTCATGCGGGTCAGCCTAGCCAGGGGCGGGACGATCACGGGCAGAGGCTGGCGTAGGCTGGCCGACGTGAAGGATGCGCCCATCGGAATCTTCGACTCGGGTGTGGGCGGACTCACCGTGGCGCGGGCGGTGTCGTCGCTGCTCCCGCGGGAGTCGCTCCTCTACATCGGCGACACCGCGCACTCGCCGTACGGGCCGAAGCCCATCGCCGACGTGCGGCGCTATTCGCTCGAGATCCTCGACACGCTCGTCGCCGAGGGCGTCAAGATGCTCGTGATCGCGTGCAACACCGCGTCGTCGGCGATGCTCCGCGATGCGCGCGAGCGCTACGACGTGCCGGTCGTCGAGGTCATCGGCCCCGCGGTGCGCACCGCGATGTCGACGACCCGGAACGGCCGGATCGGGGTGATCGGCACGGCCGGCACCATCGGGTCCGGCGCCTACCAGGACATGCTCGAGGTCAACGAGCGCCTCACGGTGTTCGCCGAGGCGTGCCCGCGGTTCGTCGAGTTCGTCGAGGCCGGCGTCACCGATTCCCCCGAGGTGCTCGCGACGGCCGAGGCGTATCTGGCGCCGCTGCGTCACGCGGGCGTCGACACCCTCGTGCTCGGCTGCACGCACTACCCCTTCCTGGAGGGGGCGATCAGCTACGTGATGGGTCCCGACGTGTCGCTCGTGTCGAGCGACACCGAGACCGCGAAGGACGTCTACCGTCAGCTGGTCTCCCGCGATCTGCTCGCGGGCCCGGATGCCTCGCCCCGCCACGTCTACGAAGCCACCGGAGCGTCCGCCGACGAGTTCCTCGACCTCGCGCATCGGCTCATGGGCCGCGAAGTGCGCGAGGTGCAGCTCGTGCAGACCGGCGCCATCGAACTCCCCACCTCTCGCCCCTAGGAGAACCCATGTCAGAGCTCGTCCGCGCCGACGGCCGCACCGTCGACCAGCTGCGTCCCATCACCGTCGAGCGCGGCTGGAGCAGTCACGCCGAGGGCTCGGCCCTCATCTCGTTCGGCGGCACGAAGGTGCTCTGCACCGCCTCCTTCACGAACGGCGTGCCTCGCTGGCTGACTGGCAAGGGCAAGGGCTGGGTGACGGCAGAGTACGCGATGCTGCCGCGGGCGACCAACAGCCGCAACGACCGCGAGAGCATCAAGGGGAGGGTCGGCGGACGCACCCACGAGATCTCCCGCCTCATCGGCCGTGCCCTGCGGGCCGTGGTCGACACGAAGGCGCTCGGCGAGAACACGATCGTGATCGACTGCGACGTGCTGCAGGCCGACGGCGGCACACGCACCGCGGCGATCACGGGGGCCTACGTCGCCCTCGCCGACGCGATCGAGTGGGGCCGGACCAAGAAGTTCATCGGCCAGAAGTCGCAGGTGCTCATCGACTCGGTGTCGGCGGTGTCGGTCGGCATCATCGACGGCGAGCCCATGCTCGACCTCGCCTACGTCGAGGACGTCCGCGCCGAGACCGACATGAACGTCGTCGTCACGGGCCGCGGTCTCTTCGTCGAGGTGCAGGGCACGGCCGAGGGGGCGCCGTTCGACAAGCGCGAGCTCGACGCCCTCCTCGAGCTCGGCGTCGCGGGGTGCGACTCGCTGCGCGAGCACCAGCTGGCCGCGCTCGGCGCCGGTGAGGACGCGTCGTGACGGCCCATCCCGAAGAGATGGCGGATGCCGTCGCCGACGTCGCCACCGAGCCGCAGGGTCTCCGTCAGGTCGTGCTCGCCACGCACAACCGCCACAAGGTCGAGGAGTTCCAGGCGATCGTCGCGGCGACCCGACCGGACCTGCAGGTGGTCGCATACGACGGACCCGAGCCCGTCGAGGACGGCGTGACCTTCGCCGAGAACGCCCTCATCAAGGCCCGTGCGGCGGCCGCGCACACCGGCCTGCCGGCGCTCGCCGACGACTCCGGCATCTGCGTCGACGTGCTCGGCGGTGCGCCCGGCGTCTTCTCCGCGTACTGGGCGGGGCACGCGAAGGACGCCACCGCCAACCTGAGTCTCCTGCTCGACCAGCTCTCCGACATCCGCGACCCGTACCGCACAGCGCAGTTCGTCTCGACGATCGCGCTGGTCGTTCCCGGCGACTCGTCGAGCGAGCAGGTCGTCGAAGGGCGCTGGCCCGGGAGGCTCGCCTCGTCGCCGTCCGGCGAGGGAGGGTTCGGTTACGACCCGGTCTTCGTGCCGGACGGCCAGGCGGCCGGCACTGAGCGCACGGTCGGGGAGTGGTCGGCGGCCGAGAAGAACGCCGCGTCGCACCGCGCCCGCGCCTTCGACGAACTGGCGCCGCTGCTCGCCGCCCTCTGACGCGCAGACCCGGCGCGGGAGTGAGAATCACACTCATTCCCGACTGGTGCGATGTGCGCTGCGCGACGCGGGCGCGGGCTTAGCCTGGGCGCATGCACGATCATGCGAGCGGGTCGGGCGGAGGGGTCCGCGGCGCGAGCGACCGCCGGCTGCTCGCCACGTCGCTCGCCATCACGTCGGTCGTGCTGGTCGTGCAGGTCGTCGGTGCGGTCCTCTCCGGATCGCTCGCGCTCCTCGCCGACGCCGCGCACATGTTCACGGATGCCGCGGCCCTCGTCATCGCGCTCGTCGCGACCGCCGTCGCCGCGCGGCCCGCCGACGACCGGCGGACCTACGGATATCAGCGCGCCGAGGTCTTCGGCGCCCTCGCGAACGGCGTGATCCTCATCGCGCTCTCGGCGTGGGTGGCGGTCGAAGGCGTTCAGCGCCTGATCGATCCGGGCGAGGTCGAGGTGGCGGGTGGCCTGATGCTCGTGGTCGCCGTCGTCGGCCTCCTGGCGAACGCGGTCGCCATGTGGCTGCTCAGCTCGGCTCAGAAGCGCAGCATCAACGTCCGCGGCGCCTACCTCGAGGTCCTGGGCGACCTCATCGGCTCGGCGATCGTGATCGTCGCCGCCGTCGTCATCGTCACGACCGGGTGGATGCAGGCCGACGCGATCGCGTCGCTCGCGATCGCCGCGATGATCATCCCGCGAGCCGTCGGGCTGCTGCGCGAGGTCGGCTCGGTGCTCGCGGAGTCGGCGCCGAAGGGAACCCACGTGCGCGAGATCCGCGAGCACATCCTGGCGACCCCGGGCGTCGTCGCGGTGCACGACGTCCACGTCTGGCAGCTGACGCGCGGCGCGCCGGTGTTCTCGGCCCACGTCGTGGTCGACGACGACGCCATGCGGGACGGTCGGGCCGCCGGGATCCTCCGCACATTGCAGTCGTGCCTGTCGGACCACTTCGACGTCGAGCACTCGACGTTCCAGCTGGAGCCCGCCGGACATGTCGAGCACGACGCGCACGCCTAGGGCCGGTCCTCCCGGCGCACCTCGTCGGGGCTCTTGTCCGGCCGCAGGCCGCGCCAGCGGGGGTGCCGCAGGATGCCTGCCGGCGTGAACTCGCCGTACTCGACCTCTCCGACGAGTTCGGGACGCACCCAGAGCGCATCGCGCGCGTCGAGAGCCGGAACCCCGACGAGCGGGTTGTCGTCCGTCCGCAGGGGGGTGAGCGTGCGCAACAGCTGGGCGAGCATGCTGTCGCTGAATCCGCTTCCGACGCGCCCGGCGTAGTGGAGGCCGTCCGGTCCGGGGATGCCCAGCAGCAGCGAGCCGAAGGTGCCGGCGCGCCCGCCCTTGCCGGGACGGATGCCCGCGATCACGACCTCCTGGGTGCTCGTGTGCTTCACCTTGAGCCAGGACTCGGACCGGCCGCGCACGTAGCGGGAGCGCGGATCCTTCACCATGACGCCCTCGAGACGCAGGGCGCGACTCGCGTCGAGCGCCGCGTCGATGTCGTCGAACACGGGCGGCACCGTGATGGGGGCGATCGCCTGCGCGGCGAGCCGCTCGAGGGTGCGCCTGCGGACGCGCAGAGGTTCGACGGTGACGTCTTCGCCGCCCGCGGCCAGCACATCGAAGAGGTAGTAGCGCACGGGCGTGCGTCGCGACTCCCTGACGATCTCGGCGGGGCGCTCGAGGTTCATCCGCGTCTGCAGCAGCGGGAAGCTCGGCCGCCCGTCCGGCTCGAGCGCGACGAGCTCTCCGTCGACCACCGCGGGCTCGTCGCCGAGCCCCGCGTCGACGTCGGTGAGCTCGGGGTAGCGATGGGTGATGTCGTTGCCGCTGCGCGCGAAGAGGCGCAGGCGGCTGCCGTTCCACACCCCGACTGCGCGGATCCCGTCCCACTTCGCCTCGACCCATGCCTCGTCGCCCCAGCGCTGCGCCGCCTGACGTGCGATGCCCGGCGTCGCGTTGGTCGCGATCATGGGCCGCAGGTCGTCTGTGGCAGGGGGAGCCGGCATTCGCGGCGCCGGCGGGCGCGCGTCATCCTGGGCACTGGGCTCGACCGGGATGCCGTCCGGCTGCGCGCGACCCGCGGCATCCGTCTTCATGCGATGCAGGAGCCAGCTGGACTTCTCGCCCTCGCCCTCCGTGCGGATCAGGGCAAGCCGCACGCGACCGAGCGGACCGCCCGGCCGGCCCTCGAGCGTCGCGATGATCTCGTCGTCGCGCCACTTCTCGAGCTCGTAGCGTCCGTCGTCCCAGATGGTGACCGTGCCCCCGCCATACTCGCCGGCCGGGATGGTTCCCTCGAAGGAGGCGTACTCCATCGGGTGGTCCTCGGTCATGATCGCGAGGTTGTTGCGCTTGTACGAGTGGGGGACGCCCCGCGGCACTGCCCAGCTGACCAGCACGCCGTCGCGCTCCAGCCGGAAGTCCCAGTGCAGCGCGGTGGCGTGGTGCTCCTGGATCACGAACGTCGGCCTCTCGCCGTGCGGCGCGGCGCCGAGCGGGTTCTCGGGCACCGGCTCGGGCGTGCGCGACGCGCTGCGCTTGGAGATGTACGCCGCCAGCGGCCCGGTCTCGGCCTCGCGTCCGCCGGCGTGGAAGCCGAGCGCTTCCATCGAGTCGCCGATCGCGTCCCTGCGGTCGAGCACTTCCTCGAACGTCAGGTGCGCCAGGCCGGGTTCGTCGATCTCGTCCCACGTGCGCGGCGCGGCGACCGTCGGATGGGTGCGCCCCCGCATCGAGTACGGAGCGATCGTTGTCTTCGATCCGTTGTTCTGGCTCCAGTCGATGAGCACCTTGCCCGCGCGCTCCGCCTTCTTCATCGAGCTGACGACGAGGTCGGGGTGGTCCGCCTCGATCGCGCGGGCGAGCTCCTTGGCGATCATCGACGCCTGCTCGGTCGTCTGGCCCGGCGGCAGCGCGCTGTAGAGGTGGATGCCCTTGCTGCCGCTCGTGACCGGATAGGGCTCGAGACCCATGTCCGACAGGATGCTGCGCGCCCAGCCCGCGACCTGTGCGCATTCCGGCAGCCCGGCGCCGGGTCCGGGGTCGAGGTCGAGGACCAGCCGGTCGGCGAACCCGCGCTCGCCGCCGGCGGCGAACCTCCATTGCGGCACGTGCAGCTCGAGGCTCGCCACCTGTGCGAGGTAGACGAGCGTCGGGACATCGCCGACGAGCGGGTAGTCCTTCGTGCCCGTGGAGTGCGGGATCGGCATCCGCCTCACCCACGGCGGCGCACCGCGCTCGAGGTCCTTCGCGAAGAACACCATGCCCGGCTCGTCGTCGGTGCCGACGCCCTCGGGCCAGCGCTTGCGCGTCACCGGGCGGCCCACGACATGCGGGATGAGCAGCGGTGCGATGCGCGTGTAGTAGTCGATCACCTCGCCCTTGGTGGTGCCCGTCTCGGGGTACAGCACCTTGTCGAGGTTCGTCACGCGCAGTCGACGGCCGCCGATCGAGACCGTCTGCTCTCCGCGGGGCATGGGCTCAGGCTAGCCGGGACATGTCAACACCCGCATACGGGCTAGCCGTGATGGGCGTGACCGGTGTTCACTGGTGTGATGAGGGCGATCTGGAAGGGCGCACTGACCTTCGGTCTGGTCAACGTGCCGGTGAAGGTGTACTCGGCGACCGAGGACCACGACGTGTCGCTGCACCAGGTGCACAACAAGGACGGCGGTCGCATCCGCTACCAGCGGGTGTGCGAGATCGACGGCGAGGTCGTGCCCTACCAGGACATCGACAAGGCCTACGACGACGGCGACAAGACCGTCGTGCTCACGAAGGACGACCTGGCGTCGCTCCCGGCTGAGAAGAGCCGCGAGATCGACGTCGTCGAGTTCGTGCCGAGCGAGCAGGTCGACCTGCTGACGCTCGACAAGGCCTACTACCTCGAGCCCGACAGCGCCTCGCCGAAGGCGTATGTCCTGCTGCGCAAGACCCTTGAGCAGACGGATCGCACCGCCATCGTGCGGTTCTCGCTGCGCCAGAAGACGCGCCTCGCAGCGCTGCGCGTGCGCGGCGACGTCCTGGTGCTGCAGACACTGCTGTGGGCCGACGAGGTGCGCGAGGCGGCGTTCCCGGCGCTCGATGAGACGGTGCGCATCTCGGCGAAGGAGCTCGAGCTGTCGGCATCCCTCGTCGAGAGCTTCGCGAGCGACTTCGATCCGTCGGAGTTCACCGACGAGTACCAGGAGGAGCTGCGCATCCTCATCGACGCCAAGCTCGAGAAGGGCGACGCGCTCGACACGTCCGAGACGTTCGGCGACCACGAGGAGGAGGACGCGGGCGGCGAGGTCATCGACCTCATGGAGGCTCTGCGGGCGAGCGTCGAGAAGTCCCGCGCCGCGCGCGCCGGCGGTGGGGCGAAGCCGTCGGCCGACACGTCGGCCGCGAAGAAGCCGGCTGCCGAGAAGTCCGCCGCCAAGCCGGCCGCGAAGAAGGCCGCGGCGAAGAAGCCGGCCGCGAAGTCGACGGCCAAGAAGCCCGCAGCCAAGAAGACCGCGAAAGCCTCCTGACGGCGTCTGGGCGTCTCGGCCGGTCGGCCGGGCTCAGGCCTTGGGCGCTCCGTCGTGGTGCCCGTGCTCGGGACCGCGGTCGAACACGTCGGTGTCGAGCACGAGGGCCTCGGCCTCCTGGTGGTCGGTGACGACGTCCTCGCCGGCGGCGGCCGCCTTCTTGGCTTTGCTGCGCTCGCGGAAGTAGTGCCACAGGGTCACCACGGCGGTGCCGCCGACGGCGACGAGCAGGATCAGGTCGATGTAGTTCTCGACGAAATCGGCGACCGGCGGGATGAACCCGATGAGGTACCCGAACATCGTGAGCCCGAAGCCCCAGATCACCGCACCGATGAAGTTGTAGAGCGTGTACTTCCACTTGTTCATGTGGCCGACGCCGGCGGCGACGGGGGCGAACGTGCGCACGATGGGCACGAAGCGCGCCAGGATGATCGTCAGGCCGCCGAACCGCTCGAAGAACGCGTTCGTGCGCTCGACGTTCTTGACGCTGAAGAGCCCCGACTCCTTCTTCTCGAAGACCGAGGGGCCGCCCTTGTGGCCGATGTAGTAGCCGACTTCACCGCCGACGAACGCCGCGAGCCCGATCAGCAGCGCCACCCACCAGACGCTGATCCCGAACACCCCGTTCGGGGCGTAGTCCTGCGGGTGCGAGAGCAGACCCGCGATCACGAGCAGCGTGTCGCCGGGGAGCAGGAAGCCGACCAGCAGGCCCGTCTCGGCGAAGACGATGAAGCACACCACGACGAGCGCCCAGGGGCCGGCCCATTCGATGATCGCGGCGGGGTCGAGCCAGGGGATGAGGGCGGTGGGGACGGCGTGCACGGTGTGGGGTTCCCGTCGGTCGAAGCGGTCGGCGGCGTTCAGCGGTTCTGCATGTGCGAGGTCGTGCGGAAGGTGGGACTTGAACCCACACGCCCGGAGGCACAGGAACCTAAATCCTGCGTGTCTGCCAATTCCACCACTCCCGCGAGTGGGATCAGTCTACTGAGGAGGCTGGGCTCGGGCTGTGGGGGAGACCGCCGATTCCCCGGTCGGGGTCAGCGCCGGATTCCGAACAGGAAATAGCTCGCCGGACCGATCCAGTTGACGAGGATCGCGGGGATCCAGAGCGCTTTCGGACCCCGCACGCCGCCGGCGTCGCGGTGGGCGAGATCCCAGAACGCGAGGAACGCGAACGCCGCCTGGACGACTCCGACCACGCTGAGCGCGGCCTTCCCGCCGGGGGAGATCTCCTTCTTGGTGCCGCTCATCGGCGCTCCTTCCGCTGTCCCTCCATCTTCCTCCGCCGGTGTGGTCGCCGCACCTGTGGATAACTTCGGGATGTCGCTTTCCGGCCTTGCGAGGATGAAGCTGTGCCTTCGCCCACCGCTCCGCCCACGGCGACCGTCGTCGCCGAACGGGTGCGCGAGCGGCTCCGCGCCGAACGAACGGACCCATCACGCGACCCGGAGTTCGCGGCTCACGTCGCGCGCACCGAGGTCCGCCGCCACAACGACTTCGCCCTGGCGCGTGGATTGGCGCCCGTCGACGACGAATCGGCCTGCGTGCGCGAGGTCCTCGCGGCGGTCGCCGGCTTCGGTCCGCTGCAGCCGTATCTCGACGACCCCGCGGTCGAGGAGCTCTGGATCAACGCTCCCGACCGCATCTTCGTCGCCCGGGGCGGTGTGCCGGAGCGGACTCCGCTGAGCCTGACCGACTCGGCGGTGCGCGACCTCGTCGAGCGGATGCTGCAGTCATCGGGCCGCCGGGTCGACCTCAGCCAGCCGTTCGTCGACGCGTCGCTACCCGACGGGTCGCGCCTGCACGTCGTGATCCCGGACATCACGCGCCGGCACTGGGCGGTGAACGTCCGCAAGTTCCTCCCCGCCTTCCGCGACCTCGATCGGCTGGTCGCCGCGGGATCCCTCGCGCCGGACGGCGCGGGCCTGCTGCGCGCTGCGATGGCGCGTGGGGCGTCCGTGCTCGTCTCCGGAGCCACCCACGCGGGGAAGACCACACTGCTCGGAGCGCTGATCGCCGCCTGTCCGCCCGAGCACCGCATCGTCACGGTGGAGGAGACGTTCGAGCTCTCCGTGGCGGCCGCCGACATCGTCTCTCTGCAGGGGCGTCAGCCGAGCCTGGAGGGCACGGGCGAGGTCACTCTGCGCCGCCTGGTGAAGGAGGCTCTCCGGATGCGGCCCGACCGGCTCGTCGTCGGCGAGGTCCGCGATGCCGAGGCGCTCGATCTGCTTCTCGCTCTGAACACCGGCGTGCCGGGGGCGGCGACGATCCACGCGAACTCTGCGCGCGAGGCGCTCGGCAAGCTCGCGGCGCTGCCGCTGCTCGCCGGGCGCAACATCGACGCCTCGTTCGTGCTGCCGGCGGTGGCCGCATCCGTCGATCTCGTCGTCCACTGCGAGAGGGATGCCGCGGGTCGCCGCCGCGTGGTCGAGATCGTCGAGCCGACCGGCGTCGACGACGGCGTCGTGACCGCGCGCACGCTGTACCGGGGCATGGCATGACCTTCGTGCTCGGCGCCGCGCTCGCCGCGGGGGTCCTCCTCGCCGCGTCGCCGTGGCTCTGGCCCGCCGGCGCCCCCCGCGCGGCCGACGCGTCGCGAGGACGCGTGGCTCGGATGCTCGAGGCGGCGGGCCTCGCCCGCGTGTCGCCGGGCACCGTCGTCGTGATCGCGGTGTGCGCGGCCGTCGTCGCTGCCGCGGTGGCCTGGCTGGTCGCCCAGGTGCCGGCGCTCAGCCTGGTCGCGGCCGCCGCCGGCGGATTCGCGCCGTTCGGCTGGTTGCGCGCCCGGGCGTCGCGCCTGATCCGAGGCCGCCGCGGCCTGTGGCCGGACGTCTGCGACCTGCTCATCGCGTCGGTGCGCGCCGGGATGTCCCTGCCCGACGCGGTCGCGAGCCTCGCCGAGTCGGCGCCGGTGGAGCTGCGGCCCGCGTTCGCCGGCTTCGCGAGGGATGTCGCGGCGTCGGGCCACTTCGACTCGGGTGCGCTGCGGCTGAAGGTCGCGCTCGCCGACCCGGTGGCCGACCGCATCATCGAGACGCTCCGTATGGCGCGGCAGGTCGGCGGCACCGAGCTCACGCCGGTGCTGCGGGCGCTGGCGTCGTCGGTGCGCGCCGACACGGCGCTGCGCGCGGAGGTCGAGTCCCGCCAGTCCTGGATCCGCGGCGCGGCCGTGCTGGGCGTCGCGGCGCCGTGGGTGATCCTGGCGCTCCTGGCCATGAGGCCCGAGGGGGCCGAGGCGTACTCGAGTCCGGAGGGCATCGTGCTGATCCTCGCGGGCGCGGCCGTCTCGTTCGTCGCTTTCCGCGTCATGATCCGGCTCGGCCGGCTGCCTGAGCCGCGGAGATTGTTCGGATGACGGCGTTCCCGGTCGGCGATCTCGCCTTCGCCGTCGTGCTCGGCGCGACCTTCGGTCTCGGCGTCTGCCTGCTGCTCTCACTGGCCCCGCGGTGGGGTGCTCCGAGCCTCGCCCGGCGGATCGCACCCTACATCCGCGACGTCACCGACCCGCGCGGCGTCCATAGCGCCCCGATCGCCTCGGTCCACAGTGCGGCGTTCGCGTGGCAGACGATGCAGCGCCGGTTCGCGCGCGCCGTAGGCGGAGACGACTCGCTCGCACGTCGGCTGCGGCAGGCCGGTTCGACGATGGATGCCGCAGCCTTCCGCGGTCGTCAGCTGGCGTGGTCCCTCGCGGGTCTCGCGGTCGGAGGTGCGTTCGTCGTGGCGCTGGTGCTGCTCGGGCGGGTTCGCCGTCGTCGGCCGCTTCTTCCACCGCTCTGTGCGGTGGGCGCGGCGCTCGCCTGCGACGCGTGGCTCACGCGTGCCGCGCGCGCCCGGGTCGCGCGGGCGCGCGAGGAACTGCCCACCGTGCTGGAGTTCGTGGCGCTGTGCCTTTCCGCGGGCGAGGGCATCCTCGACTCGCTGCGCCGGGTGAGTGACATCGGAGCAGGCGAGCTGACAGCCGAGCTGCGCGGAGTGGTCATCGCGGTCGGCACCGGCTCGCCGCTGCCCGAGGCTCTCGCCCGGCTCTCCGACAGCCTGCAGCTTCCGGCGCTCACCCGGTCGGTGGACCAGCTCATCGCTGCGATCGACCGCGGCGCCCCGCTCGCTCAGGTGCTGCACGCCCAGGCGCTCGATGCCCGCGACGACGCGAAGCGCGACCTCATCGAACGGGCGGGTCGCAAAGAGATCTACATGCTCATCCCCCGCAAGTTCTCCTTTAGGTACTACCGACTCGCCGCGAGTTGAGCCCGGATCGTTACAGAGTTTCGTTTTACGAAATACAGCCGCTCTCCATCTAGTTGCGGTAGCGTGCTCCTATGTCTCCCAACACGTCGTACGAGCACACGCTGCGCGATCTTGCGCTCGCGTCGCCGTTCGACGCGCGAGCATCGATTGGCGACGATGGGCTGACAGACGCTGAACGCGCGGAGCTTTCCGGTCGTCAATCAAGCCGCCGTCCCTCGCTTGCTGGGCGTCAGGAGTTTCAATCCTGGCGTGCTGGCCTCGGTGCCGCTTAGATTCGTCGAGGCCGACGTATCGTCTCGCGGCGAACTTCAGTCTCTCCTTTGTACTAGCGAGCGCGCGACCTACGATCCAGGCCTGAGGCGGAAGGTTCATTCTGCACCCTGGGCGCTGGAAGCTCAGTCGCTCCTGCGCAATCTTCAGCCACCGCTCGGCAGCGGTGAGAGCCTGATCCTGGCGTACGACGAGGTCGGGCTGGCGGCGGCGTGCCACTACGAGTACCTGGCCCCCTCGGATGAGGTTGAGGGAGTGTTCAACATTGCTGAGATCGGGTGCGACGTCCGCTGTCAGGGTCAGGGCGTCGCTTCCGAGCTTCTGGCCCACGTCCTCGATCTGATACAAGAGTCGAACTTCTCTCACGGTACTTCGTGGGGTGTTATCACGCTGATCCACGAAGAGAACCAACCCAGCAAGCAGCTCGCGGCTCGACACGGATTCTCTTGGCGGAGCTACGAAGGACACGGGTACGAGCTCTGGGGACGGCCCTAGGGCTGATCTAGACCAGTCCCCGCCCGCGGTAGTCCTCAGTGCGTGCCACGTACGCCTGACGCCGCGCCCGCTGGTATGGCGTCCACGTCTCAGGCTGGTCGGTGATGTCTTCGCCGTTGCGCATTACGCGCTCCCAATCGGGGTCCGCTCCGGCGCGGAGGTAAGCCAACTCGATCGCTTCGTTGACGTTCGAGTGGAGGTACTCGAAGGCCCGTGCATCGAGGTCTCGGGCGGCACCCTGGCTGCGTGGCACGGTCGGTCCTTTCGCGGCTCGGACCGGCCCCCGAGGGCGTTAATGCTAACGCGCGATGACGAGTACGATCGGCGCGTGAGCAGCGCGCAACGCTAGCCCCAACCGGGGGCCGGCGACAACGAAGGGGACCCCCTATGCGTGGCATGCTCTGCAACCTTCTGTTCCGCCTGTTCGGGCACCGCGTCTGCTGCGGTCGCATCCCGGCCTGGACCGCCCGTGTCGGTCAGCGGTGGGAGACCTACGACCTCGCGCCGTGGAACCTGTACAACGCCGTCTGGCGGGTGCAGCACTGGATCCGGTGCGGGATGACCGACTAGGCGCACGAACGGCGAAGGCCCCGCCTCCCGGACGTGGGGGCGGGGCCTTCGCTGATCTGTGGCGGCTACTGGTTGGCGGGGAACACCATGCCGGTGTTCGTGGCCGGGTTGTAGTCGTGCTTTGCCGGGTCGTAGTACTCAACACCCTCGGGCAGCACGTCCCCCGGCTCCCCGAATGCAGCCCGGTAGTCGTTCGGGCACCCCTCGGTGCCCTCGCACTCGAACCCGTCCGGGTAGATCAGCCAGACGGTGCCGGTCTTCGCCCACTCGGGCAGCTCGGTCAGCGGGGCGTCGGAGAGTCCTGCGTCGTCGGTCGCGGCAGTGGCCGCGGTCGGCTCTTCGGTGGGAGTCGCCGACGCGGGCGACGGTGCGGCGGTGGCGGTCGCGAGCGCCGGGACGACGGCGAAGGCGATGAGGCCCGCGACGACGGCCGCCGCGGTTCCGGTGATGATCTTCGTGGCGAGGCTCATGGGCACGAACGTACTGGGACCCGGTGTCCCAAAGCCAGGGTTGCGTGCGGGTGGCCGACGGACGACGAAGGCCCGTCCGGGCTGGCTGCCAGCTCGGACGGGCCTCGTGGGGCGGCGGCGGGAGGAGGAGGCCCCGCCGCCCGGTCTGGTTACGCGGTGAGGTCTACCTTGACGAAGTCGAAGGGGTTCTTCACGCGGAAGCCGTAGCGGCCCTCGAACATGAACCGGAACGTGTTGTTCTCGGTCTGCTTGTGGCCGTCGAAGACGAGCTGGTCGTCGCCCATCGGGGCGACCTCGGCCTGGGTCCAGTCGGCCGCGACGGCGGTGCCGACAGGCAGGCCGAGCGAGGTCACGACCGGGGCACCGAGGAAGTGCTCGATGTCCTCGCGGCCCTTGAACAGGAACGCGCCCGTTGCGCCGTTCTCGCGGAGTGCCTCGATCGCCTGGAGGTCGAGCGGGTTCAGCGCCCAGCCGGTCAGGCCGCGGCTCTGCGCGAGCAGCTTCCACTTGGCGGCGCGGAGCGTGGTGACGAGGTCAGTGGTGTACGCCTGGCTCTGGATGCCGGACGTGTTCAAGAGGCCGCGGAAGCGGTCGCCCTCGCCGTCGCCGGAGATGACGTCGCGCTCCATCACCACGAGAGTGTCCTCCATCAGCTGCGACTGCAGGATGGCGATCAGGCCCTCGTAGTCCGAGAGGTACCGCCACGGCAGGTACTCGGTCCGGTTCGCGTAGACCCGGAACGTGTCGTTGACGTCGTCGAAGGCGTAGGTCGACGTGGGCTTCTCGGCGAGGTCCGGCACGGCACCGGCGTTGTTCACGCGCGCGATCTGCCGCTGGTAGGAGAACATGTTGCCGTCGCGGCCCCCGCGGCCGACGAAGTCCACGAGGTTGTCGTCGGCGCTCGGAACTCCTGTTCCCCGGCGGGTCGGTTCCAGCACCGGGATGAGGTCGAGGATCGTGCGGGGCTGCGCCTCCGTGAGGACGGTGCTCAGGATCGCGGGGACGCCGACGCTGCCGGAGACGAGCGCCTTCTGGCCGCCGGGTGCGGTCACGGCCAGGGCCTTGAGGTTCTCGCCAACCTTCGCGCCCCAGGACTTGACCCTGGTCGGCTCGCCGTTGACCCCCTCGACGTGACCGGCGGGCATCGCGAACAGGTCGTTGGCGAACGCGGCCTGCTTCTCGGCACGCTCGATCTTGGCCTTGAGGGCACGGACCTCGTTCGCGGTCTGTTCGAGTGCCTTCAGGTCTGCGTCGGTGAAGTCACGGCCCGCTGCCTTGACGCTCTCGTAGAGCGCGTGCCCGCGGTCCTGCAGGGCCTTGAGCTGCTGGTGAAGGTTCATGGGTACTCCTTGGAGTGGATGCCCGGGCCGATCGTCGGCCGTGGGCAGGTGAATGGTCGGAGCGGCACCACAGAGGCGGACCGGTCGACTCACCCGCTCGGCGGGTCTCGTCGTGATCGCGCTGGTGCGCTTGCGCTCGGACGGGCGGACGGACGCGGACGCCTCGCTGACTTGACCTGCCGCGCAGGCCCTCGTCGCTGGCGTCGGGGTTCACCGACGGCCTTCACTCGCCTCGTCCCATCTCGATCGCGGCAACTTGACCCGAAGGCCCTCGTCCCGCGCCCGGTGTTCCGGAGGCGTGCAGAGACCTTAACACGTCCCGCCGACATGCCGCGTCGGTGGGCCGCCCCGAAGGCTTGGGGCGGCCCACCGGGCTCACGCGCGGGGCCGCCGCGTGCGGCCGTGGACCTCCATCCACGCCCGCCGGTCAGCAAGGAGGCGGATCGCAGCCGGGACATCGCCCTCAGCCAGCAGCATCTCGATCTGGTTCAGCTGCCGTCGGCTCACCCTCGCGTTTCGGAGGGTGCGGCGGTGCTGAGCCTCCGCGGCACTGGCTCGCGTTTCAGCCTCGGCGGCGCGGGCCTCGGCCGCGGACGCGCGGGCCTCGGCGTTCGCGGCGCGCGCGTCGCCCTCGGACGCGTGCCGGTACGCCTCGCCCATCCGCTCTCGCAGACCGCCCGCGAACCTCCGCCAGGCGGCGGCGTCGTCATCCCACTTCGGCTGCTCCATCGGTCACCCCCTCGACGCTGGCGGCGAGCATCGCGAGGTTCAGCTCGTCCCGCCAGCCGTCGCCGTGCAGCGCCTCCAGCGCGTGAGCGGCGGTGCCCGCCAGCTCCAACGTCAGGAGCAGGTTCTCGGCGGCGCTCACGCCCCGAAGGGCGTCGAGCAGCGCGCGGCCGTCGCCGTCGGCCACCGCCATGATGAGCCGTCCAGCTATCTCCTTCCGGTCAGCCACGACGCACCCCCTCGGCCTCACGCTCGGCCCGCAGGCGGGCCAGCCTACGGTGGTTCTTCAGGAGGTCGGCGGGCACGCGGCCCTCGGCCTTCTGGCGCGCGTAGCGGTCACGCCGGGCGGCGTTGTCGCGGTCGCGGTACTCCACGTCCGTCTCTTCGGGCCGACGCCTCACCACGAGACACCTGCCTCACGCGCGCGCACGCGCGAGGGGGTACCCCCGCCGGGGAGGGATAAACCACTGCCGGCGGAAGCTCCAGGGGTCGAGACCTTCTGAGACGCAGACGCCCCTACCCCGTGGGCGGGCGGACGGGTGATGATGCGAACCGTGCCGCTGAGGCCCTGCACGACGTAGGCGCTCCAGCCGTCGAGGATGAGCCGGGAGAGGTCCAGGATCACGTCGGCGGTCAGCGGGTGCAGGTCGTAGCGGTAGGTGCCGAGCTTGTCGGTCGGCAGCGCGGTCGCAGTGTCGAGCCAGGCGGCCTCGCTCCCGAGTGCGGCGAGCGTCTCGGCGGGTGAAGTGCTCACTGGGTGGCCTCCCGGTCCTGGCGGTCGAGATGGTCGGCGTAGTCGTGCAGCATGTCGCAGAGCAGCCGCAGGTCGGCGCGCCGGAGGGTCAGGCTGCTGGCGAGAACGCGGCGACCGCCCTTGCGGGCATAGAGACCGACGTGGACGACGCCGAGGCGGGGGTTGAAGGTGAAGCGGCCGGAGTTTCGGCTGAGCTTTGGAGCGGTCATGGTGTGTTCCTCGTGGAGTTGTAGGTGGGTCGGCGGGGTGCCGTGAAGTCGATGACCTCGGGAGCGGGCGTATGGCCGCCTGCGGCGTCAGGAGAGGCCCGATCGCCCGCGGCTACCCGGCGGCCCGGTTCTCGCGCCCTAGGGCCCGCAGCGGACCGGCCGGAGCGGTAAGCGTCCATCGCGCCGTCCTCGCGTATCCCGCAGCCGTGCACGCACCAGCCCGAGGCGGCGTCGAAGGCGTGACCGCGGTCGGCGCGGCGCGGCAGGCATCCGCCGGTCATGCCGCGTCGTCCCGAACCTCGCAGCGGGCGCAGTACCCCGAGACAGGGTCGAAGGAGTGCCCGGTGATGCACGGTGCGGCGGCTTCGCTCATCGTCGCCGGGCGGCGGCCGGCCTCGTACGCCTCGGCGGCTAGCCGGTCCTCACCACATCGTCGGCACCGCTCGCCGTGATTCCAGTCAGGGTGACGGGTGCAGGTGCGGGCGGGCGCGAGCGCGCCCTTCTCTTCTGTTCCGTTCCCTTCCCTTCGGTGCGGGATATCCCGCAAGGTTCCCCGCGAGGTTCCCTGCAGGGTTCCCCGCGAGGTTCCCCGCGGAGTTGCCGCATCCCGGCCGTGCGGGATATCCCGCGAGGTTGCAGCGATCCGCCAGCGCGTGACGCGCCCCACCCGGGGGCTTTCCGCGGGTGCGATCAGGCCGCTGTCGCGGAGCACGTCCAGCGCCGCCCGGACAGTCCGCACGGGCATGTCCACGTCGTACGCGAGCGTCGCCAGTGAGGGCCACGCCTCGGCCCTTTCGTTCGCGTAGGTGCACAGCGCGACGAGCACGCGGACCGCGGCGTGCTCGCCGACTGCCCGGCTGCCGCTCGGGTGCTGGCGCACCGCCCAGAGGACGAAATCTGCAGTCTCCATCAGATCGCCGCCCCGGCGCGCCAGCCCGCCTGCGACAGCAGCATTGAGGCGGTCTGAGCGGTGAGTGGGTCGCTCAGTGCGGCCTCGATGTGGGGAATATCGAATGTGCCGTCGTCGTCGGCGGCCAGCAGCATGACCGCGTACACGAGCTGCTCGTGCGGCCCGAGGCTGGTGAAGCGCTCGCGCTCATTCTTGAGGACCGACAGCGCCCACCGGCGGCGCTCGCGCGACAGGTTGGCACTCACTCGACACCGCCCGCGGCGATGCGGTCCGCGGCCTCGGCGGACCGGCGGACGATGCGCGCGGCGGGCGCGCCGTTGAGAAGGGCCGACAGCTTCGAACGCTGCGCCTCAGTCAGCGGCGGGGCCTCGGCGACCACACGGGCGATGTGCTCTTCGAGGGCGGCGATGCGGGAGGCGCTCACTGGGCACCGCCGATCGGGCTGGTGCGGAGGCTGTTGAGGTCGACGCGGATCAGCCGGGGGCCGATGCGCTCGGCGGCGAGGTCGCCGCGGGTGATCATGCGGCGGATGGTGTCGCGACTGACACCGAGCGCGGCGGCGGCCTGAGCGATGCTGGCCCAGTCGGGCTGCGCGGATACGGAAGAGGTCGGGGCGGACAAGGAAACTCCCAGCGGAAAGGGCAGATGCCCCTCCGCTGGGAGGTGACGGTTAGGGCCGGTCGCAGTGCGCCGACGTGATTACGTTAGCTCACGCGGTGGCATGCCTAGGAGCGCGACGCGCGAATGCGCTGCAGGGTGTCGCTCCGCTTCCGAAGCACCGCGCGCTGCTCCATCAGGTCGTACAGCGCGAACTCGTCACCGATGGGCACATCCTCCGGGCAGGTCGAGCAGCGCAGCCGGTAGGCCATACGCGCGGGAGCCGCCTGCAGCCACTCGCGCGGCTCGACCATGCGTGCGACACCCGCGCCGCGGTCGGTATCGAGCGCCGCCCACACTGACCGCCCACGAAGTTCGAACGACCACGGAGGCTGTCCCGCACCGTCGCTGACGCAGCGGGCGATCATGACCACCGGCCGCGCATCGGCCGGGTGCACGTCGGCCGCGCAGCGGACCGTGACCGTCCAGCCGACCGGGGCCGATGAACGAACCCACGGCATGCGGAGGTCACTGCTCACGCGCGGCCCTCCAACTCGTCGGCGCGGGCGCGCAACCAGGCGGGGTAGGCCTCCCATGCGTCAGCGAGCGCGCGAAGGTCGGAGGCCGACACGTCGCGGTCCACGGTGTGGACGAGCGTCGCGGCGTTCCGTCCGTCGGGCCACCGCAGGGTATGCAGCTCGGCATCCGCGCCGAAAGGCTGCCAGCCAATCACTTCACCGTCGGGGCCGATGCTCCGGTTCGCGTTCATTGGTTGTGTCCTCTCGGTTATGCCCAGGCGATCTGTACGAGCGCGGGGTCGAAGTCCTGTCCGTGGCCGGACGGGAGAATGGTGACGCGCATCAGCGTGGTGAGCACGAGACGGCGCGTCGCGAGGTTGAGGGACGCCCACCGTTCGGCCGCGTCCGGCCCGGCGAGGTCGGTAGGCACGGCCGACGGCAGAGACCGCGCCAGGGCCGTCGCCTGTGCATCGCGATCGGCGCGCAACTGAGCAGTGATCCGGGTGAGCTGGTCGAGTTCGAGCGCACCCACCGCATAAGCGTCTGCCGCACTGCTGAGCCGAGCGTCAATCGCCCCGATTGCGTCGCGCGCTGCGGCGGCCGCGCCGTCGTCGCCGTCGGTGATGAGGTCGAACGCGTCGGGCCGCTCCAGGCGGCGCAGCAGGACCCCCTCCACGTATCCGTCAACGTCGCTCTGCTTTCGCCGCACGCCGTGGCAGGCAGGGCACCCGTACGCGGGTGGCTGACGCTTGGTGCCGCCCGACTTCGTGGTCGCCAGGCGTCCGGACAGGCGGCGCATACGGCCACCGCATTTTCCGCACTCAGCGAGCCCGCTGAGCAGGTGCTGGGCCGGGCGTCCGACTCCCGCGACGGTTCGCGCGGGGTCACTGAAGAGCGCCATCAGGCGATCGTGGGTGTCACGGTCGAGGATTGCCGGGTGCAGCTCAGTGTCGAAGCTGCCCACCACCTTGCCGCGGTGTGTCCGAAGCCCAGCAAGCGACGGTCGCATGATGAGCTGCCGGAGCGTGACTCCCTGCCAAGGCGCGCCAGCGGGGGAGGGAACGGCTCGCGCTTCGAGGTCGGTGGCAATCTTTCGGAGTGACTCGGAGGCCAGGAGTCGACCGGCCGCCTCGCGGATCACGGCGGCCTCCGCCTCTTCGATGACATCGCGGCCGTCGACGCGGCGGTAGCCGTATCCGGGCCGAACGGTGGGCATGCCCTTTGCGGCCCGCTGGTCGTTCGCAGCGAGCTGGCGCAGGCCCTTCTGCTCCGTCTCGAAGGTCGACCACGCCGCAACCGTGCGTGCCACGGCACGACCGGCGGGCGTAGCGAGGTCGAGGGTGCCCTGGGTGACCATGTGGACCGGGATGTTGAGCGCGATGACCTTCTCCAGATCCGCGGACAGCCGGAGGAGTCGGTCCTGCGCCCACGTGACGATCGCGCCGGGGCGGTCGGCGAGCATGCGCTCGAAGTCCGGCCGCTGCTCTCCCGAGGTGGCACTGATGTCGTTGTCGATGTAGACGCGGCTGACATCCAGACCAAGGCGATCGGCGAGCTGGCGGCATTCTGCCTCCTGGCGCTCGACCCCGGCACCTTCACCGGTGCGGTCAAGGCTGATGCGCGCGTAGATCACGGCGGGGCGGTGTCTCATGCAAAACAATCTAAAGGAGAATCTCTAGCCGCTCGTGTTCCTCATCCTCCCGCTGAGCGTCCTGTTCGCAGTGTTCCCGGGAGTCTTCATGCTTCGGCTCGGCATCGGCTGACGTCGACGACCCAAGGAGAGAAATGATCCGTCACCACTCGCAGCGAGTGATCGCGCTCCTGCGCGGCGCCCTGCAGGACCTCGCCGACGACGAACGGGGCGACGTGCCCGGCTGGGTGCTCATCACGCTCATGACCGCCGGACTGGTCGTCGTGATCTGGGCGCTCGCCGGTCCGGCGCTGGCCAGCCTGTTCGAGCAGGCCATCTCGCGCGTCTCCGGCTTCTGAGTCGTGGCATGCCTGCCCGCGCGCGCGGCGGCCGCTCGCCTCGCGGGCGCCGCCCGAGACGCTGCGCGGGGCGATGACGGCTCGAGCCCTGTGGAGTTCGTGCTCGTCGGATCGCTCCTGACCGTCCTCACGCTCGCCGTCCTGCAATTCGGGCTCACCGTGTACGTGCGCAACGTCGTGCACGACGCCGCGGTCGAGGGGGCGTTCCATGCCGCGCTCGCCGACACCTCGCTCGAGGACGGCGCCCGGCGCACGCGCGAGATCGTGTCGCGCACCGTGGGGGAGGACTACGCCGCCGAGGTCGCCGTGCGCGAGACCGCCGGGGCGGGGCATCCGATGGTCGAGGTCACCGTCGAGGCGGTGCTCCCTCTCGTGGGGCTCCTGGGCGCACCGCGCACGATGGAGGTGACCGCGCGTGCACCGATGGAGTCCTTCGACTGACGACGCCGACGCCGTCGCCCCGACCGACGAGACGTCGACGTTCGCCGACGACCGCGGGTCGGCGGCGCTCGAGTTCATCGTTGTCGGGCTGCTGCTCCTCGTGCCGATCGTCTACCTGATCGTCGCCCTGGGCCTGATCCAGGGTCAGTCGCTGGGTGCCGAGGCGGGCGCGCGTCACATCGCACGCGCGGTGTCGACGGCGACGGGCGCCGCCGCCGCGTCCGAGCGCGCCGACGCCGTGCTCGACGCGGTGGTGGACGAGTACGCGCTCGACCCCGAATCGGTCTCGCTGTCGCTCGCGTGCCGGCCCGCCGGTGCGTGTCCGCGTGCCGGGGCGACTCTCGTCGTCACCCTGCGAACGCGCGTCGCCTTGCCGCTCGTACCGCCCGTGCTCGGGCTCGAGAGGCTGGCGAGCATCCCCGTCGAGGCTTCCGCGGCGCAGAAGGTCTCGCGATTCTGGGGCGACGGATGATGCGCCGCGGGAAGTCGTCGCGGCCGATGCGCGCCCGGCCGGTCCCGCCGCGCGATGCCGACGACGAGGGCAGCGTCCTCCTCCTGACCCTCGGCTACGGCGCACTCGCCCTCGTCGCCGTGCTCGTGTGCGCGGATGCCACGAGCCTCTATCTCGCCCAGAAGCGGCTGGATTCGCTGGCGGATGCCGCGGCCCTCGCTGCCGCGGACGGCTTCGAGCTCTCGGTCGAGAACGGCGAGCCGGTCGCGCTGCTGACCGCGGACGGCGTGCGCGACCAGGCGCAGGCGATGGTGGACGAGGTCGGGGGAGCGGCCAGCCTCGTCTCGGCCGGCACGCCGGACGGCGTGTCCGCTCGCGTCACCGTCGCCGGCACCTGGCATCCGCCCGTCCTCACCCTCTTCGTGCCCGACGGCGTGGCCCTCGAGGCCACCGCGACGAGCCGCACCGCTCTGCGCTGACCCGGACGGCCGGTCGGGTCAGCCGCGCACGACGCCCGCCGTGGTCTCGAGGTCGGGCGCATCCATCGGTCCGCACGGGACAGGGCCCCACCCGCCGAAGCGGATGGGGCCCTGTCTGCGACCTGAGGTCAGGCATCCCTCAGGTCAGTCGCGACCGCCCTTGGCGGCCGTCGCCTCGAACGCCTTGGTGATCTCCTGCGAGAAGGTGTTGCCCGCGGCATCCTTCGCCGTCACTCGGAGGTCGACCCAGCCGCCCTTGTCGGATACGGGGATCTCCGCCGAGTAGGCGCTGACCCACGCACGCGACTTCACGAAGATGTCGAACTCGTCCTCCTGCGGGACGGCGCCGGTCGGGGCATCCGTCTTCGCGTTCTTGAGCGAGACCTTCTTCCACGACCCTCCCGCGGTGCGGTACTCGAGCGTGGCGCTCGTGACCTCGGCCGACGGCACGGTGCCCGCGACGTGGCCGACCTCGAGGCCGAGCTCGATGGTCGAGCCCTTGCGGCGCCCGTCACCGACCATGTTGTCCTCGTTGACGTCGACGTCGTAGTACGCCTGGAGCATCGGCAGCAGACGCGCCGACCAGTCGCCGTCCTTGCCCGCGGAGCGGAACGTCCACTCGCTGACCGTCTTGGTCGACCCCTTCAGGTGCGAGCCGTCGTGGGTCGCGGTGCTGACGACGCGCCACTCCTGCTCGCCGTCCGGGAGCGGCCACAGGTTCGCGCCCTGGTGCTCGGCCTGCTTCACGAGCTCGCCGTCGATGTAGACGTCTGTCGTCTGCTTGACGGTCGAGGGCTCGATCCACGTGTCGAACGTGCCGGTGTGCCACGAGCTTCCGCCGTCGGCCCAGCTCGGGACGTTGATCTGGGCGGACGCCGACTGGCGGTAGGGGACCCAGAAGCCGGTCCCCACATAGGGGCGCACGATGCCGCCGAAGTACTCCTCGGCGGAGCGCTCGCCGGCGGGGTAGGACCGGGTGTGGTCGCGCATCTCCCACATGACGGAATCCACGCTGACCCACTTGTTCCACTGGACGCCGGGCGCGGTGTTGACGTACTCGGCGCGATCCATGCCGCGCTGGCCGATCATCGGGAACCCGATACCCTTGTCGCGGCTGGGCACGTAGTCGTAGCGGAACTCGGCGAGCTCCTCCTCCTGACCGTGGTATCGCACGTCGATGCGGTGCAGCTTCGTGGGCGCGTACGCCAGGTTCGCGGGGATCTCGCCGTCGGCGTAGCGGACGATGTCGTACGAGACGTCGGTGTAGTGGTTGCCCTCGACGGTCACCGACACCTTCTTCTTCGCCATCTCCTTCAGGAGTGCCCGGCCTTCGACGCCGCTGATGGCCACGACCGGGATCGACACGCCGTGCTCGTAATCCTCCGAGCCCACCCATTCGCTGAGCTCGCCGTCGGCGTCGTTCGCCACGATGAGCGCCTTGGCTCCGGCCGCGACCGCGTTGGCGGTGCGCTGCGAAGCGGACACCTCGTCGGAGCGTGTGACGACGGCGATCTTGCCCTCGACGCCCGCGGCGGCGAACTCCTCGACGCTGCCCTTGCCGGCGTTCACGGCCGTCTTCTCGATGGCGCCCTCGAACAGTGCGCCGCCGATCTGGGGGATGACGTCGAGCTGGGTCTTCCCGGCCTTGACGGCGATGATCGGCTCCCACAGACGCCAGCGCGTCGTGAAGTCGAAGTCGGCGTCGGTGACCTTCATCGGCTGCGCCCACATCTCGTCGGTCTTGACGGGCATCATGGCGCTGCCGATGAAGCCGTCGGCCGAGAAGTCCATGCGGCGGTGAATGTCTTCGAGACCCTTCTTCCCGACGTCGAGCGTGACCTTCTTCGCCTTCCGGGCGTCGAAGGCGACCGACGTGTTCTCGGTCAGGCTCACCTTCGGGTCACCGACCAGCACGCTGGCGATCGTGTCGGGCGTGCGGTTCAGCTCCATGAAGGACATCACCGAGTAGTCGCCCTTCGCCAGCCGCAGCGTCGTCTCGCCGTCGATGGGGATCATGTCGCCGAACTGGTCGGCGAAGCTGTACAGCATCGCGTACGAGGTGGCGGGCTTGCCCTCGAAGTCGGTGGCGGTGATCGTCAGGTCGTAGCGCTCGCTCTCGGCGATGGTGCCGAGCGCGGTGCGGGTGACGGCCTCGCCGTCGACCGAGCCGATGAGCGCGCCCGACAGCTGGGTGCCGGCGGGGACCTTCGACGGGTCGACGGTCATGGTCGCAGACGCCGTGCCGCCCGCGGGGATGGTGAGCGTGTCGGTGTCGAGCGTGAGGGCGTCGAATGCGATCCCGGCCGACAACGGACCGGGGCCGGCCTCGCCGCCAGGCGTGGTGTCGGCGAGGTTCGCCTCGAGGGAGACGACGATCTCGGCGTCGGTGCGGTTGGTGTACTCGACGGTGCGCTCGACGAGTTCGGGCTCCTCGCCCCACGCGAGCATGCCGAAGTCGCCGGAGCCGGACGCCAAGAGGGGGGCGTTGAGCGCCGCGTCGATGTCGATCACGCCGGTGCCGCCCGCGTACGGCGTGAAGCCGAAGTCGCGGGAGGTGCTCGCGAGCGCGGCCTTCAGCTGCGCCGTGGAGTAGTCGGGGTGGGCGCCGAGGATGATCGCCGCCGCGCCGGCGACGTGCGGCGTCGCCATCGAGGTGCCGCTCATCGAGACGTACGCTCCTTCACCGCCGCTGTCGGCCGAGCGCGCCGCCGTGACGTCGTTGCCCGGGCCGGACACGTTCGGCTTCAGCGCGCCGGAGCGCGAGAGGGGTCCCTGGCTCGAGAAGTACGACATCGTGCCGGACGGGTCGTCGACGGAGCCGACGGTGAACGCCTGCTCTGCCGAGCCGGGGGCGCCGATGGTCTCCGGTGCGCCGTTGTTGCCGGCGGCCACCACGAACAACGCGCCGGTCTCTTCGGCGATCTGGTTGAGGGACTCGGCCATGAGGTCCTTGCCGTCCGAGGCCCCCATCGAGCCGAGGCTCATGGAGACGATCGGCGCGTTCTGACCGGCCCACTCCATCGCCTCGATGATCCAGGAGTCCTGGCCGTAGCCGTCGGCGCCGAGCACCTTGCCCACGAGCAGGTCGGCGCCGTCGGCGACACCGCGGTGCGTGCCGTCGCTCGCGGCACCGGTGCCCGCGATCGTGGACGCGACGTGGGTGCCGTGACCGTTCGGGTCGGCGGCGACCTCCTCGCCCGGGACGAAGCTCTTCGACGAGTCGAGGACGCGCCCCGCGAGGTCGGGGTGGGTGTCGTCGTAGCCGGTGTCGAGGACGGCGACGGTGACGCCCTCACCCGTGTAGCCGTCAGCCCATGCCGCGGGGGCGCCGACGAACGGCACGCTCGAGTCCAGCGTGGCCTTCACCTTGCCGTCGAGGTGGATCGCCGCGATGCCGCCGGCGAGGGCCGGGCCTGCCGAGAACGCGCGCGCCGTGGGCTCGGTCAGCGCCGCCCACGCGGCCGCGCTCTCGGAGTGGTCGAGCGTGGCGGCCGCGCCGCCGATGCTCGCGAGCTCCGTCTGGACTTCGAGTCCCGGCGCGGGAGCGGCGTACGTGCGTGCAGCCGCCGCGTCCTGCTCGACGATGATCGGTGTTGCGTCGACGGACGCGTCGTCGTAGCCGAACTCGATGAGCTTCGACACGTTGAAGAGATCCTGGTCGAGCGCGCCGGCTGCCAGGTAGGGGAGCGCGACCTCGGGGATCACGTGAAGTTCTCCGCCGGCCTCGTATGTCTGCACGCCGGCGCCGTCGACGGCAGTGTCGACGTCGACGGCCTGCTTGCCGTCGCCGAGGTCGGTCACGGTCACGCGATCGCCGGTGATCAGCGTGACGGTGGAGGAGCTGCCGACGACCGCGTCGGGGGTGGGGGGACCGTCGACATCGGGGGTCGCGGTCGCCGGCAGAGTCGTGAGGCCGATGCCTGCGATGCCGATCGCCAGACCGCTTGTGGCGGCGACGATCGGACGCAGGCGGCGGCCGATGCGGGGAGGTGTGGACATGCGTGTGCCTCTCGGGGGTAGGGGATCCGTATCGAAGTTCTCATGCGGGCCCGCTTAGAGTGGTGGCGGGAAAATGCCATGGCCACCATCCGCCAGGCCCGGCGGGCGACGATGGGTGGCATGGGGAAGGTCACCGTGCTCGACGCTCTCGGACTCGACGAGGCGCACACCGCCGTCTACCGGTGCGTGCTGCAGCAGTCGTCCGCGTCCGTCGTCGAGGTCGCCGAGGCGCTCGGCATGTCACCGCCGCGCGTGCGTCCGATCGTCGCCGAGCTCGAACGGCTCGGCCTGCTCGCCCGTCAGGGCGGCAGTCGTGACCGCTTCGTGGCCTCCCCGCCCTCGATGGCGCTGCGTCCGCTCCTGCTCGAGCGCGAGCGCGGGCTCAGCCGCGCCCAGGAGGCGCTCACCGAGCTGAGCGACCTCTACCGGCGATCGGCGGAGCAGCGGAGCGTCGCCGACGTCGTCGACGTCGTGATCGGCGACGACGCGGTGCGCCAGCGGGTCGCGCAGCTGCAGGCCGCATCGACCGAGCAGGTGCGGGTCCTCGTGCTGCACGAGGTGGCGCTGCTCAGCGGCGAGGAGAACATCGAGGAGGACCGTGCGCTGGCGCGAGGTGTGCAGTACCGGGTCATCGTCGAGAGCGCCGTCCTCGAGCGGCCCGGCTTCCTCACCGCCGCCCGCGAGATGGCCCTGATCGGCGAAGAGATCCGGGTGCTCCCGACCCTCCCGACACGCATGTTCATCGCCGACGACCAGATGGCGCTCGTGCCGATGCGCTCGCAGACCGAGGACCAGGGCTTCGGCGCGCTCCTCATCCACCCCAGCGGGCTGCTCGATCTCGTCATCTCGATCTTCGAGGAGTACTGGCGCGCCGCCGCGCGATTCCTGCCGGTGGCGGAGGTGCCCACCACCGAGGACGTGGACGGCGACCTGCTCCGGCTCCTCCTTCTCGGGGTGACGGATGCCGCGGCCGCCACGCAGCTGGGCATCTCACTGCGCACCGTCCAGCGTCGCGTGGCCGAGCTCATGGAGATCGCCGGGGTGACGACCCGCATGCAGCTCGGCGCGGAGGCGGTCCGGAGGTCGTGGGTCTGATCCTGGGTCACCCCGCGCCGATGAGGGCTATCGGCTGTGCGTGGGCTCGGGCTGCGGCATCCCGCCGACACGGACGGCCAGCGCGACGGCCTCGACCCGCGAGTGCACGCCGAGCCTGCCGAGCAGGTTCTGCATGTGTGCGCCGACGGTCTTGATGCTGATGCCGAGCGCCGTGGCCACCTGCTTCTGGGTGAGTCCCTCGGTGGTGAGCGCCAGCACCTGTCGCTCGCGGTCGGTGAGCACCGCAAGCCGGCGGAGATCGGCCGTCGCCGACGTGGCCGCCGCGGTCGGTCTCCGCGTGCGCTCGACGAGCCGTCTGACGCGCGCGAGGAACTCCTCGGCGTCCATGCTCTCGGCGGCGTAGTCGTCGGCACCGACGAGAAGCCCCGCGACGACATCGGCCGGCGTCGTGCGGACGGCCGACACGAGCACCACCGGGACGTCGGGCCCGTATCTGTCGCGCAGTTCGCGCAGGAGACTGCATCCGCCGTCCTCGACCTCGAGGATCGAGACCGCCGGCGCGCTCCCGTTCAGCGAGGCGACGGCATCCGTCGTGCTGGCGAACGCCTGCGCGCCGAGACCCAGCCTCGCCAGCTGGCGCACATAGTCGGCCCGTACGTGGTCTCCCGCCACCACGAGCCCATACGACTCATCCATATTCGATGCCCACGTTCCCCCGTCCTGCCGTGCTCACGCCCGGCAGGGATACCTAGGGGTGTTTCCCCAGCCCCGGTCCGCAGATCACCCGATGGTCGCTCCCCAGCGACATTTCTAGCGTAGAGCGTGTACAGCGCCAGAGAAAGGGTCGCCATGAACACACCTCGCTCGACCGTGCCTTCGGACACTCGCTCGCGACGCCGCAAGGCGCCTTGGCTCGGCGCATTGTTCGCCGCCACCCTGACCGTCGCCATGATCGCCGCGCCCTCCGCGATGGCGGACATGATCGGTCCCTACAACATCGACGGGGTCGTCCCCGACGCCACGACACCGGCGCTCACCCCGATTCCCGACGCGGCGGGCAACACGAAGGAGCTCGGACCACTCAACGCCAGCACCACCAAGATCGGCGTCATCCACAAGGACGCCGTGCCCACACTGGGCGAGACCAACCCGAACGCCCAGGTCGACCTCAACACCGCGTGGCTCGCCACCGACCGCGTCGGCGGGGATGACTTCCTCTACTTCGCGTGGCAGCGAGACAAGGAGGTCGGCAGCGGCTTCATCGCGTACGAGTTCATGAAGAACGCGGCGCCCATCGCCTGTGCGTACGGCACGGCATCAGCCGCGACCCTCATCGCCAACTGCAACCCGTGGGCCAACCGGGCGGCGGGTGACTTCCTGATCCTGTGGGACCAGCAGGGCGGGAGCACCGACCTCATCGTGAGGAGGTGGCAGGGCACCGCGCCCAACCTCACCCTCTCGGCCGCCGTTCCGCTGTCGAACTACGACGCCCAGTACAGTGCGGACGGGTTCCGCGGCGAAGCGGCGATCAACCTGACCGCAAACGGTCTCGGATCGGGCGGGGCGTGCCTCGCATTCGCGAACGTCATCCCGAGCACGGTCACCGGCAACTCCGACACCGCGGACTACAAGGACACGATCCTGCAGCGGATCACGCTGAGCAACTGCACCTCGACGACCGTGACGACACCACAGGACGGTGACGGCGTGGCGATTCCCGGGTCGATCTCGATCGGCGACGGCGAGGTCGAGGTTCAGGACTCCGCCGAGATCAGCGTGACGGGGGGCAATGCGACCCCCGCGGGCAGTGTGGCGTTCTGGCTCTGCAAGGTGGACACCGGCACCTGTGACGGGACCGCCGGGCGCGTGGGTACGTCCGTGGGATCCACGAACGTCACCGGGGCTGCGTATCCGGTGACCGTTTCGTCGCCGTCCGCCTTCGTGTCGGCGACGGGCAGATACTGCTGGCGTGCGACGTTCACGGGTGACGAGGCGAACAGCATTCCGGGCTCTTCGGACTTCTCGACAGGGGAGTGCTTCGAGGTCGACCCCGTCGATCCCGAACTGTCGACCGAAGCTGGTCCCAACGTGTACCTGGGCGCGTCGGTGACGGACACCGCGGAGCTGTCGGGTACCGCGACGCAGCCGCGCGACCCGGTCATCAACCTGACGGCGGGCTCCGGCGCGCCGGCGGGCGGCACCATCACGTTCAAGCTCTACGGGCCGAGCGACGATGGCTGTGGCGCACTGTTCGGCACCACGTCGGCGGTGAACGTCAGCGGTGACGGCTCGTACGACTCGCCGGCGCTCACGCCGACCGCCACGGGCAACTACCACTGGGTCGCCGTCTACAGCGGATCGCCGAACACCAACGGCGTCACGCACAACGCGGACTGCGCCGACGAGGCCGAGGACGTGGAGGTCCAGAGCGTGGCATCGAGCATCTCGACGGATCAGGAATGGGTGCCGAACGACTCGGCCACCGTCTCGGCTCCGGCGGGAGGCGCCCTGGACGGGACGGTGACGTTCTCGCTCTTCGCCTCGGCTGACTGCTCCGGCACGGCGATCTACACGGTCGACAGGGTCGTGGCAGGCGCTTCGCCGCAGACCGTGGAGACCGCGAACACGACCGCGGTGACCGCATCCGGCGACTACTCGTGGCAGGTGAGCTACGACAGCGAGAACGCGGCGCAGCGTGACATCGGCGCCAGCTGCGAGGAGACGTCGGTGCTGACGATCGACAACGGCGAGGAGGTCAGCAGCGACTGAGAGCCGGTGATGACCTGATCCTCTTTGTGGGATCGTGAGGTCGCGGCCGGGCGAGAACCCAACCTCTCGCCCGGCCGCTTCGCGCTGCGGCGGATCACCCCGGATGGGTGTTGAACCAGGTGCGCCGCCGTTCGCGGTCGGCGTCGGACTCGTCGGCGTCGGACGTCTCGTGCTCGACGAGGTGAGCCGAGTCGTCGAGGTCCACGAACCGCAGGCAGGCAGGGCAGAGCGCCCGCCCGTGCGGGTAACCGTCGTCGAGCGGCGGGGCGGGGCGGCCGGGGGAGCCGGATCCCTCGCAGCGGGGCGCGTCGGCCGCGGCATCCGTCCACATGATCGCGCGATGACGGTGCAGGCCCGGGTGGTCCAGGTGTCGCGTGCAGCGGCGGCCCGTATTGCGGCTGCGGCAGAACCGCACGACGGAGGGGGTGGCGTCGGGCTGGGTCACGGTCGCACGCGCGGGACGAAGCGGGGCACCCAGCGCACGAACGCGACGGCGCCGACGAGACCGATGACACCCACGACGCCCGTCGCGACGGCGAGGCTCGACACGGCGGCGATTCCCGATACGAGCAGCGGCGAGACCGCGCCGCCCGCGTCGGTGAGGGTGCGCCACGACCCGAGGAACGGGGCGGGGTCGTTCTTGGGCGCCACGTCGGCGCCGAGGGTGAGCAGGATGCCGCTCGACAGTCCGTTGCCGACGCCGAGGACGGCTGAGAACAGGGCGAACCACATCGCGGACTGGTCGAGATCGTGGGTGGACGACAGGGCCACGAACCCCAGGCCCATGAGGAGCATCGCGGGCAGGGCGGCCCACAGGCGGCCGAAGCGGTCCATGACCTGGCCGCTCGCGTAGAACAGCGCGAAGTCGATCGCTCCCGAGATGCCGACCACGAGGGCGATGGTCTGCGCGTCGAGGCCGATCGACACGCCCCACAGCGGGAGGACGACCTGCCGCGCGGAGCGGACGGCGGAGAGGGATGCCGCGGCCAGGCCGAGCCGCGAAAGCACCCGGCGGTAGGCCCACATCGTCCGGAAGACCCCGGCGCGCTCCGTCGTCGGGATCGAGCCGGTGACCGGCTCTCCGGTGTCCTCGGCCATGGTCGAGTCACCGCGCGGTGCGGGGCGGGGGGAGGGTCCGGGGGTCGCAGCGCCCGCGAGCGACGTCTCCGGGTCGGGGCCGAGGAGCACGAGAAGGACCGTCGCCACGAGGCATCCGGCGAAGAACCAGATCGTCGCGTGCTCGTCGCCGATGAGCGCCAGGAGGCCGGCCGCGACGAACGGTCCGATGAACATGCCGAGGCGGAAGGTGCCGCCGAGCAGCGAGAGCGCCCGCGCGCGGAACGCCAGCGGAACGCGCGTGGCCATGAACGAGTGGCGCGCAAGACCGAACGCCGCGGCGCAGAAGCCGATGACGAACACGGCCGACGCGAAGACGCCGAGCGACGGCGCGAGCGCGAGACCGATGACGGCGACGAGCGACAGCGCGCCGGCGATCGCCATCGTCAGCCGCTCGCCGATGCGAGCGACCGCCCAGCCCGCGGGGATGTTCCCGCACAGCTGACCCACCACGAGCGCCGATGCGACGAGCGCAGCAGTCGCGACGTCGGCGCCCAGCTGCGCCGCGATGATCGGGATGAGGGGGATCACGGCGCCCTCGCCCAGGGCGAAGAGCACGGTCGGGCCGTAGATCATGGGGGCGAATCGCCACAGAACGTCCCGGGCGGGCACGGGGTCGGGGCGATCGCTCACGTGCATCCACGTTAGTCTGGACTGTCATGCTCGACTTCGATCCCTCCGCCGACATCCAGGCGCTGCGCTCCACGTTCTCCGACATCAAGGCCGTGGTCGACGTCGACGCACTCACCGCCGAGATCGCCCGCCTCAGCGAGGCCGCCGGCGCCCCCGATCTGTGGGACGACGTCGAGCAGGCGCAGAAGGTGACGAGCGCCCTCAGTCACCGCCAGGCCGAGCTCAAGCGGGTCACCGACGTCGAGCAGCGCCTCGACGATCTCGAGGTCCTCGTCGAACTCGCCAACGAGATGGACGACGAGGACTCCGCCGAAGAGGCGCGCCGCGAGATCGCCGAACTCGAAGACATCGTCGGCCAGCTCGAGGTGCAGACGCTGCTCGACGGTGAGTACGACGAGCGCTCGGCCGTCGTGACCATCCGCTCCGGTGCGGGCGGCGACGACGCGACCGATTTCGCCGAGATGCTCCTGCGCATGTACCTGCGCTGGGCCGAGCGCCACAAGTACCCCGTCAAGGTGATGGACACGTCCTACGCCGAAGGCGCCGGCATCAAGTCGGCCACGTTCGAGGTCGATGCCCCTTACGCCTACGGCACCCTCTCGGTCGAGGCGGGCACCCATCGCCTCGCGCGCATCAGCCCGTTCGGCTCGGCCGACAAGCGTCAGACCTCGTTCGCCGCGGTCGAGGTCATCCCCGTCATGGAGGAGGCCCAGGAGGTGGAGGTGCCCGAGGGCGACATCCGCGTCGACGTCTTCCGTTCGTCCGGACCGGGCGGTCAGTCGGTCAACACCACTGACTCGGCCGTACGCATCACCCACCTCCCCACGGGGCTCGTCGTGTCGATGCAGAACGAGAAGTCGCAGATCCAGAACCGCGCCGCCGCGATGCGCGTGCTGCAGACCCGCCTCATGCTGCTCCAGCGCGAGGAGGAGGCCGCGAAGAAGAAGGAGCTCGCCGGCGTCATCACCGCGAGCTGGGGCGACCAGATGCGCTCGTACTTCCTCTACGGTCAGCAGCTCGTCAAGGACCTGCGCACGGGCCACGAGGTCGGCAACCCCGCCGTCGTGTTCGACGGCGACCTCGACGGCTTCATCTCGGCGGGCATCCGCTGGCGCAAGCGCAAGGACGAGGACTGACGCAGGCCAGCGGGGGCGGGCTCGCTTCCGGGGCCGGGGTTCACGGCTCTTCGAGCCACTCCTGGATCATCACCGGGGATGCGTGGATGCACATGATCCGCAGGCGTCCCTGACCGGAGTTCGTGAAGCCGTGCCACGTGTCGGCTGCGACGACAGCCGTGTCGCCGGCCCGCGCGACGACGGTGTCGTCGCCCATCCGGATGGTCGCCTCGCCCTCGATCACGTGCCACGTCTCGGTGTAAGGGTGGCGGTGAAGGCCCGGACCCATGCCGGGGTCGTTGTCGACGTAGAAGAACGAGATGCCCGAGTCGTGCTGCTCGCCCTCGAATCGCATCGTGCGGGAAGCGCCGACGACGAGATCGGATGCCGGGATCGGTGAGGCTGTCATGTCTCCATGCTCGATGCAGACGCGACGGGCGTCCAGCCCTCAGGGTCGATGCCTGCTCGGCGGTGGGCGCTCGGCACCCGCGCCGCACACGAGTCGCTCTCTTCCGCGCTCCGTCCGGTTCAGAACGGCGCGCGCGCCGAGGCGTCTGCCGCCGAAGGCAGGAAAACCGGTACACGTCGCTCGGGTTCGACGCGGTAGTGCCGCCCCGACGGCGAGATCCACATCAGGGCGCCGCCCGAGTCCGGAATCTGTTCGACGATCCAGCCGCCGTGGTGCTTGATCGTGTGGTGACCGGTGCACAGAGGCGCGAGGTTGCAGAGCGAGGTCGGACCGCCGTGCTGCCAGTCGATGCTGTGGTCGATCTCGCACCGTGCAGCCGGGACTCCGCAACCCGGTGCCATGCACCGGTCCGCCCTCCACCGGACGAGGCGGCGCAACTCGGGTGGGGGTCGATATCGCGTACGCCCGACGGAGAGCACGATCCCGGTCTCGGGATGGGTCAGGACCCGCATCCACCCGTCGGCGCCACCGCACAGCTCACGCGCCTGCGAATCCGTGATCGGACCCACGCCCTCGACGACGGCGGGCGCGCTGCCTTCACTGTTGGATTCGAGCAGCGTCATCACCGGAACCGTGACAGCGACCGTGGCGCGGATGCCGCGCGATTCGGGCGGCAGCGCGGCGGTGTCTCCGTCGATGAGGAGGTCGCCCAGCACGTCGGCACGCCGCTGGTCGAGCGTGCGCGCCTCGCCGGGCGTCGAGAGGGCGTTGCCCATGGCGGTGAGCCTGCCCTGGATGGCCCGGGCCTCGACGGCGGGGAGGAAGGCGTGGAGCCACGCCATCCCGTCGTCGGCAGGCTCGACGACGACCCGCCGCTGCGCAAGAGCGTGCTCGTGCCGCTCGGCGAGCGACGCCGCCCGCTCGGTCTCGATGAGCGCCCGGAGCCGGCGGCGGAACGAACCGACCGGGAGCTCTTCGGCGAGGGCCAGCGCGACGTCGGCCAGTCGCTCGCGCAGCTCCGGCTCGATGGGGTCGAGCGCGTCGACGAGGATCTCGGCGTGCCTCTCGGTGATTCGCGCCCGGCTCAACGAGTCGAGGGTCGCGGGATAGCGGTGTACAAGCGCGTGCGCGAAGCCCAGCAGCTCGGCTGCCGCGTGCTCGGTCACGCGGAGGGCGGCAGCGAGTTCGAGGCGGATCGATCGTTCGACGACCGACATCACGCCGCCGCCGTACCGCTCGGCCTCAGCCAGCGCGTTGCGTCGCATCGCATCGACCCGAACGACGCGCTGAGCCGCGAACACGGCGATCATGCCGGCCACCTCGGTGACCAGCCCGACGTCGTCGGGCCCGTGCATGGCCCCGTCGTCGCCATCGGGCCCGTAGGTTTCCCAGTCGGGCTCTCCGTACGCGGACGCCACCCAGTCCGGCTCCTCCGGGGCGGGCGGGTGGCTCTCGGTCATGGTGTGACCTTAGAACATACCTCCGACATCGCCCGACATGTGCGGCGGCGGATACTGCCCCTTTGGGTGTCGCGGGAGCGGGGGACGAGGCATCCGCTTAGGCTTCTTAGGCCATGATCCGGTTCGAGAACGTCACGAAGCGCTACAAGGGCACGTCGAAGCCTGCCCTGAACAACGTCGATTTCGAGGTGCTGCGCGGGGAGTTCGTGTTCCTCGTGGGCGCGTCCGGCTCGGGCAAGTCCTCGTGCCTGCGGATGGTCCTCCGCGAGGAGACTCCGACCGACGGGCGAGTGGTGGTGCTCGGCCGCGATCTGCGTACGCTCTCCAATCGCAAGGTGCCGTACTTCCGCCGGCACATCGGTGCGGTGTTCCAGGACTTCCGGCTGCTGCCGACCAAGACCGTGTTCCAGAACGTCGCGTTCACCCTTCAGGTGATCGGATCGTCCCGCGGGTTCATCCAGCAGACCGTGCCCGAGGTGCTGGCGCTCGTCGGCCTCTCCGGCAAGGAGAAGCGCTTCCCGCACGAGCTGTCCGGCGGTGAGCAGCAGCGCGTCGCGATCGCCCGCGCGCTGG
>NZ_JSYE01000036.1:0-21614 GCF_054824025.1 Microbacterium sp. HJ5
CCGGCGGCGTCGTCGTCGATGACGATCGAGCGCCCGCTGGTGAGGCCGAGCGTCGCGCCGTCGAGGGCGGCGACGGATGCCGTGATCCCCGAGACGTCGGCACCGGCGGCCGTCCACTCGGCGGTGGCCTGGCCGACGGCCGACGACAGCGCGCCGTCGGTGAGCGCCTGGTCGGCACCGACCGGGTCGGCGGGCAGCTCGGTCGCGGTCATCGCCTCGGCCCCGGGCGTCGGCGTCGGCGTGGGAGTCGGAGTCGGAGTGGGCGTGGGCGTGGGCGTCGGGGTCGGCGTGGTGACTCCCACGCCGTCACCGCCGATCGTCGCGCCGCCGTTGTCCATCGGGCACGAGATCGAGGCGGGCTGGCCGTTGGTGCCGCCCACCGTCGTGCACTGGCTCGTCGACAGCGCCTTGGCCAGCGCCTCGAGCGCCTCCTGAAGCTTCTTCTGCGCCTCGGCCTGAGCGCGCGCGGCCTGCTGCGCCGCGGACTGCTGGGCGAAGAACTGCTGCACGAACGCCTGCTGCGCCGCCTGCTGCGCGGCCTGCTGGTCGGCGGCCTCACGGCGTCGCTGCTCGTCGGCGGCGAAGATCGCGTCGATCGCGGCGCGGGCCTCGGCGCGCGACTGCGTCTGCACCACGACGACCTGCGCATCGCGGAGCTCGATCACGGCGGCAGGCTGCGGTTCGGCCGGCACGGACTGGGGCGCCTGCGGGGCGCGGGGCGCCTCGACGACAGGAGCCGGGGTGAGCGCGCTGGCGGGCACGGCGCCCATCGTGACGACGAGCGCGGCCGAGGCGATCACGGCGACGACGCCGACTCCGGGGCGGCCGAATCGGGAGCGGCGGCGCGTCACGGGCGCGCCTGTGGCCGGGCGTGCGAACGCACCCCGACCGCCGATATCCCGAATAGCCAACGCGTCCCTACCCCCATAGGTAACCCTCGTTCGGCGCCCAGAACGCCGATCCCCGAGGTGACAAGCGCGAGTATGTCACCGAAGCGCCGAGGCTGTACAGGGCCGGTTTCGTGAAATGACACGTTGACGGCGTGTCGCGGATATGCCGGCCGTGCGGTCAGCCGGTGCCCCGGCCGATGCTGCAGTCGTTCTCGCCCAGGGTCGGCGCGGCTCCGTCGCCGATGACGATGCCGTGGGGCACGTCGCGGCACACCGTCGCGTCGATCGAGCCGCCCGAGTCGCCGCCGAAGATGACCGCGGCCGAGCTCGCCCCCGAGATCGTGGCCCTCTCGATCGAGGGTGCGGCCGCGGCATCCGCCTGCAGGCCGACCGTGCCGCCCGTGAACGTGCTGCCGATCACGGCGGGGGTCGAGGTGCCCGCCGCGGCGAGGCCGACGGGGTTGCCGGCGAACGTGCTCGAGGCGACCGACCCGCTGGTCTCGTCGAGGAAGACGATGCCGGCGCCGCCGTTGCCACGGAAGGTCGACGACTCGATGCTGACCCGGTGGCCGCCGGTGACGGCCAGCCCCGCCCACGCGTTGGCGTCGAAGGTCGACGCGGTGATCTCTAGGGTCGTGCCGCGGCCCGAGCCCTCGCTCCCCTGCGCCGAGAGGTACACGCCGGCGCCGCCCGCGCTGTCGCCGCTGCCCTCGGACGCGGCTCCCGTGACGCGGACGGCGTCGAGGGCGAGCGAGGCCGAGGGCCCGGCGACGATGCCGGATGCCGGCACCGCGGGTGCGAGCTGAAGGGTGAGCGCTTCGAGCCGCACGAGGCCGTCGGTGACGACCATGATCGCGGCGTCGGGCGCCGACGAGCTGACGACGGTCTCGCCTGCCCCGGCCCCGCGCAGGGTGACGCCCGCGAGCAGCACGAGCGTCTGGTCGATCTCGACGGTGCCGGCGGGCAGCACGACGGTGGTGCCGTCCGCGGCGCGCGCGAGCACCTCGATCAGGTCCTCGTCGGCGGTCATCGCCCACTCGCGGGCCTCTTGCTCGACGGTGCCCAGCACCGAGGCCGACACGCGCCGCCACACCGCCGCCGCGATGGGCGAGTCGGGCTCGATCTCGGCGAGCCCCGCTTCGAGGTCGGCGGTGAAGGCGCCCGGATCGCATCCCAGTTCGTCGCGCGTGGCGCGCGCCGCGGTGACCGCATCGGCGATCGCGTCGCCCGACGAGGTCGGCAGCGGCTCGGGTGCGGAGGTGGGGCCGGGGGTCGGCGCGGCGGATGCCTCGAGGCTCGGCAGCTCGTACTCGGCGACCAGATCGCCGGCCGCCGTGACGATGGTCCCGGCAGCGTCGGCGCACGCCTGCAGCCGCGCGGCATCGGTGTTCGTCGGCTCGGGCGCGGGCTGCGCTGTGCAGCCCGCGAGCAGGCCCACGAGGGCGATGAGGGCGACGGCGGCGCGCGACGGAGTCACACGCGGGAGCCTAGCGTCCGGCCTGCGGACGGCAGTCGCAGGCAAGGATGCCGCGTCGGGCATATGACCCGAATCTCAGCTTTGTGCAAGGTCTGCGATCGACCGCTGTGCGCCGCTCGGAAGCGGGTGTAGCCTCCTCGCATCGGCTGCCCTCCCCCGCGCGTGAACCGAGGTGCAACATGATGTCGACCCGAATGCTCCTGACGAGCGCTGCGATCGTGGTGGTCGCCTCGGCGGCGATCCTGGTGCCCGGCTTCGCCTCGGGCACCTCGCTCGCACCCGGCGTGCCGTCTGTCGTCGACACCGACGGCCCGGGCGACGGTCGCGGGCCCGGCGACGACAAGCACGCCGACGGCCCGGGCAACAACGGACGCGGCAACGCCTTCGGGCACGATAAGGACTCCGACGACTTCCCGGGCAACCACGGCCAGGGGCGGGGCAAGGACAAAGACAAGGACGACAAGCACGCCGACGGTCCCGGCAACAACGGTCGCGGCAACGCCTACGGGCACGACAAGGACTCCGACGACTTCCCCGGCAACAACGGCCGCGGCGACGACGACTAGAACGCTGGGCCCGGCTTCGCCGGGATGACACGGGCGACGGATGCCTCACCCGCGGGCTCGACCCCGGCGAGACCCGGCCCAAGCCCGAGGTCGACGAGCACGATCTCTCCCGCCAGCTCGGGTCCGCGCCCGGTGACGAGGCCGGCCTTGGCCGCTCCGAACGTCACCGTCACGGCGGCCGGCAGCACCGCGTCGTCGGCCGCGCCGGTGTCGGGGTGCAGCCCGCTCGGCAGGTCGACGGCGACGGGGCGAGGCATCCGCTCTCCTCTGGAGGAGAGGAGGCCCATCACCGCGTCGCGAGCGACTCCGCGCAGCGAGGGGTCTGACGATGTGCCGATTCCGAGGATGCCGTCGACGACGATCGCGTATCCGGATGCCGCGCCCAGGGCGGCTCTGAGCTCGACGCGCTGCGCGCCCGCCCGCAGCGCCTCCGCGAGTGCAGGCTCGTGCACGCGGCTGCCGACGGTGAGCACGTCCACGCGGGTGTGCGCCGCCAGGTGCGCGGCGGCGTAGAGGGCGTCGCCGCCGTTGTCGCCGCTGCCCGCGAGGACCAGGATGCGCGGGGACGAGGCATCCGTCAGCTGTTCCTTCACCACGGTCGCGAGGGCCGCTGCCGCGCGCAGCATGAGCGGCTCGCCGGCGTCGAGCATCGGGCGTTCGGCGGCGCGCACCTGCGCGGCCGTGTAGGTCGGCACGCGCACGGGCACGGTCACGCCTCTTTCGGCTTCGCTCCGCGGCGGGCCTTCTCGGCGGCGGCGTTGGCGAGCTGCAGTTCGGCCGATGCGACGCGGAGGGCGTCTTCGGCGCGCTTGACCCGCCGCGCCTCGAAGGTGGGGGCGCCGAAGCGCTCCCGCACGCGGTCGGCGTCTTCGGCGACGCCGACGATGATCCATGTCGACGCGAGCAGGATCACCTGTGCCGACAGGTTGAACCACAGCAGCAGGGCGATGAGGGCGGCGAACGAGGCGAGCAGCGGGTTCGATCCGGCACCGGCGACGAACAGGCCCGAGAGCTGCTGAAGCACAGTGAGGCCGAGGCCGCCGATGAGCGCGCCGACGATGAGGTGGCGCGGCCGCGCCTTCACGCCGCTCAGCACAATGAAGGCGAGGGCGATCAGGGCGGCGTCGAGGAGGAAGACGGTGAGCAGCGCGAGCCCGCGGGTTGCGGCATCCGCCACGAAGCTCTGCACGCCCAGCCAATCCCCCACCCAGTCGATGAACGTCGTGCCGTAGAACGTGACCACCGCCGAGAGGAGGAACCCGCCGCCGATCGCGATGGCCAGGAGCAGGTTGCGCAGGATCACCCAGATCCAGAAGACGTCGTCATGGATCTCGTCCGCGAGCGTGCGCAGCCCGGCCCGCAGCGATCCGATCGCACCGATGGCGGCGCCGACGAGAGCGACGAGAGACAGGATGCCGGTGATCGTGAGTCCCGGCGGCGCCGTGATCTTGTCGACCTCGATCAGCCCGTCCTCGCCGACGAGCCCGGGGATGGCGGCATCCACCGTGTTGACCAGCGCCCGCCACGCGGCCGGATTGTCTGCGAGCCACAGCGCTGCGAACGAGAATCCCAGCAGGACGGCGGCGAAGACCGAGAACAGTGCGCGGTAGGTGATGCTGTCGGCGAGCATCGCGCCGCGCCGCTCGAGGAAGTGGAACCAGACCCTCACAGGCTTGAGACTCAGTGCCCACGCGGTCACCTTCGCGATAAGGTCAGCCATGGCGCAACCTTACTGAGCCCTAAGCAATTACTTGGCCCCGCTCGACAACAGAGCCGTACTATGAGAGGTGGGGAATGGGGAACATTGTGAGGGGAATTGCACAGACCCTTGTACTCACTGGGGCCGTGCGTGCAGCTGACATGTCTGCTGCGCTGGCGGAAGCAGGAGAGGGTCCAGAACTAACTACTTTGCTGGTGAGCTCGAAGCTCGTCACCGAGGCGCAGGTTGCAGAAGCGATAGCCCTGCATACCGGTCATCGGTTCGTCGATCTGTCGAACATGCCGCTCGATCCGAACGTCGTGGCGTTGGTGCCCGGCACGATCTGTCGCAAGTACAGCCTGATCCCGGTAGATCGCGGAGGCGACCGCCTGACTGTCGGCATTCTTGATCCGACCGACATCGTGGCGCTCGACGACGTGGCGAGCGTCACCGATCTTTTTGTCGAGCCGGTCGTCGTAGCCAAAGACGCTTTGGCACAGATGTTTGAGCGTTTCCTCCGGTCCGATGAGGAGCTCAGCGAGCTCTCCATGACGATCGAGGAGTCTACTGAGTCCTCCGGGGCCGCGTTCACGGAGTCGCTTGAGGAGCAGGACAACGATGCGCCCATCGTGCGCTTCGTGAACCTGCTGATCGCGCAGGCCATCAACGACCGCGCGTCCGACATCCACGTCGAGCCCGGTGAGAAGCAGCTGACGGTGCGGTTCCGCATCGACGGCGTACTGCACGAGATGCAGAAGGCCGACCGCTCGATCCAGGACGGCATCATCTCGCGGTTGAAGATCATGTCGTCCATCGACATCGCGGAGAAGCGCAAGCCGCAGGACGGCCGCCTCTCCGTCGCACATGAGGGTCGCTCCGTGGATCTACGCGTGGCCACGCTGCCGACGGTGTGGGGCGAGAAGATCGTCATGCGAATCCTCGACAACACCGGTCAGACGATGACCATGCGCGACCTGCTGTTCTCTGGGACAAATGACCGACGCTTCCGTGAAGCGATCATGAAGCCTCACGGCATGATCCTCGTGACCGGGCCGACAGGCTCGGGCAAGTCAACGACTCTCTACACCGCGCTTCGCGCCGTCGCGAACACGCGCATCAACGTCATCACTGTTGAAGACCCTGTCGAGTACCGGATTCCCGGCATCAACCAGGTGCAGGTCAACAACCGGGCCGGCCTCACGTTCTCGTCGGCGCTGCGCTCGATCCTGCGAAGCGACCCCGACGTCGTGCTCGTCGGTGAGATCCGCGATCAAGAGACCGCGACCATCTCGATCGAGGCGGCCCTCACCGGTCACCTCGTGCTGTCGACGCTGCACACCAACGACGCGCCGTCGGCGCTGACCCGCCTGACCGAGATCGGCTGCGAGCCGTTCCTCGTCGCGACGGCCTTGTCAGCTGTCGTGGCTCAGCGTCTCGCGCGCCGGCTGTGCATGAAGTGCCGCGAGCCGCTCGTCGAGCCGACCGAGGTGCTCACCTCGCTGGGCTTTCCGCACGACCCGCACGATGTGCCGCAGCTGTACAAGGCGGTTGGATGCCCCGCCTGCTCGAACACCGGGTACAGAGGCCGCGTTGCGCTGCACGAGGTCATGTCTCTAAGCGACGAGCTCGAGTCGCTCGTTGTGACGCGTGCCACCGGCAATGACATGCGTCAAGTCGCGCTGCAGCAGGGCATGGTCTCGCTGCGCGAGGACGGGTGGTCGAAGGTGGCGCAGGGTATGACGACGATCGAAGAGGTGCTGCGCGTCTCGGTATGACGTTTGACGTTTGTCGGAACAAAGACATCCGCCCCCGGAGCGCCAGGCGCTCTCCGGGGGCGGTGTCTTGGACGCCGGCCGTCCGGTGACGGGGGTCGACGCCAAGATCGGGCCTATTGACCCGCGAGGTCCGAGTAGAGCGTGAAGATCGGCAGGTACAGCGCGACCACCATTCCGCCGATCAGCACGCCAAGCACCACGATCAGGAGCGGCTCGATCGTTGCCGAGAGCTGAGAAGTCGCAGTTTCGACCTCATCCTCGTAGAAGTCGGCGATGCTCGCGAGCATCTCCGATAGTGTTCCGGATTCCTCACCCACCGACACCATTTGCGACACCATCGCTGGGAAGACCTCCGCCTTCGCGAGTGGCGCCGCGAAGCTTCGGCCTTGACGGATGGAATCCTGAACATCTCTGACCGCCTGCTCCACCTTCCAGTTGTTGGAGGCCTGGCCGACGATCGAGAGCGCTTGGATGATCGGGACGCCGGCGTCCAGCATCATTGACAGGTTGCGAGCGAATCGTGCGACCGCGATCTTCGTCGACAGCTTGCCGAAGACGGGCAGTTTGAGCTTCAACGGGTCGACGGCCTTGCGGACCTGATCGGTGTTCTTATTGCGGGCCCACCAGATCCATCCGATACCGAACAACACGACCATGATCGGCAGGGCCCACCACATGTTCTCCGAAAGGGAGACGAGGATCTGCGTGGGAAGCGGGAGCTCGGAGCCGAGCCCCTCAAACATCTCCGCGAAGATCGGGACGATGAACGTGACCATCGCCAGCACGCCCAGCACGGCGATGATCAGAACGATCACCGGATATGTGGTGGCGGCTCGGATCTTGTTCTGGAGTTCCGCCTCGCGCTTGTAGTTCTCGGCGATCGAGGTGAGGGCCGCACCCAGGAAACCGCCCGTCTCACCGACACGGATAATACTCAACATGAGCGGCGGAAAAGTCTGCGGGTGGCGCGCCAGCGCAGCGGAGAAGGAGGACCCGCTCTCCACCGCAGCGTGCACCTCGATAAGGGGCGGCTGAAGCTTCTTGTCCTCAGTCTGCTCGATCAGGATTGCCAGGGTCCGGAGAAGTGGGAGTCCGGCGTTGATCAGGCCAGCCATTTGACGCGCGAAGATCGCCAGCGACTTCGAAGAAACGCCTGGGTTGATGCTGGGAAGCCGGATCTCGCGGTTGAGGCCCGTCTTCGACTTCAGCGTCACCTCAAGCGGGGTGAGCCCCTGCGCCTTCAATTTCGACGTCACGACGGCTTCGGTAGAACCCTCCACGGTTCCCTTTATGACGGTGCCGGCCCGCTGATCAAGGGCCCTGTAAACGAATTCCTGAACGGCCATCACGCGACTCCCGTTCCGTGATGCCAGTCACCGGCGTGGGTGGACCATGCTTCAACGTCCAAGTCGCGCGGTCGTACATAGATCCCGTCGAGGTTGGATGGGTCGACGGCGAAAGCCTTGGCGACGTGCAACGCGACGACCCCTTCTTCGACGAGACGCTTCAGATCCTGGTCGAGTGTGTGCATTCCCGCGGCAGCGCCCGCCTGCATGGCAGAGTACAACTGCGCGACCTGACCCTCACGGATCATGTTGGCAACAGCGGGGGTGTTGACGAGCACCTCGGTGGCGATCGTCCGCCCATCTGTCTGTGCAAGCGGCATCAGCGTCTGACTGATCACACCCTGGAGAGTGTCACCAAGCTGCGTCCGAATCTGCGCCTGCTGGTCGGCGGGAAACACGTCGACGATACGGTTGACGCTCTTTGCCGCGCCCTGAGTGTGCAGCGTCGAGAGCACGAGGTGGCCGGTCTCAGCAGCCGACAGAGCCGTTCGGATCGACTCCGGGTCTCGAAGCTCACCAATGAGGATGACGTCGGGGTCCTGACGCAGAACGCGACGAAGCGCTTCCGCAAACGATCCGGTGTCGGTGCCGACCTCACGTTGATGAACAAGCGATCGCTTGCTCTCATGCCGGAACTCGATCGGGTCCTCGATCGTGATCACGTGCGCAGGAAGCGTCTCGTTGATGATGTCGACCATTGCGGTGAGCGTCGTGGACTTTCCGGAGCCAGTGGGTCCGGTGAGGAGAACGAGCCCACGCGGCAGGAGGGCGAGATCCCGAGCTATTGCCGGAGCACCCAACTCGTCGAGTGTGAACACTCGGTCCGGGATGAATCGGAGTGCGATCGCAATCGCGCCCACCTGCCGAAAGACGTTGACACGGAAACGGCCCAACTGCTCTGTGGCCAGCGCGAGGTCGACTTCGTGTCGCAGCTGGAACTCTTCCCGTTGGCTTGGCGCCATCAGTCCTGCCGCGGCTGCTTCCACCCACTCGGTCGGCAGCGCCTCGATGAACCCCGGGATGGGAACGAGATCGCCGTCCACGCGCATCAGCGCAGGATGCCCCGCGGTGATGTGGATATCGGACGCGCGGTGCTGGGCGCCACGCGAGAGAAGTGCTTCGAGAGCGAAATCCATCACGGCTAACCTTCCGAATCGATGTAGGTCAGAGCCTGAATCTGCAGGTCGACGACCCCTGCCCCCGCCGCGCTCACGGTGATTGTGCTGAGAAGACGCGGGCCTTCGCCCAGTTCGTCGAGGAACCGGGTTGCACTTGCCATATCGGGAGCGGACACGTCGATGGCGAACGCGGCCTGAGCGCGACCATCGACCGCGACCGATTCTTCCGCAGCCTCGGCGGCCGTTGTCTCATCTGGATCGGCCGCTGCTACCTCAGCGGTCCTCGGCATGAAGGGCGTGACCTCTCCAGCAGCCGCGCTCACGATGCTTACGTTTGCAACAGTCGCCGCTCGCCCGATCACTTCGAAGACGTCGTCGAACTGGTTGGTCGCCGGGATCTGCCCACGTAGCGCTGCTACCGAAGCGTCGATCTCGCTCTGACGTTCTGCTGCTTCGCTCAGACTGTCGACTTGTGCTTGATAGACCGCATTATCTGCGGCAACCGATGTGGTCTGCGCGTCGACCGACTGAGACTGGAGGAGCGTCGGCAGCGCGACCACAAAGAAGCCGAGGGCGACGACGCCGACGCTGATGATGAGACCGAGGAGCGTGATGAGTTGCTTGGGCATCGGTCACTCCTCTTCCGCGACGGGGGCGTATTCCCCCGTGTAAACAGTCTGATCGAAGGTCACCGTCAGGAGATAGGCGTAGCGCGCGGCCTCCGAGGTGCTCGAAGTCACCGCCTGACCGTCAGCCTCGAGCACGCCCTCCACGGCGCGCAGGGAGCGCACCACGTCGACGATGTCTACCGGTGTCGGGCTGTCCAGTCGAATGAGCCCGGTCAATCCGGCGGCGGTTGCTGGGTCGCCGTCGCCCGGCATCGAGCCGACAGTCAACTCGAAACCGGTGAGAGAAACGCCTGTGGGCAGGACGTTCTCGACGGAGTCGACGACGGGCTGCCAGCCGACGTCGGTCGCCATAGCTTCAGTCCGGAAGGCCGTCAGCTCAGCCTCCGTGGCGAGGGCTTCGCTGGTTCCCGAGAGCGCTGCCAGTTCAACCAGCAGGTCGTTGGTGCGTGCTTGCTCTGCGGCCAAGCGCTGGTCGGCGGTGAGCTTTAGGAAGAACGCACCGCCGATGAGGAGCAGGGCGATCAGCATGGCAGCCAGAACTCCCCAGGCCCATTTGCGTGTCAGAACCTCTCGTTCGCGCCGAGCGATCTCGCTCTTCGGGAGGAGGTTGACACGCGGCATCGACGCGAACGCCGGAGTCACATTGGCCATCAGCGCGCCTCCCCGAGAGCGATTCCGACCGCGCTGACGAGATTGAGGCCGAACTCGCCGGTCGGCTGAACGTTTTTGACCGTCACGACGTCGCCGGCCTCGACCACTCTCATTGGCACGTCGAGCGCCGTCTGGAGCGCCTGAATCGCCCCGGGCACCGCAACTCCAGCGCCGGTGAGCAGAACGCTGTCGATCCGCGCACCGTTCGCGCGACCGCCGAAGAACGCGAGGGTGCTTCGCAGTCGAGCCGCGAGATCTGAGATGATCGGGCTCACCGATGATCCTCTGAGCGCACCCCGTACTCGCGCGGTCGGGGGCGCCGCGGCGGTGGCCTCGACGAGCGCGGGCTCCGCGGCAGCTTCCTCGCTCGCGTGGCGTTGCGATGCCGCTGTCGGTACGTCGATGGGCAAGAGTCGAACGAACTGAGGAATGCCCCCGCGTGCTACCACCACCTGCGTGGTGTGGTCGCCGATGTAGACGACCGCGACTGTTTCATCAGGCGAGGTCACGGCGGCAGACACTCTGGCGAGCCCGAACGCCGTGAGATCGACGGCGTTGACCCGCAGCTTCACGCGGTCGAGAGTCGCGATAATCTGCTCAATCGACTCCGATACCGCGGCGACGAGTAGACCACTGACCTGATCGCCGTGCTCCGCGAGTGGGAAGAAGTCGAGGACAGCCTGGCTTGCCGGCACTGGAAGAAGGTCCTGCACCTGGAACGGTAGCGCGTCACGAAGCAGCTCGGGCTTCATTGACTGTGTCGTGTACTCGCGGACCAGGATGCGCCGGCTGGCCACGCCCAGAGTGACGTGCTTACCCTGGAATTTGGCGCCCGCCCAGAGCTGGCGCAGCGCGACAGCGACCGCTCCGGAGTCGAGGATCTCCGAATCCTTCGCCGCGTCGGGAGGCAGGGGGACCTCACCACACGCTACGAGTTGAGGTGCGCGACCGATCGTCACCTCGGCCGCTCTCACGCTCTCCTCGGTCACTTCGAGCCCGATCACTGTCTTCGCCATTTCGAATCCCCCTAGTTCGCCGAATAGAGCGATAGATACCACGTTGCGAGCCTGTCGCCCACGAAGATGCCCGTCCACGCGCCGAGGAGCATCCAGGGACCGAACGGAATGGCGGACTTCCTCCCGGCCCGTCGTACAGCGATCAGCGCCAGTCCGAAGAGGCCCCCGAACAAGAATCCGGCGAAAGCCCCCACGGCGAGTGCACCCCAGCTGAGCCAGCCGAGGAAGAGCCCGAGCACACCGGCAAGCTTGACGTCGCCACCGCCCATTCCGCCGCGTCGGACGGCACGGAGTACGAAGAAGAAGCCGTAGAGGATCGCCATACCGGCGGCGGCACGCGCGAGACTGTCCCATTGCTGTGTCACGGCAGCCAGCGCCGTGAAGCCCGCTCCTCCCACGACGTAGCTCGGCAGGACGAGCGCGTTCGGCAGTCGGCGGGTGTCCAAGTCGATCAGCGCGAGGGCGATGCTCACCGCTGCGAGGTAGCAGTACAGCAGGGTCGCGATGAGTACTGGCCATGCAGCGAGCATGCCGTGCGTCGCACCGCCGCCGAGCGCCCACCACGTGACGGCAGCGAAACCGATGCCTGTTCCAAGTTCGACGAGCGGATATCTCACCGAGATCGGATTAGCACAGACCGCGCATCGTCTACGGAGAAGAAGCCACGAGACCACCGGGACGTTCTGCCACGGACGTACCGGGGACTCGCAGTTCGGACACCGACTTTCGCGAAGCAGGGAAACGCCGTTCGGAACGCGATATACGACGACATTCAGGAAGGAGCCGATAACAAGTCCGAAGAGCGCGGCAAAGCCGACGATGACGGGCACGAGTGCGGTCGACGCCACTACTGCGTCTCGCTCTGATAGGTCAGACCGCCGAGCCGCTGAACGAGCACAGTCTCCAGAACAACATCTTCGCCCTCACCTTTCAGCTTGCAACCCAGCTTCTCGAAGGCGTCCGGCCAACTCATAGTCGCACAAGTGTATGACGCGCCATTGCCGAAGTTGATCGACGACTCATTCGTATAGAGCTGACCGGAAAAGGCCGCACGCACATTACCCGTCATACCGCACGGGGTGTAGATCATGAGTTTCGGGCTCACCGAAGCCGAACTCGGGATATTGAGCTTGTCGTTCCCGATCGTGCTCACACATGTCGGCTTCGTCTCACCATTCAGACGGTCGTCACGGTTCCCATCCTCGTGGATGAAGACGAGCTGATTCGTTCCGCCCACAGTGCCTGAGAACTGTAGATCCATCTGCTTACTCGCAGGAACGAGAAAGACGACGTCGCGCCGCACCGTAACCGGATTGATGGTGATCCCGACGGAGTTGCCGAAGTTGGTGCAAGCGCGATAATCGATGATGGTCTTCGTCGCACTCGCACTGCTCAGGATGGTGCTCAACTGACTGGGTGTCATCGTGCACGCGTTCTGGGTTGGTGGGGTGGCGTTCCACAGGGACGATCCGTCCAGGTCAATCCAGGCGGTAAGCGCTCGGATCACCTCAAGTTTCGGATCGAAGGGCGGTATCACTGCGCCCTGCTCGGGAGCGCCCTCAACAGTCCATCTCGTTGTCTTGGTAAAAGTGCCGCTGGTCTTTATTGGTCCGTAGACTCGGCCGGTCCCGGCGTTTCCTGTTAGGTCGATGTCGCCGTCCGACTCGATTCCCCCGGTCCCGACCGTTGCCGGCGCTACCGGCGGCGACCCGATAATCGAGCCGTTGGAAGTGAAGTCGACGTCGCCGCCGGTCTTCAGCAGTCCAGTTATCTCCGCCGACTGGGAGTTACTGGTCGCAGTACCGAAGACATACGCGGAACCGTTGATGGTGCAGTCGCGACTCAGTGAGAGGTTCCCTTCGACGACATAGAGGTCCCCGTTGATAGTTCCTTCGTTATTACACGTGTAGTTGCCCGACCGCACGACGAGGTCCCCGGTGTAGTTAGACACCGTCGACGTCACACCACCGGCAAAGTACGCGAGCACGCCGCCTGCCTGCTGCTCGAAGGTCTTCTCCCAGGGGTAGACGCTGTCGATCGTCGTGCTCACCCCATCGGCGGTCCCGGTGGATCGAACCACCACGTAATCGGTGTCTTCCGTCGGGCACCCTTCACTCAAACCCTCGGCAGATTCGGGCTCGGTACCCTCGGCGACGTAGATGCTGCTCACGAACTCGGGATTCGAACCCGAGAAGTCGGTCTGATCGCACGCTCCTGAGAGTTCCGCCACTGCTGCGTCTCGGCCTGACTCGGCCGAGATGAACGCCTGCGTGACATCGGTATTCTCGGCGTTTGCTTGGATCGTAAAAAGAACAGATGCCGCGACCATCGCTGCCACTACAAACCCGACAAGCATCACCACGACAACGGTCACGAGTACCGCGCCGTCGTCATCTTGGCGACGGTTTTGCAGGTTGCGCTGTATTACCAACATGGCGCACTCTCCCCTGACAGTGCGGACCGAGCCGCTGTCTCTCCCCCGAATCGAACCGACGCCGTGTCTGTAGCAACGTCGAAGGTGTAGGTGAGGTCCTTCGTTCCCGCCACGAAGAACGCGATGGTGCCTCGCTGAACCACCCCGGTCTGCCAGACGGTCCACGCGGATGTACTTACGGGCAAGTCTCGGTCTGCGATCGTCCATCGAGCTGAGCCGCTCGAGAAGTGGAAGCCCTGGCACCGCAGGTCACCGTCGAGCGAGGTCCGTACGCGCAATGTGCGCCCGTCGACCGACACTTCATAGTCGAGCGCGTTATGCATGGCCCGCTCAATCGTCGAACTGATGGTCTGGCCGCGGTTCGTGGCTTCAGTCTGCACCGTCACGTTGCGCTGTGTGATCCACGAGTTGGTCAAGATCATGGCGGCAGCGCCGACCACGAGACTCGCAACGAGCGCGTAGATGATCAATTCGACGAGCGAGACTCCCGCCTCGTCGTCGAGCAATTCTGCGCCGGGCCCCTTCATAATCAGCCAGCCGGTGTATAGATGAGGGCTTCGATGCCCGCGATCCGGTCCCCTTGCCCATCGACAGCGACGAGGCGGAGAGTTGCGGTGGATTTGGCTGCACAGGCAGTCACCGTGCCCGATGATGTCATCGGTCTCTCCGTTCCTTCGTTGAAGGGATCAGGACCAGCAAGCGTGGCGAGGTTGCTGCAAGTGGGATTCTCCCGCGCCTGCTCGACAAGCGCGTGAAGATGCCGCGTCGCGGTTGCGACGGCGGATTGCTCGGACGAATATCGCACTCCGTCCACAAGCGCCGGCAGGAGGGCCACGGCGATCAACGCAAGCAGGAACATGCCGATAATCACTTCGACGAGACTGAATCCCTCGTCGCGCGACTGTGCATTCATCCGACGCCCCTCCCCAGGTGGCAGACGATGGCGTCCAGGGCCGGAACTGCGCCCTGAACGCCATCAGTCTACGTCTTAGCAGCCGGGGCCGGAGTCTGCTGTCGTGCCATCCTTGTCAACCGAGACACAGAACGCGTCCAGGTCCGTCCCGTTTGCGACCGACGTGTTCCAACCCTGGTCATCGAAGTTGTCCAGGTTGGGCGTGCTGCCCTTGGCGAGCGCGGCCGCCCACTGGGACGCGGCGTTGCCGGCGGCGGCGTCGGCCGCGTTCTGCTCGGCCTGCGCCGAGATGTTGAGGAAGATCGGAATGGCGATTGCGGCGAGAATGCCGAGGATCACCACGACGATGATGAGCTCGATGAGCGAGAAGCCCTCTTCGCCGTTCTCCTCGCGACGGGCCTTCTCCGCCTCGATGTAGTTCTTGATCATGGTGCGCATCTGTGTGCTCCTTCTTGGCTTGGACTGATTACAGCCTGGCGATCCGCGAGCGGGTCATCGACCCTTCGAACGTTCTCCCCAGAACCGGAAACGGAGCCACATGCGTGAAACCCCTCCCCGCTGAACATGGTTCCGGACACGCTCAGAAAGATTCAACGCATGTCGCGCGTAATTGGCTAAGGATGCGCTGAGGATTGCCTCAGCCGGTTTCCGATGCTGTGGAATCCAAACACGCGACCGATGGGGCTCCCCTAGGCTCTAGCCAGTTCGGGCTGGTCGCGGCGTCCGAAGGAATGACAATAGCTCGGCGTGCGCGGTCGGTAGATGAGCGGAGGGTGCGTGCTGGATCTTCTCCTCGCATCCGCGGCTTGCGCGCTCGTCGTCTGCGGGTCAGGCGCCGCGATGGGGTTCGGACTGCGGATACGCGGCCTTTGGCTCCTTGCCTCGTCGTTTCCGTTGGGTGTATCGGCCGTCGCGGTAGCCTCGATCGCGGCATCTCTCGGTGGCCTCCCTTGGTCAGTCTGGCCAGTCGTGGCCGTCGCGATCCTCGTCGCAGCCGTCGCGTGGCTGGTCACGACTCGTTGGCCACGTCTGCGTCCGCGTTCGTCGTACGCATCGAGTCCGGTGTGGTTGCTCGTCGCCGTCGGACTGGGAGCAATCCTTCTCCTTGTTCGCGTTGGCTTCGCGATGGACGCTCCGGATGCCTTCGCGCAGGCATTTGACAACGTTTTTCATCTGAACGCGGTTAGGTGGATTCTCGATACAGCCGACGCTTCTCCCGCTAACGTCGCGCGCCTCTCCGCTCCGTCCGGTGGCTCGATGTATCCGAGCGCATGGCACGCGATCGGAGCGCTTGTCGTGCAAGTGTCCGGCGTATCGATCCCTATCGCGTCCAACGCCGCGCTGATTGTGTTCGGTTGCGTGGCTTGGCCCGCGGGCATCGTGGTGCTGTCGCGAGCGCTCTTCGGCGGAAGCCGATCGCTGTTGGTTTCCGCGGGCGCTCTGGCCGCTGCCTTCGGACCGTTTCCGCTCGCTCTGGTGGCATATCTCGGGACCTACCCGTTGGTACTCGCCGTCTCTATGCTGCCGGTGGTACTCGCCGCGACGGTCGAGGTCGGCCAATTCCGGCTCTCCTCGCTGGGCCCGGCTTGCGGTTGGATCGTGGTCGCTCTCAGCGTTCCGGCTCTGCTGCTGGCACATCCGTCGGTGCTAGTCGCGGTCCCGGTCCTCGCATTCCCTGTCGCAGTCAGCGTCGCTGGGCGTATGTGGACGTCCAAGGAATCAGACCGGCGACGACGCCTTGCCATTCTCGGCGTGACTGTGTACGTCGCTGCAACGATGGCCCTCCTCGTGTACGTCCGCCCCTCGGCCGACTCGCTCAGCGAGGCGAGAGGGACTGCTGGCCAGGGGATCGGCGAGGCGATCACTTCCACCGTCGGCGGTCAACCGCTCTCCATCGGCGCTGCGCTGCTGGTCATCCTCGGCGTGGTGCTCGCACTCCGTGCGCCCCTCCACCGGGGGCGGGTGGCAGCAGGCATGTGGGTGGTTGGCGCAGCTCTCTATGCCATCACCGCCGGAGCTCCGGAGTTCTGGCGGCTGCTCCTATCGGGACCGTGGTACACGGACGCCATGCGAGTGGGAACGATCGTGTCGGCCACCTGCGTCCCGGTAGCCGCATACGCTGCGGCGTCGGTCTGGAGGCTCATCGGCCTTCGCGTGGCACGTACCTCGCTTCGACAACGGAGCTGGGTTCGGCCACTCATCGCAGCGGCCAGCTCGCTCCTACTCGTCATCATCTGTAACGGTCCGGGCGCGTGGGCGGTCGCGGAACGAGCTCATGCAGTCTTTGTCCCAGTCGATGATGCTCTGACCGCAGTCGTCTCCTTGAGCGAGGACGAGCGCGAACTGCTTGAGAAAGTCGAAGCCATCGTTCCCGACGGCGAGCTCATCGGGAACAATCCGTGGGACGGATCGGCGCTTGCTTACGCGCTAACGGGACGGCCGGTGTTGTTCCCGCACATGATCGCGGTTCGGGGCCAACCCGGGCTCGATTTTCGCGACGGCTTCTCGTCCGCGGGGTCCGACGATCCCGCATGCATCGCAACGCGGGATCTGAGCATTCGGTGGGTTCTTGATCTCGCGTCTGATACGGGCTCTCTGCCCAACACACCGCGCTTCGAGGGGTTAGAAGACCTGGCCTCGTCCCCCAACGTTGAACTCGAGGCGCGAGTAGGCGACGCGACGCTCTATCGGATCATCGGCTGCGAAGTCGGCTGAGCCTCACCCGTCCAGCACGTCCAGCCTGACCACGACGGCTCCCCCGTCCTCAAGCCCCTCCGCATCACGAACGGCCTTCTTCAGCGGCAGCACATACGTGCCATCCGACGACGGGAAGATCGACGTCGACCACTCCGAACCGCCCACCCGCGCCTTGACGCGCACTGAGCCGAACCCGCGATACGGCCGAGGGATCTCGCGGATGTCCTCGCTCAGCTCGGGCGGCACCGAGGTGAAGAACCAGGCGGAGTCTTCGCGGGCTTCCCAGCGGAAGATCTCACCCTCGAACTCGATGATCATCCGAACTCGGCCACCCCGCCGTGGCGGTCGACCAGGCGCTGTACGCAGTTCGACCAGCCCTCGATGTGACTCTCGCGCTCGTCGGCCGAGAGGAACCCGGTGTGGCGCACGGTCACGCGGGTCGAGGCATCCGCCGCCGTTTCGAGCGTCAGCTCGGCGTCGGTGGTGTGCTCCTCGCCCTCCCACCGCCATTCGAGCCGCAGGCTCGTCGGAGCCTCGAGGGTCAGGACGCGCCCCAGCACCGCGAGCTCGGCGACCGACGACCGCACCTCCCACCGACCCAGCTCGCGCGGCTCGACGACGGCTTCGGTCTCGAAGCGCGGCGGCCAGATCCATTCGGCCAGGCGCGCGGCATCCGTCAGATCGCTCCAGACCTCGTCGATCGGTGCCGCCACCAGCGCACTCTCGGTCATCTCGAACATGCCCGCCACGGTAGCGCAGGCGGCCGACGCCTCACCCAAACGGGCTACTTCTTGAAGCTCACCTCGAACGCGTGCGTCGTGCCGTCGCTCAGCGTGAGCACGAACTGTCCGGTCTTCTTCGCCCACGCCTTGTCGGTCTTCCAGACGTAGGTGTATCGGTCGGTCACCGCGTCGTACTGAAGTCCGCTGTGGCCGGCGGTCGCGGCATCCAGCAGCTCCCCGACCGGATTGGCGACCGTGCCCTCCACGACGAACCGCGCCGACGTGACCACCTCGAGCCCCTGATCGCCGTCGAGCGAGAACGACACCGGCACCGCCTGCCCCGCCTTCGCGACGTTCGGTCCCGTCATCGACACCGGATCGAAGAAGCCCGTGAAGTCGAACTCGTCGCCGTACCCGAGCGCGAACGGCGAGAAGCTCGTCGTCGCGCCGCAGACGCGGCCCGGCACGCGCGTGGTGGTGATGTCGTCCCACCGGTTCAGCGCGGTGTCGAAGTGGTAGAGCCGCGGCGGGTCGCCCGGAAGGTTCGCGGTGTCGTAGTCGAAGCACACCGTCGCCGACCCGGTGAAGGAGGCGGTGGTGCTCAGGTGGTAGTACAGCGGCGGGTCGCCCGCGAGCTGGAACCCGTCCGCCGCCGGACCCGTGCCCGACACCGTCGCCGTGGTCGTCCCACCCGTCGATCCCGCGGGCAGCGTCACGGTCGCATCGGTCGGCCCGAGGTCGAACCCGGTCGCGACGCCCGCCGGCGTCGACTGCGTGACCGCATTCGGCGGCGTCGTCACGAGGAAGTCCCCGTAGCTGCCCGCCGGCCAGTAGCGCTCACCCCGAACCCCCGCCACCAGCTGGTAGCTCCCGTACGCGAGGTCGCTCGGCAGGGTGAAGGTCGCGGCGAGCGTGCCGCCCGCTCCGACCGTGCCCTCGCCGACCTTGAGCGCGCTCACGGGCAGCCCGCCGCCGAGCAGCGCGAAGTAGAAGTAGTCGAGGTCGGGCGCGATCCACAGTTCCAGCTGCTCGCCGGGAGTGAGACCGGATGCCGCGACCGACGCCGACAGGCCCGGGAACAGCTCCGGCGACCCGCCGCTGTTGACGGTGGCGCGCGTGCCGATGATCTCGGAGACGTGATCGAGATCGACGTCGTCGAGGTGCGCCGCCACGTAGCGACCGGGCACCACGTACGAGTCGAACGTCGTGACGGTCGGCACCGCGGGGTCTACCGGAGGCTCGCTGAGTGAGAAGACCCGCATCGTGTGCCCCGACCACGATGGCAGCGGATTCGACCACATCGCCGCGTCGCCGCCGTGGACCGAGAGCGACTCGCCGGGACCGAGCGTCAGCCAGAAGCTCGACTCGATGCCGCTGAGCACCTCGTCGAACAGCCCCCACGCCTCGGTCGTCCACAGGTGGTCGACGACGCCCTGGGTCGAGAGATCCGTGCCGAGGCCGAAGTGCCTCGGCTCGGACGACCCGTTGACGAGCTCGACCCGCAGCACCGGCAGCGGATCGATGAGCTCCTCACCGCCGAACGGCGACGTGGTCGACGCCGCCGTCTGCCAGCTGATGGTCACCCCATCGACGGTCTTCGGATACCCGGCCACATCCGACCACACCAGCGGCGGATCCTCCGCAGCCGCCGGGATGCTCGTGAACCCCCCGAAGAGCAGCGCGGAAACCAGCGCGGCTCCCAGCGTCGCTCCCAGAGAAGCGCGCGTCCGTGAACGTGACATGGCCATGGCGAGCCCCCTCGCATACGGCGCTTCCCCAAGCGCACCCGCCGGCGGTCCCCGCCGCCGTTGGCCGACATGTTCCTCCCCGGTGCAGGCCGGGTCAAGGGTGTCGGGCGTCGATCACGGCGAGCGGATGCCGGTGCCCGGCGTTCTTGCCGAGCAGGCGCCTCGGCACTCGGCGCCCGCCCCGGCGATCGGATGCCTCGGCCAGCGCGCGTGTTCCAATGAGCGGATGCCTCGGCCCGGCGCGCGTGCTCGCCGCGTCAGCGCCCGAACTCGGGAGCCCACTCCTCGGTGTCGGGCGTCCAGTCTGCGGCGGCGGCGGACGAGGCATCCGCTCGCATTCTTCGTGACGGCTCACGGCGACGCCACGCCGCGCCCTCGGGCCAGCTCGCCGCGAAGGTCGTCACGACCTTGAACACGCGGCGCGAGAGGCCGCCGACGGTCTGCAGCGGGCGCGCAGACACCGGCATGCGCAGCTGCGGGTCGTAGCGCACGCCGTCGGCATGCCGCAGGCGGATCGTCAGGTCGAGGTCGTCGTGGATCGCCGCGTTGTCGCGGTCGACGCGCTCGCGCAGGCGTTCCCAGATGCCGGCGCGCATGGCGAAGTTCGAGCCGAACACCAGCGGGATACCCAACCACTTCCGCACCCAGTAATGCCCGCCGCCGATGTACCAGTGCTCGCCCAGGTAGTTCGTGAGCGGGCTTCCGCCATAGAACTCGGCGCCGCCGGTGAGCACACCCAGCCCCGGATTTGACATGAACGCGCGCACGACCCGCGCGATCCAGTCCGGGTGCGGCCGCGAGTCGGCGTCCAGCCGCGCGATCAGGTCGGCGCCCGGCAGAGCCTCGTCGTACCCGAGGGCCTCGTCGTACCCGAGAGCCTCGTCGTACCCGCGCGCCGCAGCCGGCCAGACGCCGACACGCGCCTCTTCGACCACGTCGGCGCCGAAGCGGCGTGCGACTTCGGCCGAGGCATCCGTACTGCCGTTGTCGACCACGATGACACGGTCGGCCGGATGCGTCTGCGCCGCCAGCGCTGCCAGGCACTCCTCGAGGAACCCGGCGTCGTCACGGCACGGAATGACGACCGTGACACGTGGGGCGAGGGACACACGCACACCCTACTCTCGCCTCCGACATCCGCCCGGTGGCCACGACGGGTTTCGAACATTCGCTTGTCTCGTGCGATGTTCTTTGGTATATTTGTTCTATTGGAGGTGCCCAGCCACCGTAAAACCGGTGGTCCTCTAGCGGCAAAGGTTTCAACGCGCGCGAGTGGGAGGCACTGACCATCGAAGCTATAGACGATCCGATAGGCGGCATCGCCGACGCTCTGGCGTCTGTGGCGGATGCCTGGGCCTCCGGTTCGGCTGCGGGTGGTTCGGCTGCGGGCGTCGTGTCTGTCGACGGCCTCGATCACGCCTCGCTCGTCGCGGTCAACAACGCGATCGGCACGCTGCGTCGGCGCGTCGAAGCCATGCATGCGCGGGTCGCCTCCGAGATCGCACGCCAGTCGCGCCCCGAACTCGGCGCCGACGGGCTCGCCAAGAAGAACGGCTACCGCAACCCGGCCACCCTCATCGCGGCGACCACGGGCACGACGATCGGCGACGCCTCGCGACTCGTCGCCGTCGGTGAGGCCACGGCGCCGCGTCGCACCTTCAGCGGAGCGGATGCCCCGCCCCGCCACCCCCACGTCGCCGAGGCCCTCGCGGCCGGGCGCATCGGCATGCCGGCGGCGTCGGCGATCATCACGATGCTCGACCGCGTCGGGCCGCGGGCGCCGTACGAGCGGGTCGAGCAGGTCGAGGCGATGCTGGCGACCCAGGCCGTCGGGCTCTCGCTCGACCATGTCGCAAAGATCGTGGCCCGCGCCGAGGCTCACCTCGACCCCGACGGTCTCGAGCCACAGGAGCACGAGCTCCGCGGCGAGCGG
>NZ_JSYE01000037.1:0-23638 GCF_054824025.1 Microbacterium sp. HJ5
CACCAACCTGAACGCCGAGTACATCTAGCGCCCGGCGGGGCCGGGGCCGCAGCCTGGGGAGAGCGCCGGTCGCCGAGAGGACGTCCGGGTTAGGCTCGAAACATGGCACTGTTCTCGCGCCGACCCAAGGACTCCTCCGAACCGCAGGCGCAGGAGGCGGTCGACGAATCGGTCGATGCGACGCCGGTCGCTCCGGTCGCGGAGGCGGGCGCAGACGCCGGCGCGACCGACGCGGATGCTGACGCCGACGCCGCGGCCGCGGCATCCGTCAACATCTCGGTGTCCTCCTTCGGGGGACTCGGTGCGACCTCGCCCGCCGCGTCCGCCCCCAAGCTGCAGGCGCGGCGCACCGCGCGCGCCGCGACGAGGGTCGCGCCGCCCGAGACCGAGACCGTGCCGGGGCTCAAGGACAACGTGCTCGTGCGGGAGGCGCTCGCGCGGATCGCCGACGGCACGGCTCCGCAGGCGCTCCTCGACGTGGCTCGCCAGTCGCTGCAGGGGCACCTTTTCCTGCGGGTGAAGGGCGACGCGCGCGCGCTGCTCGCCGAGGGCAAGGAGCTCCCGCTCGCGATGGTGAAGGTGGGCGATCGGGCCTTCGCGCTCGCGTACTCGAGCGGCGCGTCTCTCCAGGCGGCCGTGCGCGCCGACGGCGATGCCGACACCTCCGCGATGGGGCAGCCGGTGCTCGCCGTCATCCGGCACGTGCTGGCGGGGCCGTACGAGGGCCTGATCATCGATCAGTCGTCCGCTCCGGCGCGCGCCGTGCTTCCGAAGGACCTCCTGCAGAAGGTCGTCGAGAAGGTCGACGACCAGCTCGCGGTCAAGACACTGCTGGCGGCCGAGCGGACGCCTGGGACTGCGGCGGCCGTGGCGCAGGCGCTCACGCGCGCGCCTCTCTGGGTCGCCGTGGGCAAGCTCGAAGACGGCCGACCGGGTATCGCCGAGGGACGGTCCGAGGACGGGGCCCGCTACCTCGAGGTGTACTCGCATCCGCTCGAGGTCGCGGTGATGGGCCGCGGCGACCAGGCGGCGCCGGTCACGGCCGGTCAGCTCGCGGCGGCGCTCGGCGACGAGGGGCTCTCGGGAGTCCTCGTCGACCCGGCAGGCCCGTGGATCCGTCTGTCACGCGACGAGCTCGCTCCGGTGCTCGCCGCCGCCGACTGAGGGGGTCTTGACGGGACATCCGCCTCGGCGTAGCTTGTTATCAACTAATCGATTGATAAAGGATCAAGTTGATGACGACTGACGACGCAGCACTCGATCGGGCGTTCGCCGCGCTCGCCGATCCGGTGCGGCGCGCGATCATCGCCCGGCTCAGCCGCGGATCGGCGACGCTCGGTGAGCTGGCTGAGCCGTTCGACATCTCGCTGCAGGCCGTCTCGAAGCACATCACGGTGCTCGAAGACGCCGGGCTGGTGTGGCGCACGCGAGAGGCGCAGCGCAAGCCCGTCCACCTCGACGCCGCCGCGCTCGAGCGCCTCACGGCCTGGATCGACCGGTACCGGCTCGACGCCGAGCGTGCGTACCGCCGCCTCGACGCCGTGCTCGCCGCTGCGGCATCCGCTCAGACCCCTCGCAGGAGAACCGCCACCACCCGTACGAAGGAGAAGGAATCATGAGCAATCCGCTGACCATCGACAGCGTCCCGGGTACGTCGTACGCCGACATCACCCGCGAGTTCGACGCCCCCGTCGAAGCGCTCTTCCGCGCCCACGCCGACCCCGAGCTCTTCATGCAGTGGATCGGCCCGGGCGAGGAGCGCACCGAGATCACCCGCTGGGACTTCCGCTCGGGCGGTGAGTACCGCTTCGTGCAGAGCGACGCAGAGGGCGAGTACGCGTTCCGCGGGGTGTTCCACACCGTCCGCGAGAACGAGCTGATCATCCAGACGTTCGAGTACGAGGGCTGGCCCGACGAGGTCAGCATCGACGCCATCCGGTTCGAGTCTCTTCCGGGCGGACGCTCCCGCCTTGTCGACCACAGCGTGTTCCCGACCAAGGAGGTGCTCGAGAACATGGTCGCCGAGGGCATGGAGCGCGGCATGCGCGAGGGCTACGAGAAGCTCGACCGCATGCTCGCCGAGGGGGTGTGACATGGGTAAGGTGGTCGGCTCGGCGACGATGTCGCTCGACGGCTTCGTCGCCCACGAGAACAACGACCCGGGTCGACTTTTCGACTGGTACGAGGCGGGCGACATCGAGGTCCTGACCGCGAGCGAGCCGGCGTCGTTCCACCTCACGCCCCCGAGCGCCGAGTACTGGCGCGAGTGGGTCGGGCAGATCGGATGCCTCGTCGTCGGGCGCCTGCTGTTCGACATCACCGACGGCTGGAAGGGCGAGCATCCGCTCGGCGTGCCGTTCGTGGTCGTCACGCACGCCGCACCGAGCGACTGGGAGCACGCGCACACCGGCAACGCGCATTTCGTCACCGACGGCATCGAGGCGGCGATCGCGCTCGCGCAGGAGATCGCCGGGGAGCGCACCGTCGCGGTCGCGGCGGGCACCATCGCCGGGCAGGCGCTCGCCGCCGGTCTCGTCGACGAGGTCGCCATCGACCTCGTGCCGGTTGTGCTCGGCACCGGCCACCGCTACTTCGCCGACGTCGACCCCGCCGCCGTCCGCCTCGGCGACCCGACGACGATCATCCCGTCCACGCGCGTCACGCACATGGTGTTCCCGGTCGAGCGCTGAGCAACGACGTGAAAGAGGGGTGCGGGATGCCGCGTCCCGCGCCTAGGGTCGAGGCATGGCGTCCGAGCGCATCACGCTGACCATCCCCGGCCCCGACGGCGACCGCGAGGTGGGGCTCTCGAGCCCGAACCGCGTGATCTGGCCCGAGCTCGGGATCACCAAGCGTGAACTGGCCGAGTACCTGCTCGCCGTGGCCGATCCGTTCCTCGCGGCGAACGGTGACCGCCCGGTCTCGCTGGAGCGCTTCCCCGAGGGCGTCGGCGGGGAGCGCTTCTACTCGAAGAACCCGCCCAAGGGCGCGCCAGGATTCGTGGAGGCCCAGACCGTCACATACAACAGCGGGCGCAAGCATCCGCAGATCTTCCTGACCGAGATCGCGGCGGCCGTGTGGGCCGTCCAGATGAACACGATCGTGTTCCACCCGTGGGCGTCGCTCACCGCGAACACCGACAACCCGGTCGAGCTGCGGATCGACCTCGACCCGCAGCCGGGCACGGATTTCGCGGATGCCGCTGCCGTCGCGCCGGCGCTGCGCGACGTGCTCTCGGAAGCGGGGCTCACGGCTTTCCTCAAGACGAGCGGCAATCGCGGCATCCACGTGTTCTGCCCGATCGAGCCGGAGTGGGAGTTCCTCGACGTCCGGCACGCCGTCATCGCCGCCGGACGCGAGCTCGAGCGGCGCATGCCCGACAAGGTGACGATGAACTGGTGGAAGGAAGAGCGCGGAGAGCGCATCTTCATCGACTTCAACCAGGCGAACCGGGATCGCACGATGGCCGGGGCGTACAGTCCGCGCGCCCTGCCGACCGCGACCGTCTCGACGCCGCTGACGTGGGACGAGCTCGAGGCCGGCGTCGATCCGGCGACGTTCACCGTGCGCACTGTGCCGCAGCGACTCGCCGACATCGGGGATCCGTGGGCCGACCTCCTCGAGAAGCCGGGCCGTATCGACACCCTGCTGGAGTGGTGGCAGCGCGACCTCGATGGCGGCCTCGGCGAGCTGCCCTTCCCACCGGACTTCCCGAAGATGCCGGGCGAGCCGCCGCGGGTGCAGCCCAGCCGCAAGAACCCCGAGAACTGGGACTGAACCGGGCGCCGTCGCGCCAGAGCTCGGCAACCGGACAAGGTTTTCCACAGGCGCGAAACGGCCGAGCGCCCGCCTCTGTGAAGATGGCGTCGGCGCGGTCGGCAGGGGGCCGGTACTCTCCGCGCGAACTCACGGGGAGTCCCTCTATGACCGCAGTCCTGCATCGCTCCGCCTCCCGAGTCATCGGGTGGCTTCTGGCCGTCGCTCTGGTGATCTCCGGAGCAGTGATGGCGACGGATGCCGCGCACGCGGCATCCATCGCCGGAACCATCGCCGGCACCGTGGTGGATGAGTCGGGCGCTCCCGTGCAGGGCGTCGAGGTCGTCGCGCATCGCTACAACGCGGAATGGGACTACTGGGAGTGGACCAGCTCGGTCTCCACGGGCGAGGACGGCACGTACTGGTTGCCCGACCTGCCGGCCGGCGAGTACAAGCTGCAGTTCACCCCCACGGCGTGGGGCTCGACCCACGTCGCCGAGTGGTGGGACGGGGCGGCCGACGAGTGGTCGGCCACACCGCTCACGCTCGAGGACGGCGCCGTGCTCGAGGGCATCAGCCCCGTGCTCGCGCAGGGCGGCTCGATCTCGGGTGTCGTGACGGATGCCTCGGGATCCGCTGCGGAGAGCGTCTCGGTCGTGGTGTTCGGTGCCGACGAGTGGACCCCCGTCGGCTCGGCGACGACCGACCCCTGGGGCTCGTACGCTGTCGGCGGCCTGCCGGCGGGCGAGTACCGCATCCAGTTCCAGACCGACTGGGCGGCGCAGAGCCTCGTGGCCGAGTGGTGGGACGACGCCGTCGACTTCGCGTCCGCGACGCCAGTCGATGTGGCCGCGGGCACCGAGACCGCGGGGATCAGCCCGCAGCTCGCGGCGGGCAACAGTGTGTCGGGCGTCGTGACGGACGAGGCGGGAGAGTCGGTGCCCTCGGTCGTGGCGCAGGTCTACTCCGCCGAGTCGTCCATGCCGGTCGCCTCCGGGTGGACGGATGAGTACGGCTCCTACGTCGTCCGTGGCCTGCCCGACGGCGACTACCACGTCGAATTCAACGCCCAGCACGTTGATCGTCCGCTCGCGAGCGAATGGTGGGACGACGCCGCCCGTCAGCAGGAGGCGACCCTCCTCAGCCTGTCCGGCGGGACGCAGCTCAGCGATATCAGCCCCGTGCTGGGCGCAGCGGGCGCGATCTCGGGCACCGTCGCCGACGAAGCGGGGATTCCAGTCACAGGCGCTTCCGTGAGCCTGTACACCTTTGACGCGGACTCCGGCGAGGCCGAGTGGCTCACGAGCACCTGGGTCGACGGAGACGGGGCGTTCCTGCTCCAGGGCGTTCGTCCGGGTGCCTACAAGATCGAGGTGCAGACCGGCTCCGCCGACGTGCTGGGCGAGTGGTGGCGTGATGCCACCGGCGCCGCGGATGCCGAGGACGTCATCGTCGCCGCCGGCGAGACGACGAGCGGGATCGACGTACGCCTGTCGGCTGCCGGGCACATCTCGGGCACCGTCACGGATGAGACCGGCACGCCGGTCGGCGGGGTGACCGTCATCGCGTACGGGGCGGATGGCTCGGGCATGGCGACCCTGTCGGAGGAGAACGGCCGGTTCCGGGTCGGAGGACTTCGCACCGGCGCGTACACGGTCCAGTTCGCGACGGACCCCTGGACGTCGCAGAACGTGGCCGGGGAGTGGTGGGACGATGCCCTGAGCATCGATGACGCGACCGCCATCGACGTCGTGCAGGGACAGACGGTCGACGGCATCGACGCCGTGCTCAGCATCGCGGGAAGCATCTCGGGCACGGTCGTCGGTGCCGACGGGGCCCCGCTGATCGATGTCGAAGTGCATGCCTACGAAGCGGATGCCGAGACCCCGGCCGCGGGTACGTTCACCGATGCCAATGGCGCATTCACGGCGCGCGGCCTGAGGGCTGGGGAGTACCGCCTGCTCTTCAGAACGTGGGCCGAGGGCGGAGAGCTTCACGAGTGGTGGAGCGACGCCGCGACCCGTGACTCAGCGACCACGATCACCGTCGCAAAGGGCGAAGCGGTCTCGAACATCGATGAGACGCTCTCCGAATCGGACGGGTCGGTGCTGGAGACGTTCAACGCCACGATCTCGGGACGGATCGTGGACGAGCAGGGTCAGCCGATCCCGGGCGTGATGATGGGCATCGAGAACGCGGACCATCCGGCCGGCGACCCGATCTGGGTCGGCGAAGACGGTACCTGGTCGGTCTCCGGCCTGACGGCAGGGCGCTACCGCATCTACGCGACGGCGACCATCGACGGCCAGGTCGTCACGCGCTGGTGGGAGGACGCTCTCGACAAGGAGAGTTCCGACATCATCGCCGTCACCCGTGGCGAGCAGCGCACGGGCATCGACTTCGTGCTCCGCGCGCCGGTCCCGCCGCGACTCGATTCGGCGACGCCCGAGATCGAGGGACCGCCGCGCGTCGGCTCGGTGCTCTCCGTTGACCCCGGCGCGTGGACCGCCGACACCGAGTTCTCGTACCAGTGGTTCGCCGACGGCGAGCCGGTCGACGGAGCGACCTCGCAGACGTTCGCACCGGCCACCGGGCACGTCGGGAAGCGACTGACGGTTGCCGTCACGGGTTCGCTCGCGGGTCACGCAAGCGTCACTGAGCTCTCCGAGCGAAGTGCGCCGATCAAGCCTGAGAAGGTCAAGAAGACGACGCACCTGCCGGTCACCGCCGAGCCGGTTCCCGTCGCCTTCTGACGGTCCTGGGCGGCGTGCGTCAGTCGAGCACGTCGCCCAGGTCGTAGGCCGAGACCGTCTCGAGCTGGTCGTACGTGCACGACCGAGCGTCGCGATCGGGCCGCCAGCGCTCGAACTGCACCGTGTGACGGAAGCGCCATCCCTCGAGCTGGTCGTACCGCACCTCGAGCACGCGCTCGGGTCGCAGATGCACGAACGACGAGTCGCGGTCGGGGGCGGAGAACCGGGACTTCTCGCCCTCGCTCTTCACCGCGGCACCCGACTCGTCGCGCTCGACGAGAGGGGCGAGCTCGTCGATGAGTTCGAGCCGGCGCGCATTGCTCCACGCCGCGACCCCTCCCACGGGGTAGAGGACCCCGTCGTCGTTGTAAAGGCCCACCAGCAGCGACCCCACGCCCTGCCCCGACTTGTGGATGCGGTAGCCCATCGCCACGACGTCGGCCGTGCGCGCGTGCTTGATCTTGAACATCGTGCGCTTGTTCGGTGCGTAGGGCTGGGCCAGCGGCTTGGCGATCACTCCGTCGAGTCCGGCGCCCTCGAACTCCGAGAGCCAGCGCTCGGCGACCGCGGGATCGTCGGTCGTGCGCGTCACGTGCACGGGATGCGGCACGCTGCCGAGCAGGTCGACGAGCTCGGCCCGGCGCACATCGAACGGCTCGGGCTGCAGGTCGCGCTCGCCGCGCGCGAGCAGGTCGAAGGCGATCAGCATCGCCGGGGTCGTCTCGGACAGCATCGTGACGCGGGAAGCGGCGGGGTGGATGCGCTGCGTGAGGGAGTCCCAGTCGAGACGCTGCGCTCCCGGCTCACCCTTGGGGACGACGATCTCGCCGTCGATCAGGCACGGCTCGGGCAGCAGCCGCGCGAACGCCTCGACGAGTTCGGGGAAGTAGCGGGTGAGCGGCTTCGCGCCGCGAGAGCCGATCTCGACGGTTTCGCCGTCCCACGAGATGAGAGCGCGGAACCCGTCCCACTTGGGTTCGAAGCTCAGCCCGCCGGGCGTCTTCGCAGGGTCGGGGACGGCGGGCACGGACTTCGCGAGCATCGGCGCGGGGATCTCGTACGGCATGGACCCATCCTGCCGTGCGCCCCCGACGCGCTCCTAGAGCCGGCCGAGCGAGAGCGGCCGCCGTCAGGGAGCGACGGATGCCGAGAACAGCGCGGCGGCCTCGGCGCGGTTCGATGCACCGATCTTCGCCAGGATGGCCGACACGTGCACCGACGCGGTCTTGGGACTGATGTACAGCCGGCGCCCGATCTGCGGGTTCGTCAAGCCCTCCGCTACGAGGGCCAGTACCTGGCGCTCGCGCGGCGTGAGCGACGCGATCGCGTCGCCGGCGGATCGTTCGGCCCCCGGACCGACCCCGGCCGCCCCCTCGAGCCGGGCATGCTGCGCCAGCTCGGACGCCCAACGTGCCACGCGCGCCACGCCGTGCGCCGGCGCCTCCGTGTGGATGCGGTCCAGCACGGTCGCCGCGGCGTCGCGGTAGCCGTTCTCGATGAGCGCTGCCGCGAGGCCCAGCCGCGCGACGTGACGATGCCACACCGGCAGAACCCCCTGCTCGATCGTCTCGTCGACGGCACGCCAGGCGGCGACGCGCTCGCCGGGCGGGGCATCCCACGCCACGGCGACCCGGATGAACGCCGCGAAGGCCGACGCAGGCCCCGGATCCGCCCAGCCGTCCACGATCCCGAGCAGCTGCGCGCGACGCGGATCGTCCGCGCCGCCGCCGCCCGCCGCGAGGAGCAACGCGGCGGTCACCGCCGCATAGCGGCCGATGGGGGGAGAGGTCGCCGTGTCGACGAGGGCGAGAACCGCATCGAGGCTCTCCTCGGCCTCCGTCGTGCGCGACCCTCCACCGGGCAGCGAGAGCGCGGCATCCGCTCTGTCGATCACCCACGACCCGTGCTTCTCCGGATTGGCGCGCAGCGATTCCTCGATCGTGACCCGCTCGGAGGCGAGGAGCGACGCCCGGGCGTCCGACTGGTCGTCCCACGCGTAGTGGGTCGAGATGAGCCGCAGGACTGATCCGCGCGAGCCGCCGTCCGACAGGCGGTGCGCACGGCGCGCGAAGCTCAGCCCCTCGTCGGCGCGGCCGACCGAGAACAGCGCGCGCGACAGCGAGAACGCGATCGACGAGCCGGACCCGCGCTCGATCCCCGCGCGCACGGCGTCGGCGTAGTGCTGCTCGCCCAGCTTCACCGCATCGTCGAACCGCCCGAGCCGCTGCAGCAGATCGATGTGCGCCACGCCGACGTACGCGCGCATCGCCGGGTCGAGGGTCAGCCCGGCCGCGCGCTCGATGGGTTCGAGCGAGCGCTGAGGGTCGTCCTCCTCGTCGGCGATGCGCCACGACTCGATCGTCAGCGCGACGGCCAGGGCGGGCTCGTCGCCCGCCTCCTCGGCGATCGCGATGGCCCGCGCGGTGTGATCGGCCGCTTCGTCGCCCCTCTCGGCGATCGCAAGATTCGACAGGATGCGCGAGAGCAGCGCGCGCGCCCGAGGGTCGTCCGAGTCCTCGAGCAGGGCGATCCCCGACAGGAGGTCCTCGCGGCGGTTGCGGTGCTCTGTGTTGAAGATCTCGACGAACCGCTGCCGCAGCAGTCCCGCGCGGGTGACCGGATCGTCAGGGCACACGGCGAGACCCTCGTTCGCGGAGCGCAGCGCGCGCTCGGTGTCGCCGAGATCATGCCACGCCTGCGCAGCCTCGAGATGCAGCTGCGGCAGCGTCGTGCGGGCTCGGGTCGCGGCATCCGGCACCTGATCCCACAGCTCTGTCAGGCGCTCGGCGAGCTTCGCGGAGGTCGCGGGCGAGAACCCCGCCTGCGACTGGGCGAGCGCCACGACCGTCGCGTCGAACGCCGCCGTCAGATCGCGCGCGGCGAGCCAGTGCTCGCCGATCGCCGAGACGGCATCGGGCGAGTCGCCGCGCTCGGCGGACAGGAACTCGGCGTAGCGGCGGTGCACCCGCACCCGCTCGCTCGGGAGCATCTCGGCGTGCACCGCCTCCTGGGTGAGCGCATGGCGGAAGCCGTACCCTGCGCCGTCGGCGAGCACGACCCGGGCGTCGATCGCCTCGCGCACCGCGAGGTCGAGCGCATGGTCGTCGAGCGCCGAGACGGCGACCAGCACGTCGTGGTCGGTGTGCATGCCGCCGGCGGCCATCGCGCGAACGGTCTCCTGCCCGTCGTCACTCAGCCGGGCGTAGCGCGCGAGCACCAGCTCCCGCAGCGTGTCGGGCAGCCCGCGGTCGCCGAGATCGACGAGCTCCTCCACGAGGAACGGGATGCCGCCGCTGCGCTCGGCGAGGGCGTCCACGTCGCGCGCGTGGTCGGCGGTGAGCTGGGCGACCTGCTCGGCCACCTCGTCGGGGGTGAGCCGCCCGATCTCGATGCGGATGATCGACCGGGTGCGGTCGAGCTCGGCGAGCACGGGCTTGAGCGGGTGGAACCGGTCGATGTCGTCGGACCGGTAGGTGGCGGCGATCGTGAGATGGCGGCCGCGGAGGGTGCTGGCCAGCGTCTTCAGCAGCGCCAGGGTCGCGGCATCCGCCCACTGCAGATCCTCGATCACGACCACGACGTGCCGGTCGGCGGACAGCGTCTCGAGCAGCACCTCGATGGCCTCGGCGAACTCGCCGGGGCGCTGATCGGCCGACCCTGGATCGTCGGCGATGCCGGGCACGAGGGCTGCAAGCGTGGCGATGACCGAGGGCGACCCGGCCGCGGCGCGCAGGGCGTCGGTGCCCAGGGCGGTGTGGAGGTCGCGCAGCACGCGGCGGATCGGCCCGAAGGGCGCGCCGATCGGTCCGAGGTCGACGCACTGGCCGATCGCGACGACGAGCGGTGCATCGCCGTCGCGGCGGATCGCGGCCGCCGCGAGGAACTCCTGGACGAGGCGGGTCTTGCCGATTCCCGCCTCGCCGCGCACGATCACGGTGCGGGGGCGACCGGCGCGGCCGTCGTCGAACGCCTCGAGAAGCGAGTCGAGCTCGGCCCGCCGCCCGATCATACGAGGGCTCGAGGCGAGTGCGGGCATGGTCATATGCTCGCACCTCCCGGCCGCGCAGTGGAGGGGGCGGTCACGACGAGGGGCCGGCGAGGGCGAGCGTCGCCGGGTCGCACGGCGGGCACGCCACGGACGCCGGCGCGGCGGCCCGCTGGGCGGACCCCCGTGCAGGCCGCCCGCCGAACAGGGACCACACGCCGCGGCTGCGCGAACGACCCGGCTGCGTCACGACCCCCGCGTCGTGCCGCGCGCGGTGCGAGACGCGCAGCGCGTGCTCGCGGTCGAGGTCGGCGGCGCGCTGCTGGTCGAGTCGGTATGCGGTGAAGGTCGAGGCATCCATGTCGTCTCCTGTTCGTCGCCGCGGCGGCTTCGTACAGGTTCGACTGTGCTCCCTAAGGGGTGTCCTCCCCATCGGACGGATGCCCTATCTTGCGATCGGGTCGTCCTAGGGCGGTGCCGGGTCAGGCTTCGATCGGATGCTTCGGCCGGGCCCAGCGTGCCGGCAGGTCCGGTCCGTCCCACACCTGGATGACGCCCCACGCTGCGGCTGCGATCGGCACGGCGAGCACGGCGCCCACGATGCCGCCGAGCACCGTGCCGACGGTCAGGGCGATCAGGATCACGAAGGCATGGAGCTTCATCGACCGCCCCATCAGCACCGGCTGCAGGAAGTTGCCCTCGAGCTGGTTCACGAGCACGACCACGCCGACGACGAAGAGCGCGTTGACGAGGCCGTTCGAGACGAGGGCGACGAGCGCGGCGAGGATGCCGGCGAGCGTCGCACCGACGATGGGGATGAACGCCAGGAGGAAGACGAGCACCGAGAGCGGGATCGCGAGGGGCACCTGCAGGATCAGGAGGCCGATCAGGATGCCGACGGCGTCGACCAGGGCGACGGTCGCAGTGCCGCGCACGTACGAGCCCAGCACGCCGACCGTCTTGTCGCCGATCCGACGAGCGCGCACGTAGCTCTCGCCGCGGAACGGTCGCAGCAGGAACTCCCACATCTGCGGCCCGTCCTTGAGGAAGAAGAACAGGATCGTCACCATGAGGACGAGCCCGGTGACGAAGTCGAAGACCTGGCCGACACCGGCCAGAGCGCCCGAGCCGAACTGCGCACTGGTCACGAAGTCGGTCGCCGCGGCGATCCACTCCTCCACCTGCTCGGGCGAGAGGAAGTCGAAGGGCAGGGTGTTCGCCCAATCCAGGACGTCCTGGAAGCCGTCCTCGGCCTGCGCGTACAGCTCGTCCCACTGGTCGCGGACCGCCCACACGATGAGCCATCCCAGCAGGCCGAGGATGACGACGATGGCCAGCAGGGTGATCACGGTGGCGAGCACCGACGGCACGCCGCGCCGCCGCATCCAGGCCATGACGGGGTGGAAGGCGCACGCGAGGATCAGTGCGATGACGAGGGGGATCGTCACGAGCGTCAGCGACTGGATCGCGTAGACGATCCCGGCGACGACGGCGACGACGACGATGATCTGCACGGCCCGGATGGCGAGCTTGCCGAACCCGTCGGCCCAGAGGCTCCACGGCGCACGGGTCGCCTTGGGCTCCACGTCGTGGGACTCGAGGCGCACGGTCTGCGGAGCGTTGCGGAAGAGTCCCATGCGTCGAGGCTAACCGTGCCGGCCGCGCGGCCCGAGCGGCTTGCCGGGGCGGCGCGGGGTTGCTAGGCGAAGGCGCTCATGCCCGTGATGTCGCGGCCGATCAGCAGCGCCTGGACGCTCTCGGTGCCCTCGTAGGTGTGGATGGCCTCGATGTCGGCCATGTGCTGCATCACGCCGTTCTCGAGGAGGATGCCGTTGCCGCCGAGCAGATCGCGCGCCGTCGCCGCGATCCGGCGGGCCGCGCGGGTGTTGTGATACTTCGCCAGCGAAGCCTGGGTCGGGCGCAGATCACCGGATGCCTCGAGGTCGGCGAGATAACGGCAGTAGAGCTGCATCGCCGTGAGTTCCTCGAGCATCTGCGCGAGGCGCTCCTGCACCATCTGGAACTTCGCGAGCGGCTTGCCGAACTGCATGCGCTGTTGGGAATACGACAGTGCGGCCTCGTAGCAGGCGGTCGCGTGGCCGAGCGCCGACCACGCGACCCCGGAGCGCGTCGAGTAGAGGACGGTGGACGCGTCCTTGAAGCTGCGCGCGCCGGGAAGCACCGCGTCGAGCCGGACGCGCACGGCGTCGAGAGTGATGTGGGCCTGATGGATGCCGCGCAGCGACGCCTTGCCGGCGATCACCGTGCCGGTGTACCCGGCGGTGGCCTGCTCGACGAGGAAGCATCGCACCGCCCCGTGCTCCGGGGCGTCCGGATCGTCCACGCGCGCCCATACGAACGTGATGCCGCCGGATGCCCCGTTCCCGATCCACTTCTTCGCACCGTCGATCACCCACCCGTCGCCGTCTCGGCGCGCAGTGGTCTCGAGCGAGACGGAGTCGGAACCGTGGTCGGGCTCGGTGAGCGCGAACGACGCGGGCACCTCACCTCGCGCGACGGGCTTCAGCCAGCGGGCCTGCTGCTCGGGGCTGCCGAACAGTGCGAGGGTGCGCAGCGCGAGCCCGCCCTGCACCGCGATGACGGTACCGAGCGATCCGTCCCCGCGCGAGACCTCCATGTTCACCAGGCCGGCCGCGAGAGGCGAGAACCGCGTGAGATCGGGGTGCTCGATGCCGTCGTTGAAGAGGTCGAGCTCGCCGAGGCGCATACCGAGCTCGAGCGGGTAGGTCGCGGCATCCCACGCCTCCTGCATTCGTGTGCCGACCTCGTCGACGTACGCCTGCGCGCGCTCCCACACGGCGCGGTCCTCGGCGGGGATGTCCGCGAACACGCCGTAATAGTCGGTGCCGAGCCGCGCGGTGACGTCGTAGCCCTCGGTGCTCTGACCGGGGCGCGGGGTGAAGTCGGTCATGGCGGCTCCTGACGACGGGTAGTGAGTCGACGTCGATTCTAGTGGAACTCAATACCGCTGTCAGCAGGACTGAGTGTCACGTCACCGTGTCAGCGGGCCGTCGCTGAGCGCGCGCTCCACGTCGGCGCGCGCAGACCAGCCCTGCGCGGCATCCGCCCCCTCGAACCCGCCGCGCGCGACCCGGAACCCGACGTCGTCGTGGGTCACCCGCGGCGGACCCCCGCGGCGGGTGGATGCCCGCACGCTCCAGGCGTCATCCGCGAAGCCGCCGCCGCGGAACACGCGGTAGTCGTCGTAGCGGGCGGGGTCGAGCAGGTCCCAGCACCACTCCCACACGTTGCCGAGCGTGTCGAACAGGCCGAAGAGATTCGGATGCTTGCCGCCCACGTGCTGCGGTGAGGCGACGCCGTCCGCGCTCGTCCACGCGACCTCGGCGAGGGGGCCGTAGTGCGGCCCCGTCGAGCCCGCGCGGCACGCGTACTCCCACTCCGCCTCGGTCGGGAGGCGGAACCCGTCGGCGTCGACGTGCCACGTGACGTCCTCGCCGTCGAAGCTGTAGGCGGGATCGAGACCCTCCCATTCCGACGCGGCGTTGCAGAAGCGGATCGCCCGCAGCCAGCTCACCTCGCGCGCCGGGCGACGCGGGTGGGCGGCCGCCTCGCCGGTCACCTCGGCGAGCTGCTGCTCGGTCACCGGGTAGACGCCGATCTCGAACGCCTCGAGCGCGACCGTCCAGCGGGTCTTTCGCCGCGCGTCGTGCAGGGTCACCTCGCCCGCCGGGATGCGGGCGAGCTCGAGGTCGCTCATGCGTCACCGATCGTGATGAGCTGGCGCAGCTCACCGCCCGCGGCGAGACGGTCCATGGCCTCGTCGAGGTCGTCGAGGCGGATGCGCGACGAGACGAGCCTCTCGAGCGGCAGGCGTCCGTCGCGCCACAGGCCGACGTAGCGCGGGATGTCGCGGCGGGGCACCGCCGAGCCGAGGTAGCTGCCGACGACGGTGCGCGCCTCAGCGGTGAGTAAGAGCGGCGACACGGCCGCGTGGGCATCGGGGGCGGGGAGGCCCACCGTCACCGTGGTGCCTCCGGGAGCCGTGAGCGCGAGCGCGGTCTCGAAGGCGCTGGCGGCGCCCGCGGCCTCGATGACGACGGGAGCACGGATGCCGCGGTCCACGGCGTCCGCCGGGCTCAGGGCCTCGACGGCCCCGAGCTCACGCGCGAGGCCGAGCTTGGCGTCGACGGCGTCGACCCCGACGACCTCGTGCCCGAGGGCCACGGCGACGAGCAGCGCCGCCATGCCGACGCCGCCGAGACCGACGACGATGACCGGGTCGCCGGGCGCCGGGCGGCCGGCGTTGAGCACGGCGCCGCCGCCGGTCAGAACGGCGCACCCGAGCAGCGCCGCGATCTCGGGAGGAACATCCGCGTCGACCTTCACGACCGAGGTGCTGCTCACGACGGCGTGTGTTGCGAAGGCCGAGACGCCGAGGTGGTGGTGGACGTCCTGCCGAGCGCCGCGCGGCGTAGCGCGATGAAGCCGCATGCCTCCGCCGACGAGCGTGCCGGCGTTGTTCGCCGCGGTGCCCGGAGTGCACGGGAGCCGGCCGTCGGTGCGGCAGCCGTCGCACTGCCCGCAGCGGGGGAGGAAGGTCATGACGACGCGGTCGCCGGGTGCGGCATCCGTCACCCCTTCACCCACCGTCTCGACGATGCCGGCCGCCTCGTGGCCGAGCAGCATCGGCATCGGGCGCACCCTGTTGCCGTCGACGACGCTGAGGTCGGAGTGGCACACCCCGGCAGCCTCGATGCGGACCAGCAGCTCACCGGGGCCGGGCGGGTCGAGCTCGAGGGGGCCGACGGTGAACGGCCGGGACCGGGCGAAGGGCGCGGGTGCCCCCGAGCGCTCGAGGACGGCTCCGATGATCTCCACGTGTCTCCCTCGTCGTCGGCGGGTGCGACTTCCACGCTACCCACCGGCGGGGCGACCGAGCCTCCGTGCCGCCGCGGACGTCGTCAGGGGCGGGATGCCGCGTCCCGGGCCAGCCGTCCGCGACGGACCCACTTCTCGAGCTCGACCACGACCGGCACGATCAGCGACAGCCCGATGCAGATCAGCCACTCGTCACCGGAGAGACCCGTCGTGCCGATCAGCCGCTGCATGAAGCCGATCTCGACGGCGACGACGGTCAGCGCGGTCGGAATCGCGAGCCACTTGATCGCCGTGACGATCGGGGCGGCGAGGCCCGACTCGGGATCCCGACGCATGACGAGCCCGCCCAGAATGGACCCGAACGCCGCGATCACGAACGTCATTGTCACGGGCGCGTTCGGCTCGGTCGAGCTCGCGAGCTCGGGCCACACGAGGAGCGGCACCAGCGACGTGACGAAGATGAGCGCGCCGTAGAAGAACCACATCACGACGGCGTTGCGGTTCGCGATGGTTTTCTTCGGGTCGCGCGGCGGCTTCTGCATGATGCCGTCCGGGACGGGATCGAGCATGATCACGATCACGGGGAAGATCGACACGAAGAAGTTGAGGAACAGCACCATGATCGGCGTGAGCGGCACGCCGTCGTTGATGTCGAAGATGCTCGCCACGAGGAACAGCAGCACGAGCGAGAACAGCTGCGCCATCTGGTACCGGACGTAGCTGACGATCTTGTCGTAGATCGAGCGACCGAGCCGCACTGCGGTGACGAGCGTGCCGAAGTTGTCGTCGACGAGGATCATCTTGCCGGCCTGCTTGGTCACGTCGCTGCCCGAGCCCATCGCGACGCCGATGTCGGCCTGCTTGAGGGCGGCGGCGTCGTTGACGGCGTCGCCGGTCATCGCGACGACCGCACCGTCCTCCTGCATGAGGCGCGCGAGCCGGAGCTTGTCCTCCGGGGTGACGCGACCGAAGACGTGCAGGTTCGGGAGGGCGGCCTTGAGCTCGTCGTCGCTCATCGCCTGGATGTCGGCGCCGCTTGCGGCCCCCGGGCCGAGGCCGAGCTTGGCGCCGATCGCGGCGGCGGTGATCGCGTGGTCGCCCGTGATCATGCGCACCTCGATGCCGGCCGCCTGCGCGATGCGCACGGCCTCCTGCGACGAGGGACGCAGCGGGTCGATGATGCCGACGAGCCCGACGAACGTCAGGTCCTTCACCTCGGCCATCGGATCGGCCGGCACCGGCGCTCCGGCGACGAAGCGCCGCACGGCGAACGCGAGCACGCGCAGGCCCTGCTCGCTGAGCGAGCGATTAGCGTCGAGGACGTCCTGCCGGTGCGCGTCGATGGGCGCCGGCCCGTCGGCGGTGAGCACGGTCGAGCACCGGTCGAGCACGACGTCGGGTCCGCCCTTGACGAGCCCGACGAGGCGTGTGGTGCCCTCGTGCGGCACCTCGTGGAACGTCGCCATGAACTTGTAGGCCGAATCGAACGGCACCTCCGCCGCGCGCGGGTACTGCGCGCGCGTGAGCTCCGCGTCGGCGCCCATCTTGGCCGCCAGCACCACCAGCGCAGCCTCGGTCGGGTCGCCGATGACCGCGCCGTCGTCCGACACCGTGGCGTCGCTGCAGAGGGTGAGGCCGAGCGCGAGCTGCGCGAAGTCGGGGGCGGGCTGCCCCGCGACCTGGCGGATCTCGCCGGTCTTCTCGTACCCGCTCCCGCCGACGGTGAACCAGTCACCGGCGAAGTAGAGCGACTCGACCGTCATCTCGTTCATCGTGAGCGTGCCGGTCTTGTCGGAGTTGATGGCGCTCGTCGCGCCCAGCGTCTCGACGTCGGTGAGGTTCTTGACGACGGCCTTGTGCTCGGCGAGCTGCCGCGAGCCGTACGAGAGCATCGCCTGCACGAAGGAGGGCATGCCCGTGGGGATGGCCGAGATCGCCATCGAGATGCCGAGCAGGATGACCGACGCGGTCGGCTGTCCGCGCAGGATGCCGGTGACGACGATGACGGCGACCGCGCCCCACGCGATCCAGCCGAGGACCCCGGTGAGGGAGTCGAGCTCGCGCTGGAGAGGCGACTTGGCGGGCTTGACCGCCGAGAGCATCGACGCGATCTGGCCCATCTGGGTGCCCATGCCCGTGTCGGTGACGACCACCGAGGCCGTGCCGCGCGTGACGAGCGTGTTCTGGAACACCATGTTCGCCCGGTCGCCGAGCGTCGTGTCGGCGTCGGCGATGGTCGCGGCATCCTTCGCGATCGGCGCGCTCTCGCCCGTCAGCGCCGCCTCCTGCGTCTCAAGGGTCGCCGACCGGAGGATGCGCCCGTCGGCCGGGACGATGTCGCCGGCCTCGACGGACACCAGGTCGCCCGGCACGAGCTGCGTCGCGTCGAGCTGCAGCAGCGCGCCGTCGCGCGTGACCTTGGCCTGGGGGATCTGCATCTTCGCGAGCGCGTCGACCGATGCCTTCGCCTTGAGCTCCTGCTTCGCGCCGAGCACCACGTTGAGGATCACGAGCGCGCCGACCAGGATGCCGACGCTCACCTGGTTGATGACCAGGCTGATGACCGCCACGGCGACGAGCATGATGTTCATCGGATCGGCGAGCTGCCGCAGCGACACCTGCCACACCGACGGCGCGGGTTCGGCGGCGATCGAGTTGGGCCCGTGCTCGGCGAGCCGCTTCGCGGCCCCGGCGGCGGTGAGGCCGCGTTCGCGGTCGGTGCCGAACGATGCCAGCACGGCGTCCGCGTCCTGGGTGTACCAGGGGGTCGTGTCGGCGGCGGCGGTGGGAGACGAGTCCACGGTGCTCATGGCCCTGACCCTACCGCTGGGAACCGGCCGCGACGAGGGTGAGATCCGCGGGTTCCGGGATGATCCCGGGACTGCATGCCGCGACCCGGCCGGGCCGCTCTCGCGGGCGGGTCCGGCGTGCGGACGGGTCGCTCAGTCGAGCCGCTCGCGCAGGCGCCGCGCCACCTCCGCCGTGGGCATCGAGCGCGGGAACACCGCCACGACGACGTCGTCGGCTGCGGCATCCCTCGCCTCGTCGTCGGGCTGCACGCCGAAGCGGCGCAGCGCATCGTCGAGCGCCCGGCGCAGCACCGACACGGGCACGCGCCTGGGTCCGCGCAGCAGCTGGCGCAGCACGTGGTTGTGGATGGCCGTCACGAGGGCCGCGAAGCCGACCGCGTCGATCGGGTCGAGGCCCGGCAGCGCGCCGCGCAGGTACTCGTCGAAGAGCCGCTCGTACCGGAAGACCGTGACGATCTCGCGTTCGCGGAGGGCGGGCACCTGGCGCACGACCGTGTAGCGGCGCCGCGCGAGCTCGGGATCGGCGGCGAAGTGCGAGTAGACGAGGACGGATGCCTCGCACACCGCTCGCCACGGATCCGCGTGCGGGCCGGCGAGGAACGCGCGCAGGCGGGCGAGGAGCAGCTCGTGGTCGGCGAACACCACGTCGTCCTTGCCGCCGAACTGGCGGAAGAAGGTCGACCGCGACACTCCGGCCGCCTGTGCGATCTGCTCGACCGACGTCTGGTCGAAGCCCTGCTCGGCGAAGAGCTCGAGCGCGGCGGCGACCACCGCGGACTGCGGCGCGGCGGACGGGATCGCGGTGGTGTCGGTCATCTCGGGGAGAGCCTAGTGAACGGATGCCTTCGCCCGCGGCATCCTGCCCGCGATGCCCGGGTTCGCACCCCGCCGCGACGTGTCAACCCGTTGTCCGAGCGGCCCGCGCAGGAGTTGAGTGGCACGATGACGCCGATCTGGAAACTGGGAAGCCCGATCGTCGAGGGCACGCCTTTCGAACCGGGAAGACACCGCGACGTCATCGTCGTGGGAGCCGGTGTCACCGGCCTCGCCACCGCGCTCCTCCTCGCCCGCGACGGCCGCGACGTGGCGGTCATCGAAGCCGGCGAGGTCGCGCAGCTGGCGACCGGTGCCAACACCGGCAAGCTTTCCCTCCTGCAGGGCTCGGTGCTGTCGTCGCTGCGCCAGCATCACGGTCCCCGGCTCGTGCGGGCCTACGTCGACGCGAATCGCGACGGCGCGGACTGGCTCCTCGACTTCGCCGAGAGCGCGGGCGTCGGCTACACGCGCCGCACCGCCTACTCGTTCGCGCAGAGCGGCGAAGGGGTGGAGTGCGTCGGTGCGGAGCTGGATGCCGCGGCCGAGGCGGGCCTCCCGGTGCGCCGCGTCACCGCCGAACAGCTCGCCGAGAGCAGCGTGCCCATGGTCGACGCGGTCGCCCTCGACCGTCAGGTCGCCATCGATCCGCAGCGGCTGGCCGTCGCCCTGGCACACGCGTTCCTCGCCGCCGGCGGGACGCTGCACACGGGCGTGCGCGTGACGAAGGTCCACATCATGCCCAAGGCGCATGTCGAGACCACGTCCGGGTCGGCGTGGGCCGACCGTGTCGTGCTCGCGACCGCCGCGCCGATCACCGACCGCGGGCTGTACTTCGCGAAGGTCCGCGGGATGCGGTCCTCCTGCGTCGCGTTCGCGTACGACGGCCCGGTGCCCGAGGGGCTCTACCTGTCGGTCGACGGGCGCACGAAGTCGGTCCGCTCCATCACGCCCGACGACGGACCGGCCGAGGTGGCGCAGCTGATCGTCGGAGGCAACGGCCATCCCGTGGGCCGCGAGCCCTCGCCGCAGGCGGGCATCGACGATCTGGTGCGCTGGACCCGCGAGCACTTCCCCGGCGCCGAGCCGGTGGCCCGGTGGTCGGCACAGGACTACCACTCGCACGATCTCATCCCCTTCGTCGGCGCGATGCCGCGCGGGCTCGGGCGCATCCGGTTCGCCACGGGCTACGCGAAGTGGGGCCTGTCCAACGGCCCCGCCGCCGCACTGCGCATCGCGGCCGAGATCCGGCGCGTGCCGTGGCGCGAGCGCCCGGAGTGGATGCGGACCATCGCCACGCGCATGACCGTGCCGTCGGATCTCGCGCGCGGCGGCGTCGAGAACCTGCGGATCGGGTGGGAGGCCGCGGCGGGCTGGGCCGGTGCGCAGGCGGTGCCGACGCCGATCACGCGCCCCGCCGAGGGCGAGGGAGTCGTCGCCAGCCGCGCCGGTCACCCGGTCGGCATCTCCACCGTCGACGGCACGACCAGGGCCGTCAGCGCGGTCTGCACGCACCTCGGCGGCGTCCTCGGATGGAACGACGCCGAGCAGTCCTGGGACTGCCCGCTGCACGCCTCCCGCTTCGCGCCGGACGGCACCCGCATCGAGGGCCCGGCGACGTGCGACCTCGTGCGGCTCTCGCGTGTACGAGGGGAGGAGCTCGAGCCGGATGCCGCGCCCGCGGCGGCGCCCGCAGCGGGTCGGGCACAGGCATCCGCCCGCGGGTGATCGGCGCGCACCCGCGAACCCCGGCGCGTCGCTGCGGTCAGGAGCCCTCAGCAAGCGGTAGTAGGCTGGGGGACTGGTCGATATCTCGACGTCGAGACGCTTTTCGCGTCATCCCACCCCCATTCGCCCCCTGCGAAGGAATGCACTGTGGATCTGTACGAGTACCAGGCACGTGACCTTTTCGAGAAATACGAGGTGCCGGTTCTCGCCGGCATCGTCGCCGACACCCCGGAGGAGGTGCGGGCCGCAGCCGAGAAGATCGGCGGAGTCGTCGTCGTCAAGGCGCAGGTCAAGACCGGCGGTCGCGGCAAGGCCGGCGGCGTCAAGGTCGCCAAGACGCCCGACGAGGCCTACGAGGCTGCGAAGGCCATCCTCGGCCTCGACATCAAGGGTCACGTCGTCAAGCGCGTGATGGTGGCGCAGGGCGCCCGCATCGACAAGGAGTACTACTTCTCGGTGCTGCTCGACCGCGCCAACCGCTCCTACCTCTCGCTGTGCAGCGTCGAGGGCGGCATGGAGATCGAGGAGCTCGCCGTCGAGCGTCCCGAGGCCCTCGCCCGCGTCGCGGTCGACCCGCTGCAGGGCATCGACAAGCAGAAGGCGGTCGAGATCGCCGAGGCCGCCGGCTTCGCACCCGAGCTCGTCGACAAGGTGAGCGACGTGTTCGTCAAGCTCTACGCCGTCTACAAGGGCGAGGACGCGACGCTCGTCGAGGTCAACCCGCTCATCCTGTCGGAGGAGGGCGACATCATCGCCCTCGACGGCAAGGTCTCGCTCGACGAGAACGCCGACTTCCGCCACGCGGGCCACGCGCTCCTCGAAGACAAGGCCGCGGCCGACCCGCTCGAGGCGAAGGCCAAGGAGAACGACCTCAACTACGTCAAGCTCGACGGCGAGGTCGGCGTGATCGGCAACGGCGCGGGCCTGGTGATGTCGACGCTCGACGTCGTTGCGTACGCCGGTGAGAACCACGGCGGCGTGAAGCCCGCCAACTTCCTCGACATCGGCGGCGGCGCGTCGGCCGAGGTCATGGCCGCCGGCCTCGACGTCATCCTCGGCGACCCGCAGGTCAAGAGCGTGTTCGTCAACGTCTTCGGCGGGATCACGGCGTGCGATGCCGTCGCCAAGGGCATCGTCGGCGCGCTCGCCGAGCTCGGCTCGAGCGCGTCGAAGCCGCTGGTCGTGCGCCTCGACGGCAACAAGGTCGAGGAGGGCCGCGCGATCCTCCGCGACGCGAACCACCCGCTCGTGACGCTCGCCGAGACCATGGACGAGGGCGCCGACAAGGCCGCCGAGCTCGCCAACGCCTGATCCGGAATCCGAAAGAACGAGGAACAGAGAAATGTCGATCTTCCTGAACAAGGATTCCAAGGTCATCGTCCAGGGCATCACCGGCGGCGAGGGCACCAAGCACACCGCGCTCATGCTCAAGGCCGGCACGCAGGTCGTCGGCGGAGTGAACGCCCGCAAGGCCGGTACCACGGTCCTGCACCACGACGCCGACGGCAACCCCGTCGAGCTCCCCGTCTTCGCATCGGTCGCCGAGGCCATCGAGAAGACCGGCGCCGACGTGTCGATCGCGTTCGTGCCGCCCGCGTTCACCAAGAGCGCCATGGTCGAGGCCATCGACGCCGAGATCCCGCTGCTCGTCGTGATCACCGAGGGCGTGCCCGTCGGCGACACCGCCGAGGCGTGGGCCTACGCGCAGTCGAAGGGGAACACCACCCGCATCATCGGGCCGAACTGCCCCGGCATCATCACGCCCGGCGAGTCGCTCGTCGGCATCACGCCCGCCAACATCACCGGCAAGGGCCCGATCGGCCTCGTGTCGAAGTCGGGCACCCTGACCTACCAGATGATGTACGAGCTGCGCGAGATCGGCTTCTCGACGGCCATCGGCATCGGCGGCGACCCGGTCATCGGCACGACCCACATCGACGCGCTCGCCGCGTTCGAGGCCGACCCCGAGACCAAGGCGATCGTCATGATCGGCGAGATCGGCGGCGACGCCGAGGAGCGCGCGGCCGACTTCATCAAGGCCAACGTCACCAAGCCGGTCGTCGGCTACGTCGCCGGCTTCACCGCGCCCGAGGGCAAGACGATGGGCCACGCCGGCGCGATCGTCTCGGGCTCGGCCGGAACCGCTCAGGCGAAGAAGGAGGCCCTCGAGGCCGCCGGCGTCAAGGTCGGCAAGACCCCGAGCGAGACCGCCGAGCTCATGCGCGGCATCATCGCCGGCCTGTAACCCAGGCACTACACCCGAAAGGCCCCGCGTTCGCGCGGGGCCTTTCGGCTTCTCCGCGGCGGTCGGGGGCGTCCTCTCGTGTCGCGCGGGCGCGTGGACTTCGCCGAATCGCGCAGTCTTCGCAGGATTTCCGCCATCCCGCTGCGATATCCGTGCGTTTCTGCGACGTTCGCGGCCCTCACCCATCGCCGCGACATAGCCTGGATCCATGCCGCTGACCGGAGAGTACAAGCCGTCCACATCCGCCTGGGCCCGCAAGCAGGCCGAGGCGTTCGAGGCCTCGGACGGCAAGAAGGCCAACACGCTGCGGGGCGTGCCGATCATCGTCCTCACGTCCGTGGGCGCGAAGAGCGGAGGCCTGCGCAAGACGGCGCTCATGCGCGTCGAGCATGAGGGCCGCTACCTCGCGGTGGCCTCGAAGGGCGGGCATCCCTCACCGCCGAACTGGTACTGGAACATCGTCAAGAACCCGCACGTCGAGCTGCAGGACGGTGACGACAAGCGCGACTACCTCGCGCGCGAGCTGTCGGGCGACGAGCGCACCGAGTGGTGGGCGCGCGCCGTCGAGGTGTGGCCCGACTACGACGAGTACCAGACCAAGACCGATCGTCAGATCGCGATCTTCCTGCTCGAGCCGATCGGATCCTGACGTGGAAGAGAGCGGATGCCTCGGCCGAGGCATCCGCTC